>JBEKIN010000058.1:0-17449 GCA_050011735.1 Acidobacteriaceae bacterium | reverse complement strand
TCAAGACTTACGCGCCCGCGCACATCGCTGTTTACGGAACCTCAGCCGGCGCGATCCTCACCGGCGAAGTTGCCGTCCGTCTCAAACAGCTCGGCCTTCCGCTGCCCGGCGCACTCGGCATCTTCTCCGGCAACGGAGATCTCAGTCGTTACGGCGACTCCTGGGCCATGTACGCGCTCAATGGGCTCTCGGGCTACCTCGATCCGCCCGGTCCAGGTCCTGACGCTCCTACCTACGTCGGCTCGACCGATCCGCGTGATCCAGTCCTCTCCCCGCTTTTCGCCGATCTTCACGCTATGCCGCCCACCCTGTTCATCACCAGCGGCCGCGACATCCTCCTTAGCGGCACTACCACCCTCCACCGCGCCTTTTTGCGCGCCGGCAACGACAACGATCAGATGGTCGTCTTCGAGGGCCTGCCCCACGCTTTCTGGAACGACCCCAACCTCCCCGAATCCAAAGAAGCCGACGCCATCATGGCGCATTTTTTCATCAGGAATTTGAAACCGTAATGGGCACAATTCTGCCAGGATAATTCCACCCCACATGCAGATCACGGACCTGCTGTTCGGACAACCACTGGCCACATCGGACGAGCGCGCCGAACACATCGGCCCAGCTGCGGGCATCCCTGTCTTCGGCCTCGATGCCCTCAGCTCTGCCGCGTACGGTCCCGAAGCTGCCCTCACCCTGCTCATTCCCCTCGGACTCGTCGGCGTCCACTTCATTCTCCCCATCACCGCCGCCATCCTCATCCTGCTCGTCATCCTCTACTTCTCCTACTCCCAAACCATCGAAGCCTATCCGCACGGTGGCGGCTCCTTCACCGTCGCCGGAGAGAACCTCGGCGACCGCGCGGGCCTCCTCGCTGCCGCGGCGCTCATGATCGACTACGTCCTCACTGCCGCCGTCGGCATCTCCGCGGGCGTGGGCGCGCTCATTTCGGCCGTGCCTTCGCTGCAGCCGCACACGCTCCAGATTTGCCTTATCATTCTGCTGCTCCTCACCCTCGTCAACATGCGTGGCGTCCGCGACACCGGCGTCGCCTTCCTCGTTCCCACTTACCTTTTCCTTGGGACGCTGCTCGTCGTCATCGCCATCGGCCTCTTCCACACCGTCACCAGTCATGGACATCCGGCGCCCGTCATCGCCCCGCCCAGACTTCCCCCCGCCGTCGCCGCCGTCAGCTTGTGGCTCCTGCTCCGCGTCTTCTCCAGCGGCTGCACCGCCATGACCGGCGTGGAAGCCGTCAGCAACGGCGTCATGGCCTTCCGCGAGCCGACTTCGAAAAACGCCCGGCGCTCCCTCACCGTCATCATCGCCCTGCTCATCATTCTTCTCGCCGGCATCGCCGCTCTCTGCCGCTTCTACAACGTTGGCGCAACCGATCCCAACGGCCCCGGGTACCAAAGCGTCCTCTCCCAACTCACCTCCGCAGTCATGGGCCGAGGCTGGTTCTACGACGTCACCATCGGTTCCATCCTGCTGGTGCTCGCGCTCTCCGCCAATACCGCCTTCGCTGATTTTCCCCGCCTCACCCGCGCCATCGCCCTCAAAGGCTACCTGCCCCACGTTTTCATGCTGCGCGGCCGCCGTCTGCTCTACTCCTGGGGAATCTACATCCTTGTTGCGCTCACCGCGGGACTGCTCATCCTCTTCGGGGGCGTCACCGATCGCCTGATCCCGCTGTACGCCATCGGCGCATTCATGGCCTTCACCCTGTCTCAGGCCGGCATGGTCGTGCATTGGATGCGCCATCCCGGCCCACGCTCCAGGGTCCGCATGTTCGTCAATGGGCTGGGTGCAGTCGCCACCGGCATCACCACCATCGTCGTGCTGGTCACCAAGTTCGTCGAAGGCGCGTGGGTCACCGCGCTGCTCATTCCCTGCCTCATCCTGCTGATGGCGGCAGTCAACCGCCACTATCGCCGCATCGCCCAGGAAACCGCCTGCCACGATCCGCTCACGGTGACCAACATCCGTCCGCCCATCGTCATCATTCCCATGGACCGCTGGAGCCGAATCTCCGCCAAAGCCATCCGCTTTGCCCTTTCCATCTCCAATGAAATACAGATCGTCCACGTCGACACCGCCGACGTCGATCATGGAGACCAGGAGCTGGCCTTGCTGTGGAAGGACAAAATCATCGAACCCATGCGAGCGGCCGGCCTCCCCGAACCGAAATTCGAGCAGCTCCATTCGCCCTACAGGACCATTCTCATGCCGCTGCTCGACTACATCCTTTCCGAGGAGCGCATCCACGAGAATCGCCACATCGCCGTGCTTGTCCCCGAGCTGGTGGTTCGCCATTGGTGGCAAAACCTGCTGCACAACCAGCGCTCCAGCCTCCTCAAGCTGCTGCTGCTGGTGCGCGGCAAACAGCGCATCGTCGTCATCAATATTCCCTGGTACCAGGAGTGAGCCAGCGGCCGGGCAGGCGGCAGCCTGCGGCCCCACGGAACTTCCTCGACAACCACAACGCCGCGGTAAGGCACGCTGGAAAGTCTTTGGGCATCCTCCAGAATACGTGGCCATGCGTAATTCCGGCGCCAGACCTCGTATATAGGGGTATGGTTGCCGTGGTGACTGCCTTTTCGCGTGTGGCGGAACCCGAGTCTCAGTGCATCGCGCGCGCACTGCGGCGAAGAGACTCCGAATTCATTGGCCGAATCGTCTCGCAGTATCACTATCGGCTTCTCCGATATCTGGTCTACTGGACATCCAGGCGTGAACTGGCGGAGGACCTCGTTCAGGAAACCTGGTTGCGTGTTCTGGAACACGCGGGGCAATATAACGGCCGCCTCCGTTTCGAGCCGTGGTTGTTCTCCATCGCACGAAACCTGGCGATCGATCACCTGCGAAAGCAACAGACGGCAGCGCATCGGATGGGCCGGGAGGACGAAGCGGGCGTGGATCTTCCCGCGCCGGATTTCGAATCGCCGTTCTTCGCGGCCGCAAGAAGCGAAGATGCCAAACGAATCGCGGCCGCTTTGGCGGCCCTGGAGCCAATCTACAGGGAAGCGCTTCTCCTGCGTTTCCAGGAAGAACTGTCGCTCGCGGAAATTGCCCAGGTCGCACGCGCTCCCGTCTCGACCGTTTCGTCGAGGATTCATCGCGGCCTCTCGATGCTCGAAGCCGCTCTCCGAGGAGGCGCCGATGCCGCTTGAGAACCATGAAAAAGCCCGCGCTCTGCTTCATCGGGCCCTCGTTGATCGAATTTCGCTGAAGGATCGGCGCTGGCTCGATGCTCACGTCGGACAATGCCCCGAATGTGGCCGGTATGCCGATCTCTCGGCGCGTGCCGTCCGAGCGCTGGACGGCTTCGCGATTGAACTCGACCCGGCAGCAGCACTTCGGGTTGAGAACGTAGTCTGCCGCCGTGCCGTGGAGATGAGATCGGCCGAGTCGCATGCAAAAAGCCTCTGGATCGGCACAGGGGTCGCAATATTCCTCACCTTCACGGGATCTGCCCTTACCTGGCGTACTTTGGCAGGGCTGGCCAGTCAATGGAATCTCCCCAGCCGCGCATGGGAGATCGTATTCGCGGGGTTCTGGTTGCTGCCATCCCTTCTGCTCGCGTTGCTGCCGCTCTTTCGAAAAAGACTTCTGGGAGAGGATTCCGCCAGCAAAGGACAGACGATATGAGCTGGCGCAGCGGATTCGGTCTCATTCCAGGTCCGGCCAGGATCCTGGCCGCTTTAGCCTTCGTGGTTTTCTTTTTCGCGACCTTCGACCATCATCGTGCGATCGCCCTTGGGACCCTGACCGGTCTTGCCGGGGGTACGCTTGCCGGCGCTTTCTTTCTTCTCGCCGGCTATGTTTACGCAGATGCAGCGCGGCGCGGTATGCCAGCGATTCCGTGGACGGCGCTCGCCGTGCTCATTCCGAACTGCGTCGGCTTCGTGCTCTACTTCCTGCTGCGAAAGCCAATCCTCCATCCGTGTCCCGGTTGCGGGCGCGGAGTTGCACCCGATGCCGCGTTCTGTCCCCACTGTGGCCAGCCGCAAATGAACCTGGGACTGCAACCCTCAGGGAAAGAATCTTAACCAAAGGCGAGGATGACATGCACGACACAAAGGAGCGGTTGTCTGTACTGTGGATATTCGCGTTACTCAACTACCTGTACGCGGACGTGCTTGCCCTGTGGGCTGTAGCCGCCGCCCCACATCTCCCACCATGGGTTCTGGCGGGTTCAGCGGTCTTGATGGAAATACCCATCGCCATGATTGTGGCGTGTCGGCTACTTCCGTTTAGAGCGAACCGGCTGGCGAATATCATCGCGGGCAGCATTTTGACCCTTGTAAACGGTTTCCTGACCTTCGTTCCGCCTCTGGCCGGATGGGGCAGGCCGCCTGCTCTTCCTGAGTACTTGTTCTTCGCAACGATCGAAACTATTGCCACCTCGATCATCATCTGGCAGGCGTGGACCTGGGCAGGGGTTGAAGCCAGTTAGCTCGGAGCGGGTCATCGTGTTGTCGCGAGGGCTTCCCGAAGACCGCGGGCTCAGGGGCCAAGGCAAGCGAGACAGCGCACCAACAGGACCAGGCAGAGCGGCAGCCAGAGCATCTCGGCGGGCAAACCGGGAAAAAGAAGGCAGCCTCTCGGCTGCCTCTGAAAAACATCAACAACTGCATTTGAATTCACAGCTCCAGGGGGAGGGCCTGGCTTTAAATCGCGAGCCGTTCCAGTGCCTGTGGTTGCAGTACGGTGAGTGCGGCCCCGCGGATCGAAATCAGTTGGTCGCGCTTCAGCTGACCCAGGACGCGCGTGACCGTTTCTCGCGTCGTCGCCGTCATTGAAGCGATCTCTTCATGCGTGAGCGGCATCATGCACCGCCCCTGCACAGCGTTCTCCGGAGATTGTTCGCGGCTCCAGTCAAGCAGCAGGTTCGCCACGCGGCCCGAAGCAGTTGCGGGGAGTGCTAGTCGCCGGACTTCACTGAAAGCGGCTTTGTATTCCTGTGCAACCGCGCGCGCGGCCCGCATGCTGGCGTCCGGGTTGCGATCGAGGAAGTCCAGCAGCGCCTGACGCCGAATCGTCTTCAGCTGGCACGGCTCTACTGTTTCCGCGGTCACTTCAAACGGCTGCCCCGCCAGCGCGGCTGAGAGTCCCAGCACTTCCCCGGAACGCGCAATCTTCAGAATTAACGTCCGGCCTTCGCGGCTGGTGGCCGACAGCTTCACTCGCCCCGAGCAAAGCACGTGCACCGATCCGCAGTTGTCACCCTCGCGGAAAATTATTGCTCCGCTGCCAAACCGCACCGGGGTTCCGATGGCGTCGAATTTTTCCAGCGACGTGTTCTGCATGCTGCAGAACATATGCTTACTGCGCGACGTGCACTCCATGCATCCCTGACTACGTTCCATTGTCTTTCTCCTGGGGAGTTGATTGACACCAGGAGATAGAGCACGGCTCATGCCAAACTCGTGTCATCCCACCATGTGATTGAAATCACTCATGTTGGTGCTCTGGATCACCCTCGTCGCTGGTTGCGCCGAATCCTGTGACCTGCGTCACACGGCGTGAAAGGCTGCGTCATCTGGCGCAGTTCCCAACCCAAGCCGCTCGCCTGACCGCCTTTCGCTCAATTTCCCCTCGTCTTTCGCTCGCCGTTTACTCGACTCTCGCTCGCCTTTTGCTACCTGCTACGAGCTACCAACCACCAGCTACCGGCCAAAGAACTCCTCCACATCCCCAATATTCTGCGTAATCCGGTACGGCGGCAGGCTCTCCAGAAAAATCCTTCCATATCTTTGCCGCTCCAGCCTTGGATCCAGCAGCATCAGCACTCCGCGATCGTCCAGCGACCGGATCAGCCGCCCAAATCCCTGCTTCAGTGTGATCACCGCCGACGGCACCTGATACTCGAAGAACGGACTCCCGCCCGCCTCCTCGATCGCCCGCATCCGCGCCTGCACCACCGGGTCCGTCGGCACCGCGAACGGCAGCCGGTCCACGATCACGCAACTCAGGGCCTCGCCCTGCACATCCACGCCCTGCCAGAAGCTCGACGTTCCAAACAATACAGCGTTGGGCGTCGCGCGAAATTCTTCCAGCAGTACTTTTCGCGGCGCGGTTCCCTGCAATAACAAGGGGTACCCCACCTCCACCAGCAGCCGCTCATGCAGCTCCCGCATTTGCGCGTAGCTCGTGAACAGGCAAAACGCGCGCCCCTGCGTGATCTCCAGCATCTGCCGTATCCGTTTCGCCGCTGCTTCCTGAAAATCTGGCTCCCGCGGATCAGGCATCTCCGGCGGCAAATACAACAACGCCTGCCGCGCATATTGAAAGTGCGAAGGCACCATCAGCTCCCGCGCCTCGTCCAGCCCCAGCCGCTTGCGGATGTGCGAGAACCCACCCTGCACCGTCAGCGTCGCCGATGTCAGCACCACGCTCGGATAGTTTTCGAACAGAAGATCCCGCAACAGGTCCGAAACATCGATCGGCGTCGCCTGCAAATGCGTGCTCATCTGCCGTCCGCTGCGCCGCTCCAGCCAGAAGACCGTATTCCGATCCTCCGACTCCATCAGAAACTTCAGCTGCTCGCGCACCATCCCCGTGCGCCGCCGCAGCGGCTGCGCCTCCTCGGCTCCTTTCAGCCGCTCCAGCTCGCCTTCCATCCGGTGCAGCGCGTTCAGCACACCCAGATACACATCCCCCTGCGTCTCCAAAAATTCTTCCCGGTTGGTGAACGGCATCCGCCCTTCGCCGCCGCCGCGGGTTTCGCGTCCGTTTTCGAGCCCGGTCCCGCGCGTGTTCGTCCGCATGGGCAGCGCGCCAAAAAACAGCCGCGCCCGCTCCCGGATCATCTGCGCCGCCGTCACCACCTCCGCCTTCAGCTCGCCCTGCGCGCGCAGCAGCGTCTCCACATCCCGCGCCAGCTCCTCGAACTTCACGTTGCTCAGGCTGATCCCGAAATAGCTCGACGCCACGTCCTCCAACTCGTGCGCCTCGTCGAAAATCACAACGCCCGCTTCCGGCAGTACGCCCGCGTCCGGAGCCCCACCCGCCTGCTGCCGGATCGCCATATCCGCGAAGAACAAATGATGATTCACGATCACCACATCGCTCTCCGCCGCCCGCCGCCTCATTTCTGTAATAAAGCATCGCCCGTAATCCGGGCAGGTCTGCCCCAGGCACGCCTCGCTGCGCGCGTCCAGCTTCGACCACAGCGCGCTGGCCTCCGGCAGATCGTCGATCTCCACACGATCCCCGGTCTCCGTCGTTTTCTCCCACTCCGCGATCGCCTGGTACTGTGAGATCTCCTCGAGCCCCGAAAGAATGGGCTGGCTCCGCAGCGCGAACAGCTTGTGCCGGCACAGGTAATTCGCCCGCCCCTTCATGTAGCAAACGCGCAGCGGCCCCAGGAGCGACTCCAGAAACGGGATGTCTTTAAAAAAGAGCTGCTCCTGCAGGTTCTTCGTCCCCGTCGAGACAATCACCCTGTGCCCGGTCGCCGCACACCTCCGCAGCGCCGGCAGCAGATACGCCAGCGTCTTGCCCGTCCCCGTTCCTGCCTCGACAATCAGGTGCCGCTGGTCCTGGAGTGCGCGCTCCACCGCCTGCGCCATCTCCAACTGCCCCCGCCGAAACTCGTAAGGCAGCGACGACCGCGACAGCACGCCCCCCGGCGCAAAAAAATCATGCAGCGACGGGAGCGCGGAAGCAGTTTGTTCGGTGGAGGACACGGCCACTTCAGGATAGCCGCTCAGAACACCCGAAGGCGCGTAACCAGAAAGCGTTCGGTTACTTCAGTAGAATTCAAGCTGGAGACCCGGCGCGATGGCGACGACGGCCCCTGATGAGCCTTTTCCCCTGCTTGTTGCTTTCGCCCACGTTCTTTCCTATGCTCGATGCATGGAATTCCTCACCCATGACGAGGTTGAACGTCTGACCCCGTCGGAGCGCCTTGCATTAATCTCCCAGCTTTGGGACAGTCTGGAAGACGACCACCTTCCCCTCACAGCCGCGCAGCGGGTTGAACTCGATCGCCGCCTTGCTTCGCTCGACCAGGACCGCCGCGAAGGCATCACCTGGGCGGCTTTGAAGGCTGAGCTCGAGCAACGTTGCCCGTAACGTATTCGATTATCTTTACTCAGGCGGCCCGCGCCGAGGTTAACGCCGTAATCGAGCGCATGAGCGCCAATCCCCGGCAATTCCCTGTCGTCTGCAAGAGCATCCGGCGCGCCCTGCTCCGCCGTTTCCCTATGCTCTGATGTTCATCATCGGTACCGACGAAACGCTGACCGTCATCGCCTGTTTCCACGGCAGCCGTGATCCAGCGCGGTGGCGAGAGCGACTCTAACCACGCGTCTACTGCTGCGGCTTCTGATCCTGTGGTGGCTTCTGGTCCGGCTGCGGCTTGTCGCTTCCCTGGCTACCCTGACCCTGTCCATTCTGATCCGGGTGATTCTCGTAAATCGAGTACTGCCTTTGCGGACGGGTCAGCTTGACCTCGATCTCCTTCGTGTCGCCGGGCAATTCGTAATCGTTGCCGAAAGTCTGATACCCATTCGCCAGCACCTGCAGGCGCAGCCCGTCCCCAACCGGGATCACGTCAATCGTCACTTTGCCGTCTTCGTTCGTCTTCAGCTCCATGTTGCCTTCATCTTTGCCGTTCTTGAGCGGATGAAAGATAACCGAAGCATTCTCGAGCGGCTTGCCATTCGTGGCCTTCACCACCGTCACCGTGACCTTGCAGGTCGGCGGCGGCGGTTTGTACTTCCGCCCGCGCGAATCTTCCTGTGCGTTCATGGCAAGGGCACAAACAAACACGACCGCCAGCAGCGGCAGGCAACGACGAACTTGGGTACGGCTCATACTCCCAATCTTAATGGAGAACCCCCCTCCCCTGGAATCCCGCCCGGGCCTGCGTAGCTTCCCCCGCCCCCACTCGTCTATAACAAGACCAGAGGCAGCGTTTGGCCCGGACTGCTGTAAGCCCGGTCCTCCCGCGACGACGAGGCGCCCATGGATCGCTGCGCATCATCTCTGGCATTGCCGTAGGCTCATGGACCGATCCTTCCACCGCAACCCGCGCCCTGCCCCGCTTCTCCGCGTGGTCGCCCCGCTGCTTCTGCTCGCCTCAGCCGCCCTGGCTCAAGCCGTGCCCTCGCCCGCCACCGATGCCGCTGCCCTCGTCCGCCGCGCCGTCGCCAACCACATGGCTGCCGAGGGCGCGCACCATCCCCAGCGCTTCGTCCTCCACAAAAAGGACGACCGTCACGACTACACCCAGGAAGTTATCGAAACTCGCCAGGGCGACGTAGCCCTCGCCATCGCCGCCAATGGGGCGCCTCTCAACCCCGATCTCCGCCAGACCCAGATCGACCGCCTCAACAACCTCGACGCCCACCCCGACCTTCAGGAGCATCGCCACAAACGCGAGCAGGAGGACAACGCCCGCGTGAACAAGCTTATGCGCCTCCTGCCCGATGCCTTCGTCTACCACTACGACAGCACCGTCCCCTGCACCATCGTAGTTCCACCCTGGGTCGCGATTCCCGACGAACCGATCCCCCCGCCAGCCGGCACACCGGTCCCCTCAGCCCAGTGCTACCACCTGACCTTTACACCCAATCCCGCGTGGAATCCCCCTGACCTCGAGTCGAAGATCATGCGCGGCATGGCCGGCGAAGTTTGGATCGAAACCGCGCAGGAGCGCCTCACCCGCCTCAATGCTCACCTCATCGCCGATGTCGATTTCGGCTGGGGTATGATCGGCCGCCTCGACAAAGGCGGCACCATCTTTCTCGAGCAGACTGAGATGGACGGCAACGACTGGGAGCTCACCCGCATGAAGATCGACCTCGCCGGCAAGGCGCTGATGGTTAAGGCGCTCAGCTACCACATCACTCAGGAGATGGCCCGCTACTCTCCTGTCCCCGCCGACCTCGACTACCACAAGGCCATCCGCATGCTCGAATCCGAAAAGCCGCCACCGGCGAAATAGCGCGCCTCACACATCCAGCCGATTCGCCTCCGCCACGCGCCCGTACCATAGCCCTGAATTCTTCACCGTCCGCTTCTCGTCGCGAAAATCGACATACGTCAACCCGTAGCGCTGGCTGTATCCATCGGCCCACTCGAAGTTGTCGAGCAAACTCCACGCGTGAAAAGCCCGCACCTTCGCCCCATCGCTGATCGCCCGCGCCAGCTCGGCCAACTCGGCGCGGAAAAACTCGATCCGTCGCGCATCCGGCACCGCGCCGTTCTCCTTCTCGTACGGCCCATCCAGATAGCTGCAGCCGCTCTCCGTAATTTCGATAATCGGATTGTTGTAGTCGCGCGAAATCCGCGTCACCAGGTCGTAGATCCCGCGTGGCCATATCTCGAGGCCGGCATCCGTCAGCGGCCCTTCGGTCGGCATCACTGCATGAAACCGCGTGTAAGGATCGCGTCCCCCGCTGGTGTCCTCTTCAATCTCCGTCCCGAAGCTCGCTCCCCCTCCCGCCAGCGCCGCGCCGCCTGCGTCCGACACAATCCGTCGCGTGTAGTAGTGGAAGCCAATCCAGTCCAGGGCGGCAAGCATCAGCTTCTCGTCGCCGGGCCGAAAACCCATCGCCTCGTACGGCGTCGGCACAACAAAGGCCTTCGGATAGCGCCCGTGGATCGCCGTCTCCAGAAAATAAACGTTGTTCATTGCGTGGTAGCGCTCGGCCGCGGCCCGATCCGCGTCGCTGTCGGTCTTCGGATACGCGGGTGCCATCCCATAAGCGCTCCCCACCGTCGCTTTTGCCGACGCTGCTTTGATCGCGCGGAAGCTCTCGCCCTGCGCAAGGTTGACGGTGTGCGCCGCTTTCAGAAAGTCGACGTAGCTCGACCGCCCTGGTGGAAACGCTCCGACCCCGTAGCCCATCCACGTAAACGACCACGGCATGTTGAAGGGAGCCCACACCGTAATCCGATCTCCCAAATGCTTCGCCAGGATCCCCGCGTAGTCCGCGAAGTAGCCGGCGAGATCGCGATTGGGCCAACCGCCGCGCTCCTCCAGCCTCTGCGGCAGATCCCAGTGGTACAGCGTGCAGAACGGCCGAATCCCCGCTTCCAGCACCGCATCCACCAGCCGGCTGTAATGATCCAGCCCCTTCGCGTTCGGCGCTCCGGTCCCCGACGGCTGAATTCGCGGCCACGAAATCGAAAATCGGTAGCTCTTCTGATGCAGCCGCTCGAGGATCGCAATATCGTCGGGGTAGCGATGGTACTGATCGCACGCGACGTCAGCCGTCGCCGCACCTTTGATCTTTCCCGTGGTGTGGGCAAAGCGATCCCAGATCGATTCGCCTTTCCCGTCCTCGTTCCATGCCCCTTCCACCTGATATGCGGCCGTTGCCATTCCCCACAAAAAACCCTCCGGAAAACGTGCGCCGGTGATTTCCCCGGCGGGAATCGACCGAGGAACCTCGGCGGAGCGGGACTGCGCCGTGGCGCGAAGGCCACCCTTGACTAAGAGAGCGGATCCGGCTGCCGCTACGGATCTGTTCAGGAATTCGCGACGATTCATGGCGCATCTCCGCTGATGGGCGGCCACTATAACACCCTGAGAGCCACCAAGGCATGCGAGCAACATCTGCGCCTGGCGGCGATCGAAGTTGTCTTCTTCGGCAATGGGTACCCCCCTCCCCCCTGGGGTGGTAGTGCGGGATGGTTGCTGATTCCGCAGAGGTTCGGGAGGGGTCACTTTGGTGACCCTCGGAGATGGCGGACTGGTTATCAGCAACTTCATTACTGGCCTCAGCTACCCGTTGCCGGGATGTTTGGCGGGTGCGGCTCGGGGTGGCGTGGCGGCGGTAGTGTATCCCGTTGGGGAAGATGAAACGGCGTTCTATGGTGGTCTCCAGGCAAAGGAAAAGGCCGCGACAGGCGCGGCCTTTTATTTCTTACCCTCTATTATCAGAATACCAAGTCCAGCCTATAAATCGGCCAAATATCTTTGCGTGGTTTGGCGTGTAAGTGGTGAGTTATGAAGGGTCGTTACCTTGGATTTTGGGCGCGGGTCTTGACAAATTTTCCACATTTTCCGGGTTGGGCTGTAAGTGATTGAAAGTTCGTGGAAGGGCAGGAGACAGAGCAGCCGGCCTTGCTATCGCGCGGAACAGGATTCAGCTCCCTTCAACTTCCGGATAGTCGACCCCAAGCCTGCAATCCGTAACCAGGGAGATGCTCCCAGCGGCTGGAATCATCAGACATTCTTCTTGACTTTCTTCACTTGCCGCCGGAATCTTAAGCTACCGTTCCCCCTGTATCTAACCATCGTGCTTTCTGTTCAAGCTCGGATGGGTTGATAGTTTGCAGCGAACGCCGCTCCTTGCCCCCACTTGAGTGGTGAGTTTCTGGCGAGGAGGTCCTCACGTGTACCCTTTATCCGTCTTCCGTTCGATGGCATCGGGCCTGAATCCGGCAGTTTCTTCAGGAGTATCCACAAGGATCGGCACAGAACCTGCGGCTCCCCGGAAACAGGCGGCGGGAGCATGGATGAGGGGGTCTCGGCGAGCGCTGGGCGCGCTGCTGCTGGGCGGCCTGGCCCTGAGCCCGCTCCACTCGGCCACGGTGCCTGTGTCGCAGGCGATCGGAACCTGCACGACGGCGAACCCGAACCCGAATCCGAACCCGGCGTCGTTTGCGGCGGCCGGTGACTTCAACGGCGACTGCAAGAGTGACCTTCTCTGGCAAAACAGCAGCAGTGGAGAGGTCTTCCTCTGGTTCATGAACGGGACGACGTTTGGGAGCAGCGGAAGCATCGGCAGCCCCACGTTCGACTGGGTCATTGAGGGCGTGGGGGACTTTAATGGCGATGGCAAGGCCGACATTCTGTGGCGGAACAGTTCGACGGGTGAGGTCTACCTCTGGATCACGAGCGGGACCACGTTTCCGATCGGCGAGAGCCTCGGCTACGTCTCGCCGGAGTGGAGCATTGCGGGGGTTGGCGACTTCGATGGGGACGGCAAAGCCGATATCCTGTGGCGGGACAACACCACCGGACAGGTCTATCTCTGGCTCATGAATGGGACGACGATCGCGGGCGGCGGCAGCGTCAGCTACGTGTCCTCGGACTGGGTCATTCAGGGCACAGGCGATTTCAACGGGGATGGCGATGCCGACATCCTGTGGCGCAACAGCACCACCGGCCAGGTCTATCTCTGGCTCATGAACGGAACCACGATTGCGAGCACGGGAAGCCCGGGCACCCCCACCTTCGACTGGAGCATTGCGGGGGTCGGAGATTTCGACGGGGACGGGAAGAGCGACCTCCTGTGGCGCAACAACACCACAGGAGAGGCCTACATCTGGTTCATGAACGGGACCGTGACGGCGAGCAGCGGGAGCCTCGGCTACATCCCCTCCGCCTGGGTCATTCAGGGGGTGGGTGACTACGACGGGAGCGGCCGAGCGGGCATACTGTGGCGGAACAGCACGACGGAGCAGGTGTACATCTGGCTGATGAACGGGACGACGCTGACGAGCAGCGGGAGCCCCGGCACCCCCGACAATACCTGGCAGATCGCGAACGGGGTTCAGGGAACACCGACCACAACTCCGGTGGTTGTCTCGGTGAGTCCCAACTCGGTGGCGGCAGGAGCAGCAAATACCCAGATCGAGGTGTTTGGAACCGGCTTCACCTTCAGCTCGGTGGTGCAGTGGAACGGCACAGCGCTCCCGACCGGCCAGTTCTACTATTCCAGCGGACTGGGACTCTACGCGACGGTGCCGGCGGCCGACCTGACCACGCCCGGCGCGGGATCGGTGACGGTGAGCACGCCTAATGCCTTTCCCTCGCTCTCCAACGCGGTTACGGTAACCATCACGAGTCCGCCGGTTCCGACGGTAACGGAGCTTTATCCGAGCGGGGGGCCAATCAACACGGCCGCATCTATCTACATTTACGGCAACGGCTTCACCTCCGGTTCCATCGTTGCGGTCAACGGGGAGACCGTTCCCTCCACCGTTGTCTACGCATCGGAGATCGCGGCGACCATCCCCGCCGCAACTCTGGCATTTCCAGGGAACTTCAACATCACGGTGACGACACCGGGTGGCACCAGCACGCCGATGGGTTTCACGACCTTCATCAGCATTGCCAATAACGACATCATCTATAACCCCGCCGATGGTCTGCTGTACGCCTCGGTGCCGCCGGAAGCCGTGGGAGGGCCGGGAAATTCGGTGGTCGGCATCGACCCCACCACCGGCAACATCGCGCGAACCATCTTTGCAGGCAGTAATCCGGACAAGATGGCCTTGTCGACGGACGGAACGCAACTCTTTGTCGCCCTGGACGGCGCTGGAGGTGTGGCCCAAGTCAATCTGGTCATTGGTTCCGTCGTGAATCAGTTTCCTGTAGGCAGCGTCTCGCCCTACAGCAATCAGAAGACCTATCTTGCCGCGGTGCCGGGAATGCCCAACTCGGTAGCGGTGGCCAGTACTCCGGCTACCGGCTCCCAGGTGACGATTTACGACTCCGGCGTCGCGCGCGCGAACACGTCCCTTTCCCTCAACTACGGCGAAGGTCCCCTCAGCTTTGGCTCCTCTGCCTCGACCCTCTACATGGATGGCTATCCCGGCGTGGTCTCGATGACCGTGGGCCCCACCGGAATCACCGGAGGGACCACCCTCGATGCCAACGCCGGCGGGAATTTGATCAGCCTGCAGTACGATAACGGCCAGATCTATCTCTCCAGCGGACAAGTACTGAACGCCTCCACCGGCGCGGTGGCCGGAACCTTCTACAACACACCAACGAGTGCGGCCAATGGGCCCATCGTTTCCGACTCGACGCTGGGCCGCGCCTTCATGGCCATCTCGTCCTATATCGACGGCGCCTATGAATTGCTCGCGTTCGATGAAACCACCTTTACCCAGCTGGGCAGCATCCCGGTCAACGACGTCGGGACCAATGGTTATTCGACCACCTTCGAAAAGATTGTGCGCTGGGGACAGAACGGGCTGGCCGTGAGTGCGGCGCCGAGCGTATTCAGTTCTGTAGGGCAGATCTTCATCTTCCAGGCCCCTCTGGTGAAGGATCTGTCTTCCTCGCCCGCCGATCTTTCCGTCTCGCTCACCGCACCAGCGACGGCCACGACCGGAACGGCGATCAACTGGGTAGCTACGGTGAGCAACCTTGGTCCCAACGCGGCGCAGGACGCCACGCTGGCGCTCAACCTTGACTCCTCGCTGATCATCAACAGCATCACGGCGAGCCAGGGATCCTGCGGTACGGGCGCAGCCTTCAGCTGCGATCTGGGCTCGGTGGCCAACGGCGGCAGTGCGACGGTCACGGTAAGCGCAACGCCGACGAATGCGGCGACGCTGGCGGGAATTGGCTCTGTTACCTCGGTGAGCTACGACCCAACCCTCACCAATAACCAGGCCACCACCAGCACAACCGTCACCGGCAGCGAGTACGGCGCGACGCCCACCATTGCTTCCATCTCCCCGAACCTGGTGCAGGCGGGCTCCGCTGCCTTCACCCTGACGGTCAACGGAGCTGGGTTCAATCCGAACTCCACGGTGAACCTCGGCACGACGGCGCTGACAACTTCGTATGTGAGCCCAACGCAGCTCACCGCCAACGTGACGGCGGGGGAAGTTGCGAACTACGGGTGGGAGGCCGTGACGGTTTCCAATCCCATGCCCGGCGGTGGCTTGTCGCAGATCGCGCCGCTCACCATTTATGACCTCGTCGGCGTGACGGCCAGCGGGATGTTATACGATCCGTGGGGGCAAACGCTCTACGTCACGGTTCCGGGCACGGTGGACTACGGAAATACGATTTTGCCCGTTAACCCGGTCACGGGGGCGGTGGGCACAACGGTGGTGGTGGGCAGCGAGCCCACGGTCATGGCCGAGACCAGCGACGGCAATTATCTCTATATTTCGCTCACCGGCTCCTACAGCGTGGCGCAGTTCAATCTGCTCAACCAAAGCCTCGTGACCACCATCATCCTCGGCACAACTGCCACCTCGATGGCTGCCATGCCTGGCACGGATTCCACCCTCGCCATGACCATCAACAATGTCTGGGACCCCTTCGGCATCTTCGACATATCGGGCAGCAACGGGACGTTCCGCACGAATCTGTCCGGATACAGTGGGGCAGAAAATCCCGAGTTTCCGGATGCATCCCATGTCTACGCCGCGTTTGGCAACACCTTCTATCGCTACTCGGTGAATGCAGCCGGTCTGACCCTCATCGACTCCACGACCCTCCAGGATCTCGCCGGCTACAACGGACAGTTTCAGGTCGCGAATGGTCTGATCTATGGAGGCGACGGGGGCATCATCAATCCGAATCCGACGCCTCCGGTGCAGATTGCTACTCTTCCGGCGATCGAACTCCCCGGCTCGGTCGAGGCGGGAGAGGTGGAGGGATCGGTGGCCGATCCTTCCCTGCAGAAGCAGTTTTTGATGTTCAATAACTTCGGCGGAAGTACGGCCTATGATCTGGTGCGCTACGATTTGACGAGCTACCTGCCGGAATCAGCCCTGGCGCTGCCTTCATCTTTGGCGACCATCGGCTCGGGATGGACGATGGTGCGCTACGGACAGGATGGGATTGCGCTTCTCACCACGAACGCATACAACGACAACGGACCCGCTTCTTTGCTGGTTCTTTTGCGCGGCCCGTTCGTCGCCCCGCAGGAGCTGGGCACCGACACCCCCGCGGCCCTTGCATCCAGTTCTGCTGCCACGATCACGCACGGAGCAGGCAACACGATGCTCACCCTCACGGGCTCGAACTTTCTGCCCGGCGTGGCTGTCACCTGGAACGGAAGCTATCGGACCACGACCATCGTCGACGCGAACCACGTCAACGTGGCCATCCCGGCGAGCGACCTGGCGAGCGCGGGAACCGGATCGCTGGTGGCGACCAACCCCGGCGCCTCAGCTTCCAACACTCTGCAGATCACGATTAACTAGGAGCAGTTATCCCACATCTGCCAAAACTGGGCAGATGTGGGGCACCCCGCACCTGCGGGGATGATCTCAAAACAAAGCGCTCGGCTTCCGCCGAGCGCCTGATCACTGTTCACTGATCACTGTTCTCTGTCTTACGACGCTGTCAGCTCCGCCGCGATCTTCTCGGTCACGAACGCCTCGACCGTGTCGCCGACTTTGATGTCGTTGAAGTTCGAGATGCCGACGCCGCATTCCATGCCATTCGACACTTCCTTCGCATCGTCCTTGAAGCGCTTCAGTGAGGTCAGCTTGCCCTTATACACCGGCACGCCATCGCGCATGAGCCGCACTTCGGAGTCGCGTCGCAGCACGCCATCCGTCACCCGGCAGCCGGCAATGGTTCCGACCTTGGGAATGCGGAAGACGTTCAGCACCTCCGCGCGTCCGAGGAAGTTCTCGCGGAACACCGGCTCCAGCAGGCCCAGCATCGCCTTGCGAATCTCGTCCTGCAACTCGTAGATGATCGAGTGCAGCCGGATCTCGACTTCTTCCT
>JBEKIN010000057.1:0-17708 GCA_050011735.1 Acidobacteriaceae bacterium | reverse complement strand
CGGCGAGGGAGTGGGCGAGCTCGCTGACTTCGAGAGCCAGGCCGGTTTGGCGGGCCACGGTTTGCAGGACCTGCAGATCGGTACGGGACCAGGCAGCCTCAGAGCGCTTGGGACCGAGGGCCATGACGCCCATGAGGCGGTTGCGACCGGGCAGAGGCACGAGCAACTCGGCATTGAGCAGGTCGAGAGCGCGACGCTCGGCGGTGCCGGCCATCAGGTACCAGGCGTCCGGATCGTTGCGGTAGAGCCGCGCCGGTTCGTTGGAATTGAGGAGATAGCGGATGGACGAGGCTTGTGCGGGCAGAGTCATGGCTCCATCGGCGGAGACGCCTACGGCCTGCTCCACGTAGAACGCATCACCGCGGCGAAGCAGCAGGGCGATCTGGCGGATGTGCAGCGTATCGCAGATGCAGCGCGCGACGGTTTCGAGGAGAGGCTTAGTTTCAGTAAAACGGCGGACTTCGTCGGAGAGCTCGTTGAGCACCACCTCGGCGTTGTAGGCTTCACGGAAGAACTGACGGTCGAGCCATTGCTGGAGGCGCTTACTGACTCCAAAGCGCAGGGCAAGAATGAGGACCAGGAAGACCAGGGCAGCCCAGATGTCCGACGGCTGCGGAACGCGTCTTTCGAACATGGGCAGAAAGAGGCGGAATCCGATGACGGCGAGTAAGGCAATCTGAAGCACCCACAAAGTGGCTTTGGCAAGGGCATAGCGGGAGCCCATGCGCAACAGAACGCGGACATCGAGGGCGCGCTGCACGACGACGACATAGGCCAGAGTGAGGGGCGCCAGCATGAAGAGCAGGGCGCCGACGCTGCGAATCCAGTACCCGGTGGTCGTGCTTCCGGTAATGCCGAAGTGGGGCAACAGCACAAAAACGACCAGCAGCGAGCCCATGCCGATGCTCATGCCGGTGGTGAGGACGCGGAGACGGCGGCGGGCGTCTTCAGTGGAGGCGGAACGCAGCTTATCCAGGGTGAGAACGAGATAGAGAACGACGCAGAGGAGGTTGAGTGTGTTGATGATGGCGCCGGCGATGTCACTGGCGCGGGTGAGGAACGGCCCGTCGCCTCCGCCGTAGTTTTCCATGTAGATGGAGGGATAGAGAAAAAGGACGGAGATGGCATAGAGCGCGAGGAGAAGCCATTTGATCCATCGGGCGCGGGCATCGATGCGAGAGCGTTCGGGAAAGTAAATGCCGAAGAGAAGCAGGGCGGGCGCGCCAGCCAGCTGCAGCGTCTGATACCAGAAGCCGCGCAGGGCGAGCGCTATCCCGCTCGCGAGGCCGGGATTGATGAAAATGACGCTGGGAAAGGTAAGGAGAACGAGGAGAAGCCAGGCGTTGCGATCGGCAGGTCGAGTGAGAACGACCCAGTAGCCGATGAGAAGGCAGACCAGAGTGAGGAGACCGACGAGCAGGAAGCCCTGCCAGAATGCCCACAAGGGGGATAAGCGGCCATAGAGATAAGGTGTGCGAGCCAGGGTCAAAGTCAGGGTGGCGTGGGAGCCACCAGGACGGGTGACGTCAACGTCGAGGATGTCCCCGGGGTGGCTTTCGGAAAGTACGGTGGCCCATTGGGCGGTTCCGCTGTAGGCGGCGCCGTTGAGGGCTTCAATGCGATCGCCGGCGGCCAGTCCGGCGGCGCGCGCTTCGGGCTGGAGACCATTCTTGTGGATAAGGCGCGAATCGGAGTCGAAGCGGAAAGGGATATTCACGCGCTGGTCCCAGTGGACGCGTGTGTCCCAGAGGTCGACGACGCCCGCGATCCAGTAGCCCAGGCTGGCGATGATCCAGAGCGCGAGAAAAAGGCGCAGAAGATTGGGTGAGACGGGCTTCTTGCGACGTTTCATCCGTGGGGACAATGGTATCCGGTTGCAAGGGATTTGGCAGCGTAGATTTTGGTCACCGAGACCCATGCTCCATGCCGCAGGGTTATTCTTGATACGCACTGATACGTACTGGGGAGGGGGAGAAGTTCATGCGCGTTTCCTTTGCGGCTTTTGTTCTCATTGCAGCTTCGTGCGCGGCCCAGACCAGACCGCCGATCTTCGGGATATCGCACATGGCGGTGTATGCCAGCGATGCGGCCAAGGCAGAACACTTTTATGTACACGATGTCGGGCTGGTGAAGGGAGACGATCCGGAGCGCAGCGATGGAGTTCGCTATTACGTGAACGAGGAGCAGTTCATCGAAGTGCTGCCGATGCCTGCCGAGGCGGGCACGAATCGGCTGGACCATCTGGCTTATATGACGAAGAGCGCGGAGCAGATGCGACTTTACCTAAGCGCGCACGGAGTCACCGTTCCCGATGCGGTGAAGCAGGGCAGCGATGGCAGCGCGTGGTTCGACGTGCAGGACCCGGAAAACAACAAGGTGGAATTCGTGCAGCCGCCGGCAAAGATTCTGGCGACGAAGAGCACGGCGGCGCTGTATTCGCTGACCGGCGGCGATCCGATTGGGCGGCGCATGATTCACGTGGGGATGTTCGTGCGGAGCCGGGAGAACGAGGATAAGTTTTACCGGGATCTGCTGGGTTTCCAGCCGTACTGGTACGGCGGCATGCATGCGGACCACACGGATTGGGTGTCGCAGCAGGTTCCGGACGGGCATGACTGGCTGGAATACATGGTCTACGTCACCCCAGCGAGCAACAACGGCTCGCCGGGGGCCCCGAGTAGCAACGGAGCGCGGGCTCCGGATCACATTTCGCAGCAGCAGCTGGGTGTACTGAATCACTTTTCGCTGGGCGTGGTGAACATGGAGAAGACGGTGACGACGCTCTACGCGGAGGATCGCCTGGGTGATGCCGCGCCGCGTCCGCAGGTCGGTAGGGACGGGAAGTGGCAGTTCAACTTTTACGATCCGGACCTGACGCGGGTGGAGCTGATGGAGTTTTCGGCAGCGGCGAAGCCTTGTTGTTCGGAGTTCACGGCGGGGAATCCCACGCCGGAGGGGCAGCCTTGAAAGCAGCCGGGAGCCTGTAGCCGGGAGCCAGTAGCGGGCAGCTCAGAATGGCGGCTGACGGCGGAGCGGGATCGGTGCATCTTATCTCAAGACGGCCCGGGACGGTCGCGATTCAAATTAACACCTGCTGTTACAGTTCCGTGATAGCATCGCGTTCGCCGCAGCGAGGTGGTTCCGATATGCCAGCAGCGACAATCAACGGGACAGCACGCGAGTTCACACCAGGTGAACGGCTGCTGGAGGTCATCAACCGCGCCGGCATCAAAGTGCCGCAGGTGTGCTATCACCCGCAGATGGGGCCGATTCAGACCTGCGACACGTGCATGGTGGAAGTGGACGGCAAGCTGGTGCGAAGCTGCGCGACGCCGGCTGCGGACGGGATGAAGGTTGCGACTGAGTCGGCGCGGGCGCAGAGGGCGCGGCGCGAAGCTTTCGACAAAATCCTCGGCAACCACCTGCTCTACTGCACGGTGTGCGACAACAACAACGGCAACTGCACGGTGCACAACACCACGAAGTTGCTGGCGGTGGAGCACCAGGAAATTCCGTACAAGCCAAAGCCGTACGAAGTCGATTCGTCGAACCCTTTCTATCGCTACGATCCGGACCAGTGCATCCTGTGCGGGCGGTGCGTGGAAGCGTGCCAGAACGTAGAGGTGAACGAGACGCTGAGCATCCGTTGGGAGGATGAGCATCCGCGCGTGCTGTGGGATGGTGGCGCACCAATTGGCGAGTCGAGCTGCGTTTCCTGCGGCCATTGCGTGACGGTTTGCCCGTGCAATGCGCTGATGGAGAAATCGATGCTGGGCGAGGCGGGCTACTTTACCACGCTGCCGAAGCCGGCGCTGGACGGGATGATCGACGTGGTGAAGGGGATCGAGCCGGAGTTGGGGTACGGGGCGATTCTGCAGCTGTCGGAAGTGGAAGCGGCGATGCGGGAGTCGCGGACGAAAAAGACGAAGACGGTGTGCACGTACTGTGGCGTGGGATGCAGCTTCGACATTTGGACCCGTGACCGGCACATATTAAAGGTTGAGCCGGCGGAGGGCGCGGCGAACGGGATTTCGACGTGCATCAAGGGCAAGTTTGGATGGGGGTTCGTGAACAGCCAGGATCGGCTGACCACGCCACTGATTCGCGAAGAGGGACGGTTCCGCGAGGCGACGTGGGATGAAGCGCTGGGGCTGGTGGCGCGGAGATTCACGGAAATAAAAACGGAGAGCGGGCCGGATGCGCTGGCGTTCGTTTCTTCGTCGAAGTGCACGAATGAAGAGAGCTATCTGATGCAGAAGCTGGCGCGGGCGGTGGTCGGCACCAATAATATGGATAACTGCTCGCGCTACTGCCAGGCGCCGGCGACGGTCGGCTTGTTCCGGACGGTGGGGTACGGCGGCGATTCGGGGTCGATTTCGGACATCGAGCAGGCTGACCTGGTGCTGATCATCGGCAGCAATACGGCGGAGAGCCATCCGGTGCTGGCCACGCGGGTGAAGCAGTCGCACAAACTGCGCGGGCAGAAGCTGATCGTGTCGGATTTGCGCCGGCATGAGATGGCGGCGCGGGCCGACGTGTTCCTGCATCCGCGGCCGGGGACGGATTTGATCTGGCTGAGCGCGGTGACGCGGTGGATTTTCGATCAGGGGCTCGCGAAGGCGGATTTCCTGAAGCAGTGGGTGAACGGGGTCGACGAGTATCGCAAGAGCCTGGAGCCGTTCACGATGAAATTCGCCAGTGAGCGGACGGGGCTGCCGGTGGAGACGCTGGAGCAGGTAGCGCGGATGATCGTCGAGGCGAAGAGCGTGTGTGTGCTATGGGCGATGGGGGTGACGCAACACTCGATGGGATCGGATACGTCGACGGCGATTTCGAATCTGCTGCTGGCGACGGGGAATTACATGCGGCCGGGAACGGGCTCGTATCCGCTGCGCGGGCACAACAATGTGCAGGGCGCGAGCGATCACGGCGCAATGCCGAATAATTTTCCTGGCTATCAAGACGTCGCCAATGCGGATATTCGGGGGAAGTTCGAGAAGGCGTGGGGCGTGAAGCTGCCGCCGAAGCCGGGGCTGGACAATCACCAGATGATCGACGGGATCCACGAGGGGAAGCTGAGGGCGATGTACATCTTCGGCGAAGAGATGAGCCTGGTGGATTCAAACGCGAACTACGTGGACGCAGCGCTGGCGAAGGTGGATTTCCTGGTGATCCAGGAGATTTTCTTCTCTGAAACGTGCCGATTTGCAGATGTAATCCTGCCGGCGTGCCCGAGCCTCGAGAAGGAAGGGACGTTCACGAGCACGGAGCGGCGGATCCAGCGGCTGTATCCGGTGTTTGAGCCGCTGGGGGAGAGCCGGCCGGACTGGCAAATCATCGTGGACGTGGCGAACCGGCTGGGCGCGGGATGGAATTACGCGCATCCCTCGGAGATCTATAAGGAGATTGCGTTGCTAACGCCGATGTTTGCGGGCGTGACGTACGAACGGCTGGAGGGATACAAGACGCTGCAGTGGCCGGTGGCGGCGGACGGGAGCGATCAGCCACTGCTGTACACGCAGCGATTCAACTTCCCGGACGGAAAGGCGAAGTTTTTCCCGCTGGAGTGGTCGGAGCCGACGGACCAGCAGGATGCGGTTTTCGATTTGCATTTGAATAACGGGCGGCTGCTGGAGCATTTCCACGAAGGCAACCTGACCTATCGCACGGAGGGAATTCGCGAGAAGACGCCGTCGACGTTCGTGGAGGTTTCGCCGGAGCTGGCGAAGGAGCGGGGCATCGACAACGGACGATGGGTGGAGCTGACCTCGCGTTACGGCGAGGTGCGCGTGCAGGCGGTGGTGACGGAGCGTGTGACGGGCATGGAGCTGTACATGCCGATGAACTCGACCGATGAGCCGGTGAACCGGCTGACGAGCAGCCACACGGATAAGGTGACGCACACGCCGGCGTACAAGGAGACGTCGGTGCGAATGAAGGTTTTGCCGGAGCAGGGGGCGAATCCGCTGCCGCGCACGAATTCACGATTCGGACATCCCACGCCGCAACGCGGAGTGGAAGTGGAGCGCAAGTGGAAGCGCGCGGATTACCACGAACCGGGCAACGGCAACGGCAGCAGGCTGGTGCAGATTCAGACCGCGACGACGCCGGTTGAGGCGGGCAAGTGAGCCAGACCGGTTCTGTTGCTCCGCTTTGCCGTTGTCGGCCGGCCGGGAGGATGAGGAAGGAGAAAAGAGTTGGCGCAACCGATTGCTCTTGAGATTCCGCCGCGCGATGCGCGGAAAGAACTGCTCACTCGCCTGGAGAACGCACCGGCCGAACATGCCGAAGCGCTGCTGGACGCCTTCGAGCTGATCCAGGAGGCACACGACGCGCAGGTGTTTGAGTTGATGCGGGGGCTGTTGAGCGCGAAGGACCATCTGCTGGAGACGGTGGTGCGCGAGACCGAGACACCAGCAGCCATCCATGCGCTGCGCAACGCCATCATCTTCGGGAAGATGATGAGCCTGATGAATCCGGATTTGATGGAGTGCTTCGCAGGGGCGGTGGGCGAGACACTGGGCAGCGAGCGCCGCCCGGTGATCGAGCCGCCGGGTCTATTTTCACTGCTGGGGCAATTCCGGCGCCCAGAGCTGCGCCGCAGCGTCGCGCTGATCAATCGATTTCTTGAAGCGCTGGGCACACGTTTGAAGGAGAAGGGCTGCTCCCCCAGTCCATCGCAGCACGGAAGCTCCTGAGTCCGGCCGAGGAAGGGAACCTATGTCAGACGGAAGGCGTTGGGGTATTGCTGTCGCAGGAATTTTCATGCAGATGGCGCTGGGCGCCGTCTACGCATGGAGTGTGTTTCGCACTCCGCTGGCGAAGCAATTCCACTGGTCGATTTCGCAGGTCACGCTGACGTTCACCATCTGCATTTTTCTGGTGGGGTTCGCAGCGTTCTTCGGCGGATTGTGGCTGAACAAGAAAGGGCCGCGACCGGTGGCGCTGACGGGCGGATTTCTCTACAGCCTCGGGGTGTTTCTGGCCAGCTACTCCGCGAACAATCTTCACTGGCTGTATTTTTCGTATGGCGTGATCGGCGGGATCGGGCTTGGTTTTGGATACATCGTGCCGATTGCGGTGCTGGTGAAGTGGTTTCCGGACAAGCGAGGCTTGATCACGGGCGTGGCAGTGGGGGGATTCGGCGCGGGCGCGCTGGTGACGGCGCCGGTGGCGACGCGGCTGATGCAGAGCGTGGGCGTGCTGCACACATTCGCGTACCTGGGTGTTGCTTATTTCGTCGTCCTGATGATCACCGGCTGGTTCATGCAGAGTCCGCCGGCGGGCTATGTGCCGGCGGGATGGACGCCGAGCTCGACACAGAAGTCGCAGCGGGCGGCGACGGATTACACCCTGGGCAGCGCGCTGAGTACGTGGCAGTGGTGGGCGCTGTGGCTGGCGTTGTTCCTGAATACGACGGCCGGCATTTCGGTAATCTCGCAGGAGTCGCCGATGTTCCAGGAGATTGCAAAGGTCACGGCGATTGCTGCTGCAGGCATGGTGGGTATCGCCAGCATCGGGAACGCGGTGGGCCGTGTCTTCTGGGCGTGGGTTTCCGACGGGATCACACGCCGCTGGACGTTTGTGGTGATGTACCTGTGCCAGGCGGGTCTTTTCCTGCTGATGCCGAACATCAACCAGGCGGGCATGCTGACGGTAGTTACATTCATCATCCTGATGTGCTACGGCGGCGGATTCGGCACGATGCCGGCCTTTGCCGCGGACTACTTCGGCTCGAAAAACATCGGGCCTATTTACGGGCTGATGCTGACGGCGTGGGGATTTGCCAGCGCCTTCGGGCCGCTGCTGATCGCGCATCTGCGCCAGAGCGGGACTTCGTTCGCGTACGGTCTGCATGTGATTGCGGTGATCATGCTGGTGTCGATTGTGGTGCCGCTGATTGTGCGTCCGCCGAGAAAAGCAGCCAGTAGCCAGTAGCGATTAGCCGGTAGCGGGCAGGTCTTCTTCATGATTCGAAAAGAACAGGCTGCGCGGGCTCGTCTTCGGGATCGTGAAAATTGTGAAGGCCGACGCCGATGAGGCGGAAGCGCTGGGATGGACCGAGGTCCACGCGCTGGCGGAGCGAGAGCGCGATTCCGGTTAGCTCTTCACAGGAAGCAACCGTCTCGGCAGGGGTGAGGCTGCGGGTGAGGATCTTAAACCCGGCAGTCTTGAGTTTGAGGACGACAGTGCGAGGAATGCGCGTCTCTTTGCGGGAGGCGTTCCAGACCTTTTCGGCCAGGCGGCGAATGGCGTCTTCGGTGTCTTCGAGGGCGACGTCGCGCTCGAAGGTGTCCTCCGCGGAGATGGATTTTGTGGGGCGGTCCGGCACGACCTCACTGTCGTCCATGCCAAACGCGAGCTGGTGCAGGCGATGACCGTGGCGTCCAAAGTGGCTTTCGATGGTGGCCAACTCCACGCCGCGCAGATCGCCCACGGTGCGGATGCCGAGGATCGCTAATCGTTCTGCCGTGACTTTGCCGACGCCAGGCAGGCGCTCGACGGGCAGGGGCGGCAGAAAGGCGTCGATGTCTTCGGGCTGAATAACGAAGAGGCCGTCGGGTTTGCGCCAGTCCGAGGCGATTTTGGCCAGGAATTTGTTGGGCGCGACCCCGGCTGACGCGGTCAGATGCAGCTCGTCGTGAATCTGGCGGCGGATGGCGCTGGCAACCTTGGTCGCGGTGGGCAGGCCGCATTTGTTTTCCGTCACGTCAAGGTAAGCTTCGTCGAGGGAGAGCGGCTCGATGAGGTCGGTGTAGCAGCGGAAGATGTCGCGGGTCTGGCGGGAGACGGCGCGGTAGCGGGCGAAGTCCGGCGGGACAAAGATGGCGTTGGGGCAAAGGCGTTCGGCGCGCAGGGCGGGCATGGCGGAACGCACGCCGAAGCGGCGAGCTTCGTAGGAGGCGGCGCAGACGACGGAGCGGTTGCCCAGCCAGGCGACGACGACGGGCTTGCCGCGCAGCTTCGGATCGTCGCGCTGCTCGACCGAGGCGTAGAAGGCGTCCATGTCGACGTGGACGATCTTGCGAACGGCCATGGCCGAAGGGTAGCAGGAAAGAGAAGGCTTTTCCGAGTATCCCGATGGCTGATGGATGTCACGCAAGTCCGCGCGGCGCAAAGGCCAGTAAAATAATCGGTGGGAGATTTCTCGCGATGGATGAACCGCAGATCTATGCTCGGCTGACGGAGATATTTGAAAGCGTTTTTGACGAAGATTCAATGATCCTGACGCCCAGCCTGTCTGCCAAAGACGTCGACGGTTGGGACAGCCTCGCCCACATCCGGCTTCTACTGACGATCGAAAGGGCATTCAAGATCAAATTCTCAACTTCAGAGATTGGCAAAATGGAAAATGTCGGGGATCTTGTAACCCTGATCAAGTCTTTGGTCTAAGGTCTTCGATATTGCGTGAAGAATGACAACAGGAATCTTGTATGAATTCACTGTATGCGGAATTGCAATGGCTGCCGCGAGTCCCCGGAAACTTCTCCGCGAAGCTGAAGCGTTCAAGGGAATCTTCAGATGCGGTGGGAGGGGAGTTGCGAGAGCTGGCTTCGTACGCCCTGGACCTGAACCAGTTGACGAAGCTGGCGAAGGTCATTGGCAAAGCGCGTGCGGAGGGGAAATCATTGGCTCCACTGACACCTTTCCGTCTTGCTGTTCTCAGCAACTCGACAGTCGATCTGGTGGCGCCTGCGCTGGTGGCAAGCGCCGCGCGGCACGGCGTTGCGCTTGAGGTCATACAGCCGTCTTACGATCAAGTTGCCCAAGAGGCTCTCACTCCGGATTCGAAAGTAAATCGCTCTAAGCCGGATGCTGTGCTCTTTGCGCTCGACTTCCGGGCATTGCCGCTCAAGCCCTCCCCAGGAGATGCCGAATCTGCCGACGCCGCAGTGCAAGGGGCCCTCGGCTATCTGCAGGCATTGCGCGAGGGCATCAAGAGGAATTCCGAAGCCGTGTGTATCTTTCAGACCTTCGCTCCGCCGCCGGAGCCGCTCTTTGGCAGCCTGGACCGGGGCTTGCCGGGTACGCTGCGGTTTCTGCTTGGCGAGATCAACCGGGAAGTGACTGCGTGTTTTCCTGGGTCCGGTGACGTGCTGCTCGATGTCGCGGGATTAGCTGAGACCGTTGGCCTGGCCGAATGGCATGATCCGCAGCTTTGGAACCTGGCTAAGTTCGCCTTTTCCGATGCGATGATTCCCCTCTATGCCGATCATGTGGCGCGCACGGTTGCCGCTATCCGCGGCAAAAGTCGCAAGGTCCTGATTCTGGATCTCGACAATACCGTTTGGGGTGGAGTGATTGGAGACGATGGCCTGGAAGGCATCAATGTGGCGCAGGGGGATGCGCGCGGTGAAGCTTATTTGGCCGTTCAGCGCTTTGCTCTCGACCTGCGCCAGCGCGGAATCCTTCTAGCCGTCTCTTCCAAGAATTCCGACAAGGTGGCGCGGGAGCCCTTCGAGAAGCATCCCGAAATGCTGCTGAAGCTGGACCACATCGCCGTTTTTCAGGCCAACTGGAACGACAAGGCCACAAATATCCAGGCTATCGCTGAGGAACTTTCGCTGGGCCTGGACGCCATGGTCTTGCTCGACGACAATCCCGTGGAGCGCGGACTGGTGCGCAAGCTGCTTCCCCAGGTGGCTGTCCCCGAGCTCCCCGAGGAACCGGCAAACTACGTCAGGACGCTCGCCGCCGCCGGCTATTTTGAGGCCGTCACATTTTCTTCCGAGGACCTGAAGCGCGCAGGTTTCTACCAGGGCAATGCCAAACGCGCGACCCTGCGGCAACAGGCAGGCGGCGTGGATGCTTATCTGGCGTCATTGGACATGACGATCACCTTTCAGCCATTTGACGCCACCGGGCGCGCGCGTATCGTTCAACTCATCAACAAGTCGAACCAGTACAACCTCACGACCCGCCGTTACACCGATCCCGAAGTGTCCGCGGCGGAAAACGATCCCTCAGTGTTCACGCTTCAGGTGCGTCTGGCTGACACATTCGGCGACAACGGAATGATCAGCGTGGTCATCTGCCGCCCTGGTGAGACCTCATCATGGGAGATCGACACGTGGCTCATGAGCTGCCGGGTACTTGGACGTAAGGTGGAGAATATGGTGCTGCGTGAGATCCTCCAGCATGCTCGCCGCGCCGGTATCAGCAAGCTCATCGGCACCTACCTGCCAACAGGGCGCAACCAACTGGTTGCCGACCATTATGCCAGGCTGGGCTTCGGCAAAGTGGGCGAGGAAGAGTCCGGCCTGACGCGGTGGGAGTTGCTGACAGACGGGGCCGAGCCGGATAGTATTCCGATGAAAGTCGTCTCTCTCTTCCCGGTAGCGACCAGGGAGGTTTCCCTCGCATGATCCCCCGGGTTCCCCCTGATTCGGTGAATTCGCGGGAAGAAAACCTACACCTGCGTGACTGGATTCTGCTGCCCCTGGTCGGTCTTTTGACGACATGCCTGATCCTGGTCTCTTCGGAGTTGATTGCGCGCAGGATGTTTTATCAATCGACCGCAGTGAACGCCACCTGCTTCGAAATGTTTCGTCCTGCCAGCGGTATGGGCGTAACTCCAAACTCCGTATGCTGGGCGAAGTCTCCGGAAAGCAAGTGGGCGGAATACCGATTCGACAGCAGCGGCTTCCGCGCTGGAATAGAGATTGGTCCGAAGCCACCTGGAACATACCGGATTGTTCTGATTGGCTCCTCGGCGGTGATGGGATATGCAGTGTCACGCGAGCAGAGCTTTGCCGCCCTGTTACCAGTCGGGCTCTCGCGACAAACTGGAAGAAAGATCGAAGTGTATAACGAAGGTTTGACATCGGGGCACCCTGAGGTGATCTCCAGGTGGTTCAATCAGGTGCTCGATGCCAATCCCGATCTGATCTTGTGGGGAGTCTCTGCCCATGATGTCGAGCTTGGCCTTGAAGATCAAGCCTCTCCCAGAGCTCCAGACATCCGGCAAGTACCGGACGGATCAGGCCTTTTGGCAACGGCCCGTACACTTCTGAAAGAGAAACTCGCTACGAAATCGTTTCCGGATGCAATCCGTGTCGTTTTAAATATGTCCCGTACCATATTCATGCTTCGGCACTTTTTCTACAAGAGCCAGGACCTGTACCTGAAGGCTTACGTCAAAGGTGATGAAGCGGGATTCCTCGATACTGAGCTAAATTCGGGATGGCAATCCAACCTGCAAGGCTTCAGCCGCTACTCAATCGATATTACGACGAAGGCAAGAGCAGCGAACGTACCGATAGTGGTCTTTCTTGTGCCGGCCCATGCGCAAGCAGACATGATCTCTCGGAACGAGTGGCCGACTGGCATTGATCCATATAAGCTGGACGATGAACTACGTTCACTAATAACAGCGCACGGGGGTATCTATATCGACTTGTTGCCGCATTTTCGCAACATACATGACACTGATTCGTATTTTTTCTCTGTGGACGATCATCCGAATGTGGGAGGGCACGCGCTCCTCTCTGGATTCCTGGCTAGCGAACTTACAAGCGGTGTTGTTCCCGCCCTCGATGCGGCCACTCCCACACAAGCGGCGTTGCAGTAAGGAAGATGATCGTGGATACAGCCTCTTTTCAGTTTGTCGCCTTTGGTCTCGTGGCAGCGCTGGTTTCGAATTTCCACAGGTCACGAATCTGGCGATCAACGGTTCTAATGCTGGCCAGCGTGGCCTTTCTCGGCCTATTGTCGCTGAACCCTATGGGTTTCTTGCCTCTGGGATTGTTTCTGCTCCTGGGATATGCCGGTCTGATGATGGCCGAACACGGTTGGTCGAAGGCTGCTCTGTGGAGCATCTGGATCGTCCTTTTTGCGTATGTCTGGCTGAAGAAATACAGTTTTCTGCCGGAGCGAATCCTCCTTCATGACCCCTATTTCACCCTGGGAGTGTCGTATATCGTTTTTCGCGTTTTACACTTGTTGATTGAAACCAGAGACAGCATCGAGAAACGGCATCTCGGACCAGGTGCCTATCTTCTTTACACCTTGAATTTCACCACGCTGGTTGCCGGACCGATCCAGCGATACGGCGAGTTTGCGCGAGACCAGTTCGCTACAGAACCGATTGCATTGGGGCCGCGAGTGGTCGGCTTGCAGCTGGAACGCATCGTGCTCGGATTTTTCAAGGTCAACGTGCTGGCGATGCTGCTCGACGCCGTGCGAGTTGATGCACTCGCGGAGCTTACACAACCGTTGCCGCTAAACATCAGACTGTGGGCGGCTTTCCGCGTCTTCATAGTTTACCCATTGTTTCTATACTCGAATTTCTCCGGCTACATCGACATCGTGATTGCTCTGGCGCGGCTGATGCGCGTGCGCTTGCCGGAGAATTTTGATCGCCCATTCTCGGCTTCGTCGGCCCTGGAGTTCTGGAACAGATGGCATATGACGCTTTCCAGCTGGCTCAAGGTCTACGTCTACAATCCCTTGCTGATTGCCCTGATGCGGCGCATACCGTCTTTGGCCATCGAGCCGTTTTTGGGCGTCTTTTGCTTTTTCGTGACTTTCTTTCTGATTGGCGTCTGGCATGGACGTACATCGGAGTTCGTGGTGTTCGGAGTGCTGACGGGCGGGGGAATGTCGATCAACAAGCTCTGGCAATTGTGGCTGGCCCGCGCCATGGGCCGGAAAGGATACAAAGCTCTGGCAAGTAACCCTTTCTATGTCGCCCTCAGTCGCGGGCTGAACTTTATTTGGTTTGCCTTTACGCTTTTATGGTTCTGGAGCGACTGGAAGCAGATTGACGAAATCTACTCAGCTTTGAGCCCGGCGGATTGGCTGGGCGTAGCGTCGACGGCATGGCTGGTTGCTGCCTCGATATTGGCGGCGTGGGAATGGTTGCGCGCTGCTTTGCTGTCGATCAAAGCAGGAGGGGATCCTGTGCTCTCAAATCGTTATGTGCGAGTGGCTTATGCATCGGCGCTGGGTCTTGTAGCTTTTGTTGTGACCATTCTGCTCGCTCAGGCCGCTCCCGATATTGTCTATAAGGCGTTTTAGTAATGCGAGCAGTGAACGACGCTCCCTGTTTATTTCTGCACGAGCTCAACCAGTAAGTCCGCTTCGGTCATAAGCCAGGCAATCTCTCGCATTTCAAATGCTACTGCGGGGACTGGGCCGCTTAGCAGGAAAGATCCCTTCCCGGTCAGCTCGTTGATCGCTGCCTGAATATCGGGAACCTGATAGCAGAGGTGGTAGGGGCCACCGCCCTTTTTGATATAGCGATCAACCGGAGAGTTTTCTCCCAGCGGAGCTACCAGTTCGAGCACCGTGTCACCGGTACCTCGGCTAAGGAAGCACACTGATACGTTTTGAATTGGATCGTCGAATGGACCCGATATTAGTTCGTATTGAAACAGATTGTTATAAAGCGAAATCGCTTCGGTCAAGTTCCGGACTGCGATCCCCACATGATGAAAAACAAAATGTTCCATTTGGCAGTCTCTCCTCCCCTCGGCAGCCGATTTTCGCGGGGGCGACCGCGCCCGAATCGCAGTCGCGTCGCCGGTCTCATCAGCCGCTCCCGGTCATGGCTTCGGCATCCGTTATCGCTGGCAGGCGACGCCAACGAAGGCCCCATCCCTGGTGGCATGGCGCGACCGGCAATGCCCGAAAATGGCGCCAGTTCGGGGTCTATCGTTAACGCAGCGTTACCAGCTGAAGGCACGGGAGGAAGCGCATCGCCTCTAAGCGTTTGAGTTTGTTTGGCGTCCCCGACGGGGTTTGAACCCGTGTTATCGCCGTGAAAGTGGGTCTGAGGCTGTTTTGCGCTATTTGTAGTGCTTGGCCTAATCGCGCATAAACTCAATGAAATTAGAGGTTTGAAATAAAACCCGCCTAAGAGCAATTCGCAAGACTTTGGCACTCTTTACGTCCCCGTTAGTCCCCATAGCGTTCCCGCAAGCTGACAAGCAGGCACCAGTATAATCTCGGATGTCAGCGGGTGCGGGGGCGGGTCTGGCTGCGGAAATCCGGGAAGTAGCTCGACGAACATGAAAGGGAAGTTCCGTTCCTATCCCGGCTGCGCCAGCGACGTACCGTGGCGCCTACCTCAGAAATCACCGGGCGCGACCTTTACCGATCTGGTCAGCTCGCTTTCCGGCAGGACCGAGCGCAAAGCAGAGCGCAGCGTGAGCTGAGCTATGAGAATTTGGCTCTTCAGGTAGGGCTCGAATCAACATGTAAACGTAGTTCCAACAACATGCAGATCAGCGGATGACACTAAAAGCTGTAGAAATCATGCCTACACGATCAAACAGAGCGCGAATGGAGCGCGTCTGTCGAGGTGGAGTACGGGTCGTGCGACATCATGACTTGGTCGGCATAGTGAAGTTTGCCGGTCAGGGCAGCGTTCGGCCCCGAAACATCCGGATTGGCGGGCACACACCCTTAACGCTCTGGTTGGGGTGACCCGACGGCCAATTCGACCGTGAGAGCAAACGCAATCATGGCCATTGAAACAGGCTCCTTGCAACATTCTTTCTGCGGCTAATAACCTGCGCGCCAAAGCAACAGTCAGGGTGAATCTTCACTGACTGTCTTCCATCGATTTTCTTCTAACTTTACCTCTCAGCTATTGTTTTCAGCCGTTCAGGGTGTCATCATGCTTGCGCAGGCCCGTACGGACCTGAAAATGGCTTCGAAGCCGGTCTCTCCTTTCCCCCAGGTCAGGTCTTGTCGTCGGCATCCCCAGCGGCGTCTGAAGCCGTTGGGTCCTCACCGCTCCTGAATCCCCATTCGAGCGGACTTCGTCACCAGGAGTTCTCCATGAACTGCGGCCCCGTTGTGCGTTTCCTCTGTGCCCTTCCGCAATCGGCTTTTGCCCCACATGCAGTCGCCACCCGCTCGCTGAGCCCGGAACCCGCGTCCCAGCCCGCGACGACAGCATGGACGAGCGCGAGGCGCATCGCAGGGGGCACGCTCCTTCTCGGCCTCCTGGCGGTCTCGCCGCTCCACGCCCAGACGGCCACGGTTGGGAATATCGTACCTCTGGGCGGCGGCTTCCAATTGCCCTACGGCGTGGCCGTGGACGCGAGCGGCAACGTTTATGTCGCCGACGAACAAGGCAGCGCGGTCAAGGAGATGCCCCCAGGCTGCGCCACATCCACCTGCGTGACGACACTGGGCGCCGGCTTCCTTTTTCCCACCAGCGTGGCCGTGGACTCCAGCGGCAACGTCTACGTCGCCGATTACGGCAACAGCGCGGTGAAGGAAATGACCCCGGGCTGTACCACGTCCTCCTGCGTCACCCCGCTGGGCGGCGGCTTCGTGAATCCCCAGGGCGTGGCCGTGGACTCCAGCGGCAACGTCTACGTCGCTGATTACGGCAACAATGCGGTGAAGGAAATGACGCCGAACTGTACCTCGTCCTCCTGCGTCACCCCACTGGGTGCCGGCTTCGTCTCTCCCGCAGAGGTGGCGGTGGACGCGAGTGACAACGTCTATGTTACTGACGGGCAAAACAACGGCGCGGTCAAGGAAATGACACCGGACTGCACTTCCTCCAGTTGCGTCACCATGCTGGGTGGCGGCTTCAGCTCGCCCTTTGGCGTTGCGGTGGACGGGAGCGGCAACATCTACGTCGGCGATACCGGAAACTACGTGATGAAGGAGATGCCTTCGGGCTGTGCCGCGTCCACGTGTGTCATCACGCTGTTCGCCGATGTTGTTGGCGTGGCGGTGAGCGCCAGCGGCATCCTGTATTTCTCCGATGTTAATGCCGACAACAACACGGTGGATGAGTTCTTCCCGCCGAGCCTCAGGCTCCACGCCGTCGCGGTGCGGTCCACCGGGCCGGCAGTGCCGGTCTCCTTCTACTTCACGGCCGGCGGCAGCGGCGTCAGCGCGACCGTGGTCACAGAGGGCGCCAGCGGTCTGGACTTCGCCGATGCGGGAACCGGAACCTGCGATACCAACGGGACAGGACATACGTACAGCACAGGCGACACCTGCTCGGTGAAGGTCACCTTGACGCCGAAGTATGCCGGCCCGCGCTACGGGGCGGTGCAGCTCTTGAATGGCTCGCGGAGCGTGATCGCGACCGCACTCATTTACGGCACCGGCCAGGGGCCGCAGATCCAGTTCCCGAGCAATCCGACTATCGCGCCGCTGGGCGGCGACTTCACCGAGCCCCTTGGGGCTGCCGTCGACGGTGCCGGCAACGTCTATGTCGCCGATGTGGGCAACAGCGCGGTTCGGTTCATGCCCCCTGGCTGCACGTCTTCGAGTTGTGTGACGTCGCTCGGCGGTGGCTTCAGCGGCCTTGCTGGTGTGGCGGTTGACGGGAGCGGTAACGTCTACGTCGCTGATTCCGGCAACAACGCGGTGCAAGAGATGCCCGCGGGCTGTGCTAGCTCCAGCTGCGTGACGACGCTGGGCGGCGGCTTCAATCAGCCCGCAGGCGTTGCGGTGGACGGGAGCGGCAACGTCTATGTCGCCGATTACCGCAGCAACCTGGTGAAGGAGGTGCCGGCGGGGTGTCCTTCCGCCAGCTGCGTGACGACGCTGGGCGGCGGCTTCGGTGGCCCTCAGGGTGTGGCCCTGGACGCCAGCGGCAACATCTACGTCGCGGACACCTCTAACAGCAAGGTGAAGGAGATGCCTCCTGGCTGCGCTTCCTCCAGCTGTGTGACCACGCTGGGCGGCGGCTTCAATGAGCCCTTTGGCGTTGCGGTGGACGGGAGCGGCAA
>JBEKIN010000056.1:0-17809 GCA_050011735.1 Acidobacteriaceae bacterium | reverse complement strand
CCCGTCCAGTCCACTGAAGAAGCCATAGCCCGCTTCACCGAAGAAATCAAATCCGAGCAAGCCGCAGCGCCGGCCACCTCTGTATCAGGGCACGACTCAATGGGTGCCCCAGATCTGCCCGGTTCTGGCAGATCTGGGAATGCACAGTCCTCGAAGGTCGGCTTTGTGTCAGGGCATGACTTCAGTCGTGCCGTAAAGCGCCCAGAAAAGAAGAGGGCTTTAGCCCCTGAGTACCATTCGCTTGGTCTCGAAGAAACCCCGTCACTACTCGATAATTCGCCAACTGAAGAACCGCAAAATGCTTCCGCTCTCGTTGCCGCGCAATTAGAAGACAAATTCGACGGCATCCGAGCCCAACTCCACGTCGACAGCACCCGCGTCGCCCTCTACTCCCGCAATCGCGACGACCTCAGTGAATCCTTCCCCGACCTCGTCGAAGCCTTCTCCGCCATCGCTGAACCCGCCATCCTCGACGGTGAAATCCTCGCCTGGAACCCCGCCACCCAGCGCGCGCTCTCCTTCTCCACGCTCGCCCAGCGCCTCGGCCGCAAGCGTGTCCCGCCCGAAATGCTCCGCGACATCCCCGCGGTCCTCGTCGTCTTCGACATCCTCTACCGCGGTGGTCAGCTGCTCCTCAACGAACCCCTCTCCGAACGCCGCCGCCACCTCGAAGACTTCGCCAAACGCTGGTCCCCCACTTCCACCTCAACCGAAAACCGTCACCAGTCCCACCTTTTCGACGCACAACAAGAGACAAGCTTCCCCCGCCTCATCCTCGCCTCCGCCACGCGCCTCACTGACCCCGACCAGCTCGACCAGGCCTACCTCGACGCACGCGCTCGCGGCAACGAAGGCGTCATGATCAAATCCCTCGCCTCCACCTACCAGCCCGGCCGCCGCGGCCTCGCCTGGCTCAAGCTCAAGCGCGAACTCGCAACCTTAGATGTAGTCGTCACCGGCGTCGAATACGGCAACGGCCGCCGCGCCCACGTCCTCAGCGACTACACGTTCGCCATCCGCGACACTGGCTCTGCCGATCCGGGCGAACCCGACCCCGCCCAGACCCTAAAAAACATCGGCAAAGCCTACTCCGGCCTCACCGATCAGGAAATCGCCACAATGACCGCCTTCTTCAAAGCCCACACCCTTGTGGATAACGGCCACTTCCGCACCGTCGAGCCCCTCATCGTCCTCGAAGTCGCCTTCAACAACGTCATGCGCTCCACCCGCCACGCCAGCGGCTTCGCCCTCCGCTTCCCCCGCATTCTAAGAATCAGACAGGACAAGCCCGTCGCCGAAATCGATACCCTCCGCCGCGTCGAAGAAATCTACAACTCCCAACCCGACAAACCACTGGACGAACCCTGACCCTGCAACCTGTAACCTGAAACCCGTAACCTGAAACCTGACCCTGAGCCCTGTGCCCTGTTTCCTGAATCCAATCACCCAGAGGAGAATCCATGCCCACCACCACCGCCGCCCCCACCGCTGCCGCTGCCGGAACCGTCAACCTCGGCGACCTCACCGTCAACCGCCTCGGCTTCGGCGCCATGCGCATCACCGGCCCCGGCATCTGGGGTCCGCCCAAAGACCACGATGCCTCCATCAAAACCCTCCGCCGCGCCGTCGAGCTCGGCGTCAACTTCATTGACACCGCCGACTCCTACGGCCCCAACGTCTCCGAAGAACTCATCGCCGAAGCCCTCCACCCCTACCCCAATGGCCTCGTCATCGCCACCAAGGGCGGATGGGAGCGCGTCGGCCCCGGCCAGTGGACCCACAACGCCAGCCCTAAACACCTCGAAGAAGCCGTCAACGGCAGCCTCCGCCGCCTCAAGCTCGACCGCATCGACGTCTACCAGCTCCACATCCCCGACCCCACCGTCTCCTTCGACGCCTCCGTGGGGACCCTTGAAAAACTCCGCCAGCAGGGCAAGATTCGCCACATCGCGCTCTCCAACGTCACCCTCGAGCACGTCGAGCGCGCCCGCAAAATTACCCCCATCGTCTCGGTCCAGAACCGTTACAGTTTCGCCGACCGCGAGTGGGATTTCCTCCTCGACCACTGCGAGCAGAACGGCATCGCCTTCATCCCCTGGGCGCCCCTCGGCCAGAACCGCGAAGCCCACGACCTCCTCGACACCATCGCCAAAGACCTCGACGCCTCGCCCCTCCAGGTCGCCCTTGCCTGGCTGCTGCGCCGCTCCCCCGTCACCCTGCCCATCCCCGGCACTTCGTCCGCGAAGCACCTCGAAGAAAACGTCGCAGCCGCCGCCCTCAAACTCCCCGACGCCACCTTCAAACAACTCAGCGCCGTCACCCCACCCCCAGCCAGCCTGCGTTAAGCAAAAGAGTCACGACCCATCCCCGATGAGCCGTGACTCCGGCAGCATGTTTTGGTGCAGGATTCGAATGACTCGAATTCCACGCTCTCGCCGGCGATAAAAGATGACGTGCCGCCCCTCCTGCATGCGTCTCAGCCCGGGTCGAATCTCGTCACACGCTCGGCCCAGCATCGGGTTCCCGGCGAGGCGCTCCATGGCATCTTCAAGCTGGTTCAGGTAACGAATCGTGCGGGCTTCCCCCCAGGTCCGCAGGCTATATGCACCGATATCAACGAGGTCAGCCCGCGCCTGCGGAGACAAAGAGAGTGCCGCCATTGCTTCAGCGTACGCGTCTGGGAAGTTTCAGTTTCCGGCGCACCTGCGCAAAAACGTCACCTCGGGCAACTCCGCCCCGATCCCCCTCGTCGATGGCTTGCCGCAGTGCCGCCAGCTTCGCCTCGTATTCCTGTTCTTCCCGCTCCAGCGTGCGCAAAGCGGTCCGAACCACTTCGCTGGCGTTCTCGTAGCGGCCGCTCTCAACTCTCTCGATAACAAACTGATCCAGTTCCCTGGTCAGGTTCACGTTCCGGGTGGGCATCCGTTCGCTCCTTCAGAATCTTTTGCCTTAGACTACCGCTGTTGGCAATCTTTGACAATTGAACATCAGCGACAAGTTTTTCTCGAATCTGCTACGCTAAACGGTTTTCATCTCCCCCTATCGAGCCCAAATGACCACCACCGCCCAAACCGCCCCCGACCTCCAGCACGCGACCTTCCCCTTCACCCTCACCGAAGACCAGGAAGCCCTCCGACGCGAGATTCGCGACTTCGCCGCCCGCGAAATCGCTCCCAACGTCCTTCGCTGGGACGAGGCCTCCGAGTTCCCCCACGATGTCGTGCGCCAGCTCGGCCAAATGGGCCTCCTCGGCGTCATCTTCCCCCCCGAATACGGCGGCGCCGGCCTCGGCTACACCGACTACATGCTCGCCATCGAGGAACTCTCCGCCGTCGATGGCTCCATCGGCATCATCGTCGCCGCGCATAATTCGCTCTGCACGAATCACATCTTCCTCGCCGGCTCCGAAGCCCAGAAGAAAAAGTACGTCTCGAAACTCGCCACCGGCGAACATCTCGGCGCATGGGCACTCACCGAGCCCGGCTCCGGTTCCGACGCCTCCGCCGCCCGCACCACCGCCGTCCGACGCGGCGACCAATGGATCCTCAACGGAAACAAGACCTTCATCACCAACGGCCACTACGCCGACGTATCGGTCATCATCGCTGTTACAAATAAAGAAGAGGGCACCCACGGCCTCTCGGCTTTTATCGTTGAAAAAGGCACGTCCGGCTTCCGCCCCGGCAAAAAAGAAAACAAGCTTGGCCTCCGCGCATCGGACACTTCCGAGCTCATCTTCGAAGACTGCGCCATCCCCGCTGAAAATCTTCTGGGCAAAGAAGGCGAGGGCTTCGTCGATGCCATGCGCACCCTCGACGGCGGCCGCATCTCCATCGCCGCCCTGTCGCTCGGCATTGGGCGCGGCGCTCTCGACGCCTCCGTCAAATACGTCAAGCAGCGCAAACAATTCGGCAAAGCCATCGCAGAATTCCAGGGAATTCAGTGGAAGCTCGCCGACATGGCTACCGAGCTCGATGCCGCAAGGCTCCTCACGCTCCGCGCGGCAGTACTGAAAGATGCGGGCAAGCGCGTCACCCAGGAATCCGCCATGGCGAAACTCTACGCATCCGAGGTCGCCGTCAAAATCTGCAACGAAGCCGTCCAGCTCCACGGCGGCTACGGCTTCATCAAGGATTACCCCGTCGAGAAGTTCTACCGCGACGTCAAACTCTGCACCATCGGCGAAGGCACCAGCGAAATCCAGCGCATGGTCATCGGCCGCGAAATCCTCAAGGTCCATCCCTCCCGCGGATAGCCACGAATCCGGGTGCGCGCAGCGCGATGGATCAACTACATTCCTTTGCCGGGTGCCCACGTCTCGATTTTGAGACGTGGGAAGGCGCGAAGCGACCGCAGTCGAGGGCCTGCGGATTGTTTTTGCTCTTGTCATCCTGAGGAGCGAAGCGACGAAGGACCTCGCGTTATCCTTCCCAGCCACAGGTCCGGGTGCCCCATCCTGGTTGCGCCCGCCTTTGGCGCAAGCGGGGTGGAGTAGTTCCCCCTGACTCACCACGAATCCGGGTGCCCCACGTCTCGATTTTGAGACGTGGGAAAGCGCGAAAGCGCCCGCCTTTGATTAACCGGGCCGGTGCCCCCCTCACCGATTCTTCTGCAAATTTTCCACGAAGCTCCAAAATGCCTGGTCCGATTTCAGCTTCAGAATGGAATCATCCTGCGTGGGATCAGGCAGCGATTCTCCCGGCAACGTGTTCTTGCGCCGATCAAATGCTTCCTGCAGATGAATCTTTGCCTGGGCGGCATTCCCTTCCTCCGCATCGGCGCACGCCAGATTGTAATAATTCATCGGATACTCAGGGTCGGTCTGCATCGCGCGATTGGCCAGAGCGCGAGACTTGGCTAAGTCGCCCGACATGCCATAAGCCATCACGGCCTGGTCGGTCGCAACACGCCGCCACTTCCCGCTCACATCATCCGTTGGCAGGACCGAAAGCGCCTGCTCGTAGACTGGCGCGGCCTGCTTCGGCATTTCGTGTCGGAAAAGCACCGTGGCGTACGAGAACAGACCCTGAAAATCCTGCTTCGCTCCGGGCTCGAAGCTCACCGAAGCGAGTGCTTCCTTCACCGCAGGCGTAGAGTTGGAAATCTCATGTTGGCTCGAGAATTCGATGTCCGCGCAAAGATCCTCGGCCGCCGCGAAGGCGCGAACCATAGACCACTTCCCTCGGGGAGAGTTGGCGGAATACTCCGCAACCGCGAGAGTACCCTCCTTCGATTGAAAGCTGGATTTCGACTGAAGGGTAAGACCAGGATTCTCCTCCTTCTCGTGCCGGAGAATGGCGTCGCGGCACTTCTCGCCTGTAAGCGGGGCTTCTTCCGGATTGAGAAACAGAAATACGAGAAGATCGATTCCGTCCTGGTCATCCTTGCCGCGAAATCCGAATTCCGAGCCCGAAGGTTTTGCCGACGCCTCAACGATGGGGAATCGAGGCGCGTCCAGTTGTAATCGCCCAGGACGCACCGGTAGTTCCAGGGTATAACCCGCGTGCACTGTGGGTTCCTGCGTCAACCCAGCGCAGCAAAACGCGACACAGAAGAGAACGACGCCTAATCGCATGCCGCGAGTATATGCATGCCGCGAGTATATGGATGTCGAGCCCTCCCAACAATAAGTCGGAGCCGCGCACTACCATCTCCCCAAATGCCTACCGCTGCCACCCACTACGCCAACCTTCTCGCCCGCCACTACTCCTGGATGTTCGGCCTTTCCTTCGACGAAAAAGTAACCGAACAGCGCGCCATTCTCGAACCCCTCCTCAAAGACACGCCCCGCGGCCTCGCAGTCGACCTCGGCTGCGGCCCCGGATTCCAGTCTCTCGCCCTCACCCCAGCTCGACTTTTGGCAGGTTTAGCCCTCGCGCCCCAAATGTGGAAAATCTGTCAATCCTTACGAACGTAACTTGATCTGTAACCCCCCTCCTTGCCACGCTAATTGTAAAAATTACCCAATCTTTTTTGGCGGGTTTATTCTCCAGGTTTGGTATTCTGAACTCAGATGGAAAAAAGAAAAAAGCCTGCCTTCCGGCGGGCTTTTCTGCGTCCGAACGAAGTGCGATCATTGGCTCGCCTTTAGCTCGTCTTTCGCTCGCAGTTTGCTCGCTGCTCACTGTTCACTCTTCACTGCGCCACCGGCGACCGGCTCCCGGCTGCAGCCTGCAAAGTATTTTGCAATCAAATGGATCGACAAGTTGTATTTTGAATTCAAATAGTTACGCGGCACTCATCGATGGGCCCGCGCGTACCAATAACAATGCAAAATAGAAACCCACATCCATTGAAGAATGAGATAAATAACGTGCAGCCGAAAATGTCCGAACCAATGGAATCAAATGCGTACATCGATGCACCCCACGAGAGGGGGGAGGGGGGGAGGGGGGTCAATCCCGATCCAAAAGTAACCGGCCTCGTCGAGCGTCTTCGCAACGGCGACACCCGCGCCCTCGCCCGCGCCATCTCGCTGGTCGAAAACGATGCGCCCGAAGCACCCGCCCTGCTCTCGGCTTGCTTCCCGCACACTGGCCACGCTCTCCGCATCGGCATCACCGGCGCACCCGGAGCCGGCAAGAGCACCCTCGTCGACCGCCTCGCCCGCGCTTTTCGCGACACAAGTAAATCCGTCGGCGTCGTCGCCGTCGATCCCACCAGCCCCTTCACCGGCGGCGCCATCCTCGGCGATCGCATCCGTTTTCAGGATCGCAACAATGATGCCGGCTTCTACGTCCGCTCCATGGCCACCCGCGGTTCGCTCGGCGGACTCGCCCTCGCCACCGCCGACGTCGCCCTAGTCCTCGAAGCCAGCGGCAAAGACGTTCTCCTCATCGAAACCGTCGGCGTCGGTCAGGATGAAGTCGAGATTGCCCGCCTCGCCGACATCACCGTCGTCGTCCTCGTTCCCGGCATGGGCGACGACGTGCAGAGCCTCAAAGCCGGCGTCATGGAAATCGCCGACATTTTCGTCGTGAACAAATCCGACCGCGAAGGAGCCGACCGCGTCGAGCAGGAAATCCGGGGCCTGCAATCGCTGGTCTCCAATCACCCTGAGCGAACGCCCCCCGTCATCCGCACCATCGCCACCACCGGCGAAGGCCTCCCCGCCCTCACCGCCGCGATCAACGAAATGGAAATATGGTTGCGTGCCGAAAGCCGCCTCCAAGCCCGCCGCACCCAGCACTGGCAGCGCCGCCTCGACGCCATGCTCCGCACCGAGTTGATGCGCCGCGTCCGCAGCAACGGCTTCGACGCACCGGTGCTCCAGTTCCACGCCGCCCGCATCGCCACCGGCGAGCAAGACCCCTGGCAACTCGTCGCCCAACTCACAACGCAGATGTTCCAGGGAGAAAAGCCCGCATGAGCCAAATCGACCACATCGGCATCGCCGTCAAGAGCATCGCCCAGGCGCGCAAGCTCTATGAGTCCCTCGGCCTCGAGGTCGTCCACGAGGAGACCATCGAGCAGGAGCACGTCCGCACCGCCATGATTCCCGCCGGCGAGGCCCGCATCGAGCTCCTCGAACCCACCGCGCCGGACTCGCCCGTCGCCAAATTTCTCGCCAAACGCGGCGAAGGCCTCCACCACATTGCCCTCAGTGTCGAGAGCATTTCCGCCGCCCTCGAAACCCTCAAAGCCCAGGGCGCCCGACTCATCTCCGAAGACATTCAAATCGGCGCCGGAGGCCACCTCTATTTCTTCGTCCACCCTGCGAGCGCCGGCGGCGTCCTCCTCGAAATCTGCGAAGACCCAATCTCCGACGTTTAGCAAGTAATGAGCGACGTTCAGCAAATAAACTGATGTCATCCTGAGGAGCGCAGCGACGAAGGACCTCGCGTTTGATTTTGTTCCTGAATGCAAAGCGCCACACAAGTTGATGCTCATCTTATCCATCGATACCTGCGGCCCGCTCGGCACCGTCGCCCTTGGCAGGCTCGAATCCACGTCGCGAGAAGGCGTCGAGAAACTGACCATCCTCGCCCAAACTGACCTCCCCGGCAAAACCTGGTCCGCCCAGCTGCTCCCCGCCATCCGCGAACTCCTCGCCACGCACAACGCACCCATCGCGGACCTCGCCGCCATCGCCGTCACCACCGGCCCGGGCAGCTTCACCGGCATCCGCATCGGCCTCTCCACCGCAAAAGGCCTGGCAGAAGTCCACGCCACGCCCATCCTCGCCGTCTCCCGCCTCGCCATACTCGTCCATAAAGCCAACGCGAGCGCCGCCGCCCTCGACGCCAGCCGCGGCGAGTTCTATTTCGGCAACTACTCGGCAACTCCCAACGAGCAACTCATCACCCGCGACCAATTCACCCATCCCGCCGCACTCCTCGGCCCCAAACTCGCCGTCTGCGAAGAATCCCTCCTCGCCGTCGTTCCCACAGCAACCCTCGTCGCACCGCCCACCGCCGCCGACGCCCTTCGCTTCGCCCTGCCTCGCCTCCACTCCCGCGACTTCGACAACCCCATCACCCTCGACGGCAACTACCTCCGCCGCTCCGACGCCGAAATCTTCTCCAAGCCGAAAACCGCCTCCACCGCGCCATGAACCCCAACCCCAGCCCGGATCCGCTGCCCTTCACCATTCGCCCCATGCAGCCCGCCGACCTCGACCAGGTCCTCGCCATCGCCGAACAATCCCCCGAAGCCCCCCGCTGGCAACCCTCCGGCTACACCCCCTACCTCGCCGCCGAATCCGAAACCAACCCAGCCCTTTTGCGCACCGGCCTCGTCGCCGTCACAAACGACCACCCGCACCAACCAACCCAGGAAAAAATCCTCGCCTTCGCCGCCGCCACCCTGCTCCTCGTTGCGGATTCTGCCGGCCAGCAGAACCAATGCCAACTCGACTCCATGGCCATCCATCCCAACGCCCGCCGCCAGGGCCTGGCCTCTGCCCTCCTTCGCGCAATCCTTACCTGGTCCGCCGCCCACAACGCTCGCCACCTCACCCTCGAGGTCCGCGCCGGCAACACCCCCGCCATCGCCCTTTACCAGCGATTCGGCCTCCGCCCCGAGGGCCGACGCCCCCGTTATTACACTGATCCTGAAGAAGATGCCCTGCTTCTGGGCACGCCCATTACTTCCGGTCCACCTCACGTCCGTTTTCCACCATAAAAGTCATTGAACGTCAGGCTTCTGCGGTGCTAGCGTGGTACGTCTCACTGATGTGAGCGAACTCGCCCGGCGAAACCACGAATAGCCGCGGCTCCGCCGGGGATGGATCCCGCAACGGAGGTGTCCTCTATGGATCTGGAAGCGAACGGTCAGCCGGATAGTGAAGCAATACGTCGTCTGGAAGAAGAGCATCGTCACTATTCGGAGAAGCTCGAAGCCCTGCTCCAAAAACCATGGCTTTCTGAAGACGAGCAACTCGAGGAAGTTCGCCTGAAAAAGCTCAAATTGCATATCAAGGACCAGCTAACGCTGGTCAGGGGTCAGACCCGCGCCTTTAGCGCCGCCTGACGCACTCCGTACTTCCCGCATCTCCTCTCTCTGTGCGACGCATCGCCATCGCCCTGCGGTTCGTGTACACGCTTTGCCCGCGTCCGCTCGTCAGTGCCATCTGCGCCCTCAAAGCTCTTTCTGTTTCAAGCCCGCGGCCATAAAATGAAGAGGACTTTCGGACGAACGTCCAGTTCGGCTCCACGGCCGGTTTCCATCCTTCTTATCTTCTGAGGGTTTCTTCCCGGCTCAAGGCTCAACCGCTGCATCCCGGCTCAATCGTCCCAGGGTCCACGTTGTCCCTTCTCTCTCATGGTGCGTGACGGATACTTCTACGGGCTGGCTCTGGCTGCGGTGGCCGCCGTTCTCTGGTATTGGACCGGCCGCTGGGGCTGGGCTATTCCACCTCTGCTCTTCGCCGCCTTCCTACTCTGGTTCTTTCGCGATCCCAGGCGCTCCATCCCTCCGGATCGCGGCCTCATCGTCTCCCCGGCTGACGGCAAAGTCACCGAAGTTGCGCACATCACCACGGTCGACGGCGAACGCCTCCGCCTCAGCATTTTTCTCAGCGTATTCGACGTGCACGTGAACCGCTCGCCCGTCGAGGGTATTCTGCGCGAAGTCCGCTACCGCAAAGGCGAATATCTTAACGCCATGAACCCCGCCTCCGCCGAACGCAACGAGCAGAACCTCGCCGTGGTCGACTGCATCGAGGGCTACCAGGTTTCCTTCATCCAGATTGCCGGGCTCCTCGCCCGCCGCATTGTCTTCACCAAACGCCCTGGCGACTACCTCGAGCGCGGCGAGCGCGTCGGCCTCATCAAATTCGGCTCCCGCACTGACCTTCTTCTGCCCAGCCACGCCGAGCCGCTCGTCAAGCCCGGCGATCGCGTTCGCGGCGGAGCCAGCGTCGTCGCTCGCATCGCCGCCGGCGATCCCGATTCCATGCTCGCCGCCATCGGCGCGGAGATACTGGTGTGAACGGCGACCCGCAGCGTTTCTTTCGCCCCTCTGCGGGTTACCGCGGCCATGCGCCGCTGCCCCGGCGTCGTCCCCGCGGCATGTTCATCCTGCCCTCGCTCTTCACTGCCGTCAACATCGCCGCCGGCTTTTTCGCCATCACCCAGAGCCTCGAAGGCTCCGCCCAGCAGCCGCATCACTTCGACTACGCCGCCCTCGCCATCGCCCTCGCCATCCCCTTCGACTCCCTCGATGGTCGCATTGCCCGCCTCACCAATACCGAGAGTGACTTCGGCCGCGAGCTCGATTCCCTCGCCGACGTCATCACCTTCGGCGTCGCTCCCAGCATCCTCGCCTTCGCCTGGGGCTTCCGTTCGCTTCCCTTCGCCATGCAGCACGACATGCGGCTCAAGCTGGTGCAGTTCGGCGCCTTTGTCTGCTTCCTCTTCCTGCTCTGCGGAGCCAGCCGCCTCGCTCGCTTCAACATCAGCGTCAACCCCATCCCCAAAAATCCTGGCCGCCCCGGCCGCAAATATTTCGTCGGGATGCCCATTCCCGCCGCCGCCGGCATCGTCGCCGCCGTCGTCCATGGCTTCATCGGCCTGCCCATTTTTGCCTGGTGGCTGGCCGTCATCTGGGGCCTGCTCGTCAGCTTCATCGGCTTCCTCATGATCAGTTCCTGGCGCTTCTGGAGCGGCAAAGAGATCAACCTCACCGGCCGCCAGCCCTTCCGCTGGATCGTCCTGCTCGGCGTCAGCATCTACCTCCTCGTCTTCTTCTCGCGCGTCGTCCTTCTGGTGCTGGCCTTCGTCTATATGTTTTCCGGCGTAATCGCCCGCCTCGCGTATTCGTGGCGCCGGCACCATCCGGCGGCCCGCAGCCCGCAGCCTTCTTCTCAAGGTCCCATTGCATGACCGACCAGCCAAAAATCGCCATCGTCGGCGCCGGATCGCTGCGCGGCAAGGAACTCAGCGACGCGCTTGCCGACTCTCCCTTTGCCGACGCTGATTTCCAGCTCATGGACGACGAAGCCGAGCTCGGCAGCCTCGAAGCCGTCGGCGATGAGGTCAGCTTCATTCAGCGCATCGAGCCTGGTTCCTTCGCCCGCGTCGACTTTGCCTTCTTTGCCGGCGACGAGCAGCTCACCCTCAGGCACTGGCAGAGCGCCTCGCGTGCCGGAGCCAGCATTGTCGACCTCTCCTATGCGCTCGAAGGCCAGCCCGGCGTGCTCGTCCGCGCTCCCTGGGTCGACGGCGAACTCCAGCCCATCCCTGCTCAACCGGGTTCCGACACCCCCGGCCTTGAAACCCCCGCTATCGTGCCCGCGCATCCCGCCGCAACCGCGCTCGCTCTGCTGCTGGGCCGCGTCGCGCAAAGCACCTCCATCATCAGTGCGTCGGCCACTGTTCTCGAGCCCGCTTCTGAATACGGCCGCGCCGCCATGGATGAGCTCCACCAGCAAACCGTCAAATTGCTCAGCTTCACCGAACTGCCGCGCCAGGTCTACGACACCCAGGTCGCCTTCAACGCCACGCCTGCCTTTGGCGACTCAGCGAAGTTCTCCCTCGCCGCCAGCGAATCCCGCATCCGCCGCCACTTCGCAGTGCTCTCCGCCGGACGCCTGCCCGACGTTGGCGTGCAGCTCCTGCATGCCCCCGTATTTCACGGCTACGGCATTTCGCTCGCCGTCGAGCTTGGCACGCCCATTTCTCTCGACCAGATGGAAGCCGCCCTCGCCGGAGAGCACGTCGAGATCGTCACTGCCGAAGCCGACCCGCCCACCAACCTCACCGTCGCCGGCCAGCCGAATGTTCTCGTCCGCGTGCGCCCCCACAACACCAAAGAACCCGAAACTACCCGCTTCTGGATCTGGGCAGGCCTCGACAATCTCCGCTTCGCTGCCCTCAACGCCCTCGCCTGCTCCCTCGAGCTCAAGCGCCTCCGCCCCAGCGGCGAAGTCCAGTAACCGCCGCCCTCACTTGGCCAGCGCGATCGCTGGCTTCCCCGCCAGCCGCTCGGATGTGCTGACCCACACGATCCGCAAAGCTGCCGTCCGGACCGCCGACCGTGGTATTCAGCAGAACCACGGCGGCGTAATCCCCCTGAGGATTGAAAAACGCATAGGAGCTGAAGCCTCCCGTGCCGCCGTTGTGCCAGTAGGTTCCCGTATCCTTGTCGTAGAGCCACGCCAGCGCGATCTTCATTCCCGGCCCCGCGTCGGCGCGCAACTCATGCTGATTCCGAATGGCCGCGGCCAGTGTCGCACCAGCTGCCGATCCGCCTCCAGGCTGGATCGACTCCGGATGCAGCTGGGCCTCGAGATACGTCAGCATGTCCGCTGCCGTGGAGCGGATTGCCCCAGCTCCTGCCAGCGCATCGAGGTCCCATGCGTGCGCAGGCTGGTGATTGGCAGTATGACCCTCAATGAACCGCGACTGCTCCTCACCGCTCAGCTGTACAACTGTATCCTTCAGATCCAGCGGATCCGTCACCTCCTCCTTCAGAAGCGCCGGATACGTAATCCCTGCATGCGCGGCCAGTGCCTGACCCAGCAACCCGAATCCCAGATTCGAGTAAAGAAAACCGGCGTCCGCTGGCTTCGCGACACCGTGTTTCGCGATAAACGCATACAGATTGGCAGCCGCATAATCTGCGTAAGGATTCGCTGGATCCGCCGGATGAAAATTATCCGGCATCCTCGGCAAGCCCGAGTGCTGGGTGGCCAGATCGAGCAGCGTGATCTCCGCGCCCGCAGGTTTCTCCACCGTTCCAGGCGGCAGCAGCGTGCGTACCGGGTCGTCGAAATGCACCTTTCCCTGTTGCACCATCTGCGCAAGGATCAGGCCGGTGAACGTCTTGCTGATCGATCCAATTTCAAAGATCGAGTCCGTCTTCGCCGTTCCAAAGCTGAACACACGGCGCACTCCATGCTCCACAACCCCGATCGAAACGCCCGCGCCCGTGCGTGGCGAAAGCTCACCCGACTGCAGCGCCTCCGCCAGATCCTTTGCGAGCACCGCTTGCAGGTCCGCAGCCGAAACCGGCGGCAGAGCAGGATCGTAGGAAGCGGGCGGAATCGGCGCCGCCGCGAGTGCGGCGGGCTGGCGCGTGAAGCGCAACGGCAACGGACCGCCCTGGGTCCACGTGCCGTCCAGAACCTTATCATCCGCTGAGAGCTTGCCCTCCCAATGGCCTTTGACGACAGGAACATCGAACGAAAGATCCGGCGTCGTGAAAACCACATTCGCGCACCCCAGCCCCATCGCGCCCTGGTCGAGCGAATCCAAAGCGCAGGACTCCTTGCCCCCGGCATCGGACTTCACGATCAGCTGCACACGCAGCGTCTGGCCGCCCGCCGCGAGCGTTCCCAGCCAGATCCCATCCACCGGCGACGGCTGTGCCTCCGCAGCCGGCAAAGCGCTTGTCATCCAGGTGAGAACCAAAAGGAACGCGCAGCCTCGCGCGATCCCGCGCAGGACAGGGTATGAAGGATTGGATCGCATCCGCGAAGTGCCTCTCTGCCCCTCAGGCCGGTACACGTAGTAAATCACGGCCAGCCAGAGTCAGACCCTGACCACCTCAGCTTCCGCGCGCTTTCCATTGGCCCGCCGCGGCGCGGGCCCGGTCGACTTCCGCACAACCAGTGTCGGCCGCACCGCGTACTCTGCGCCCTTCCCGCCGTCCTGCCGGATGCTGTACAGCGCCCGGAACGCCACCCGCGCAATCTCGTCCCGCGACAGCCGCACGGTCGTCAGCGCCGGCTGCGTGAACGCGCTGATCTGAATATCGTCGAATCCCACAATCGAAATATCCTCAGGCACCCGCAATCCCCGCTCGTGGATCGCCCCCAGCGCCCCAATCGCCGTCATGTCGTTCGACGCCAGCACCGCCGTCGGCCGCTCCTTCCGCTCCAGTATCCGCGCCATGGCCTGATGACCGCCATCCACCTGGTGATTGCCTTCCTCCGTCAGTCCCGCGCCAATTCCCCTGCGCTCGAGGCATCCCGCAAATGCCTCCCGCCGCACCCGCGCCGAACGCAGGTTCATTGGACCGGAGATAAACGCAATCTTCGTGTGCCCCAGGCTCACGATATGCTCCACCGCCGCATCCACCCCCGCGGCATAATCCACCACTATGTTGCTGGTCAGCGCCTCCGCTTTCCCCGTGTCCAGAAACACCAGCGGAATCTCGCGGCTTTGGAACTCCGTAATCAGCCGCGCGTCCATCTCCGACGTCATAATCGCGACGCCGTCCACTTTGCGCTGCAACATGCGCGTCACGCACAACTCGATCCGCGCCGGATCGTAATTCGTATTCGCCACCAGCACGTCCTGGCCGTACTGCACGGCGATATCCTCGAAGCTCTTCACCAGCTCCGGAAAAAACGGGTTCGTGATGTCGGAAATGATCAGCCCGTACAGGCTGCTGCGTCCCGACCCCAGCGCCCGCGCCCAGGTATTCGGATAGAACTTCAGCTGCTCGATGGCCCGCTGCACCCGCTCCTTGGTCTCCGGCGTCACTTTGTCCGACCCGTTGATCGTCCGCGACACGGTCGCCGTCGAAACCTTCGCCAGGCGTGCGACTTCTCTGATGTTCATAGGCGCATTGACGCTGCAACCCGTTATATTCGAATTACACACGCGAGGAAAGGTCACGGCTCATTCTGACCGTCACAGACCGTTACGGATCGCGCTTCGCCTCTCGCATTTTCTTCCCTGCATATTTTCAGATACGATGGCCGCGATGAAAACGCGGCACTTCACGCGACTCGTCTTCCCACTTTTCATATTTCTCGAGCTCTCCGCGTTAGCCCAGGCGCCCGAGCGATGGACCGAAGCTCAGGCCGCCGACTGGTACGCTCACCAGCCCTGGCTCGTCGGCAGCGACTACATCCCCTCCTACGCCATCAACCAGCTCGAAATGTGGCAAGCCGATACCTTCAACCCCCGGCGCATCGACACCGAGCTCGGCTGGGCTGAAGGCCTCGGCATGAACACCATGCGCGTCTTTCTCCACGACCTGCTCTGGAAGCAGGACCCCGACGGCTTCCGCGACCGCATGGACACCTTCCTCGCCCTCTGCGCAAAGCACCACATCCGCCCCATCTTCGTCCTCTTCGACTCCGTCTGGGATCCCGATCCGCAACTCGGCCCGCAGCATCCGCCCATTCCCGGCGTCCACAATTCCGGCTGGGTGCAGAGCCCCGGCCGCGCCGCCCTTGCCGATCCCGCGCAATATCCGCGCCTCGAGGCGTATGTCACGGGCGTCATCGGAGCCTTCTCGAGCGACCCGCGCGTTCTCGCCTGGGACCTCTGGAACGAGCCCGATAACGGCAACGATCCCTCCTACGTTGCCGGTGAGCTCACCAACAAACAGGCTCTCGTCAAAAAACTCCTGCCCGAGGTCTTCGCCTGGGCGCGTTCAGCACACCCCTCGCAACCCCTCACCAGCGGACTTTGGCAGGGCGACTGGACCTCTCTCAAAACCCTCACCGCCATCCAGCGCACGCAGGTGGAGGACTCCGACGTTCTCTCCTTCCACAATTACGGCTGGCCTGAGGATTTCGAAGCCCACGTCCTGCTCCTCGAGCAATACCACCGCCCCATCCTCTGCACCGAATACATGGCCCGTGGCAACGGCAGCACCTTCGACACCATCCTGCCCCTCGCGCTCAAGTACCGCGTCGCCGCCATCAACTGGGGATTCGTCCAGGGTAAAACTCAAACCTGGTATCCATGGGATTCCTGGACCCGCCCCTACACTCTCGAGCAGCCAGCCGTCTGGCACCACGACATCTTCACGCCGGACGGCAAGCCTTATCGCCAGCACGAAGTCGATTTGATCCGCGCCCTCACCTCAGCCACCAACGGCCCAGCCAAAACCACGCCGCCTCAGTGATTCACCTTGTCCACGCGTCGAATTGCCGCTCCCGATCACCGCAATGAGGTTCCTGGCGACGCACATCGATCCTAGAACCGGAATCTTTCCCCAACCCGCCTTCATCGAAAGAACTAACGACGGAGGGTGAAGAGATGGCCGCCTATTGTTTGTGCTGCGGAGCAGAAATTAGCCTGAAGGCAGAAGCGTGTTCCGTCTGCGGCACGCCTCGCCACGGGATGACGAGGCGCGATCCGGCGTCAGATGGCCGCCAACCATCCCAGCAGCAAGCCCGGCCTGAGTTTTCCCGCGAGCTGAGGAAGGAAATGCAGCGGCCCAAAGGCATCGAAGGCTAAGATGTCTCAGGAGAGTCCATGAAAGTTGCCGCCCTGATCTGCCGTCTGCTTCTCGGACTGCTGTTCCTCGTCGTTGGACTGAATAAGCTCTACCCGTTTATGCACGCATCCATGCCGCCCGGCGATGCAGGCGCCTGGTCCCTTCTCATGGTCAACCACCACTGGATGACCATCATTGGAGTCTTCGAGTGCGTCGGCGGCCTTTTCCTGATCTCGGGCAGATTCGTTCCGCTCGGCCTCGTGTTCCTCGGCCCGGTCTGCGTCAATATCCTGCTCTTCGGATTTCTCTTTGCCCCTGCAGCCATAGGCTCCGGCGTCGTCGCGGCCCTCCTCGAGATCTTCCTCCTCTACGCCTACCGCAGCCACTTTACCCAGCTCTTCGTCGCCAAAGCCCAGGTCTCCTGACCGTCGCGCAATTTTTTGCCTGGGAGCTCTACTTCCCCGCCCGGCACGTCTCACACAACGTGCTCGTGATCCCCTTCCCCTCTTCCACCGTGAATATCCGATCCACCCCCGGCACCGTAACCTTCTCCACCACTCCATCCGGCCAGTGAATCTCCACGCTGTCCACCTTCGCCACATCGCCGAGCCCAAAATGCACCCGCGGGTCATTCGACGACAAATAACTCCCCCCGCTCAGCACATCGCCCCGCTGCCGCATCTCGCCTGCCGTCAGATACACCGTCGCGCCCACCGCATCGCGCGGGCTTTTCGATCCACCCACCAACTTCAGTTCCACCCAATGATGATGGTCCGGGTTCACATTCCTCTCCAGCACTGGAACCCCATCCATATTGTTCATCACCGCGTCGATCTTCCCGTCGTTGAACAGATCCCCAAACGCCACCCCGCGTCCCACCACCACCACCGCCAGCCCCGTTCCCTCCACCGCCGGCACCAGCGCAAACTTCCCGTTCTTCTCGTTGTGGAACAACAGGGGCCGCTCCGCATACGTCGTACCCCACTCCGGATGGCTGTCCACGATCGGATAAACATGCCCGTTCGTGATGAACAAATCCTTCCATCCGTCGTTGTCGTAATCGAGGAACCCATCTCCGAACCCCACAAACGGAATCGTCGGCGCCGCCTCTCCCGACTGATAACTCACATCCGTAAAGTTTCCCTTGCCGTCGTTGTTGAACACGATGTCGTAATCGTCCGCGAAC
>JBEKIN010000055.1:0-17842 GCA_050011735.1 Acidobacteriaceae bacterium | reverse complement strand
TCGATCTTCTCCAGGCCGCCCTGCGGAATATTCAGGAACTCGGGGATGTTGACGGCACGATTGGCCGCGGTGGTGTTCTCGACCATGATGGCGGGAGAATCATGGCCCTGAGCATCGATGTGCGTCAGCATCAGCTGGGTGTAGGGCGAGCGGCCCTTGGATGAAAACGCGAGCCACCGCCCGTTCGGCGAAAACGTGTGCCAGGAGTTCATCCGCGGGGTATTGCAGGTCATGAGCCGGGTTTTGCCGCCTGCGAAAGGCACTATAAACAGGCGGCTGTCGGGGCGCATCAGCAAGCCGGTGTGGTTCTGCACCCAGACGATCCACTTGCCGTCCGGTGAGACTTTGGGAAAGTTGTTGCTCATACCGTTGTTCGAGGCGCCGAGGACCGGCACGGCCTTCCCGCCCTTGCCATCGTTGAACGGAATCTTGTACAGGTCGTACTGGACCAGCGGCTCCTTCGGATCGTTCGCATAGGTCGGTTTCGTCGCGCCGGACGGATACGGATCAATCGCCCTGGCCCGACTGTAGATCAGCCATCTGCCGTCCGGCGACCAGAAGGCACTGGTCTGCACGTATGCCGGGTCGTCCGCTCCCGGCAGCGGGCGCAGCTTCTTTTCGGCTCGGTCGTACCACGCAAGAATGCCGCGGGTGGGAAAGAAGACCTGGGTGAAGGTGAGGTTCTGATAATTCATGCTGAACAGGCGGTTGACCACGCCGGCGGCAAATCCAGGGGCTTCGGCGCCGTGGATATCTCTGGTCCCAGGCGGGGCGATGGACGTGATGACGTATTTCCCGTCGGGAGAGACCTGCGACATGAACCCGAACCTTTTCACGGTGGGGTCTGAGGTCAGGGGCCCGGCGTCTTCTTTGAAGGAGGCCCAGCGAAGCACGTCCCGGTTGGTGATGGTCATGCTTTTGGATGTCGAGACGAGGGCGTAGAGGCCCTTGTCGTTGCGTGGTCCATCCATGTCCAGGCCCATCGTTCTGCCGTCGCGCGAGAAGGAGTGGCAGTTGGCGCAGGTGGGCAGATTCTCCATGACGGTGTGGCTGCGGGGCTGGCCGATGTCGCGCAGTTCCCACTTGATGAGGGGCAGGGCGCTGGGCGGCAGCGGCTGAATGGCGCCTGGCCCCACCAGGGGCGCAATCATCAGAGGAACGTCGCGATAGAAGATCGGGGCGCCCACCGGATCCGGCGAAGTGGAGATGGTTACGGCGCCCGTTGACAGTGGCTGAGCCGCATCCCCGTCCGCGTAACCGGTAATCCTGATCGTCGCAGGCTCGTGGGCGGAGAGCTGCTTGATCCTCTCCCAGGTCTTTTCATCCGGCTTCCAGGTCCGTGTCGATTGTTGCTCAGCAGTCCATTCAAGGCTGGTGCCCGCGCGGGTATCGAGCTCGCCGGGTTGCAGATACTCGCCTGGGGCGTTCGCGCGAAGGGTCTCGCCGTTGCGGCCAAAGGAAACTTCGATAACCCAGTGGGTTGCTGAACTCGAGTCATGCCACAGGAATGTGGGGACCGTGATTTCAGGTGGGAAAATGGAGCCGGAGAGCGGATAGTCGATGGTGAGTTTCGCCGCTTCACCTGCCTGCGAAGAGACGGCCTTTGCGGGGAATGGCCAAGATGCGGCGGTCGCGAGGAGAACCGAGCCAATAAGGAGGGCGCAGGCAAGCAAAACACGGTTGCGTCGTGTTCTCATACGCCTCCTGGCTGGCATAGGGCCCCGCTGCGGCTCGGGAATTCAGGCAGATTATAGGTGTCCCTCGAAAACAGGGTCCGTGTTCCAGGTCACATCGCAAAGCCCACTCTTAGTGCGTCGGCAAGACGCGAACGGTCGCGCCGAAGCGATGGTAGTTCGCGAAGGTCGCCTCGTTGAGACAGAGCATGGTTCTGGTGGGAGTGGTTTCGGGAAAACGGATCAGGGAGATGGCCACGCTGCGAACCGGGCAGGTGTAGGTGCGGCCGCCAATCTCCACCGATCCGTACTGCACGAAGAGATCGGCCCGGGCCAGGCGATCCTTCGGCGGCAAATCCGATTCGATGGCGATACGCAGGACGGTTCCGGTGGCGGGATCGATGGAAATGGAACCGTGATAGGCAGGCGTGCCCTTGTAGCAGTTGAGCTGATCGTAGGCCGTATCGTTGATGTGCCGGTAAGAGTGGACGTTCGCCCCCACAGTCCAGCAGAAGCTCACGGAGTAGTGGGAAGCGTCCTGGGGGATCTGGAAATGGAAGACAGCCGCGACTCCGGCGGAGGTTTGTTCCCAGTGACTCCAGGCCATCTGACCTTTCAGGGCGTCGGTGATCACGGTGGCCAGCACGGGGCCGAATTCCCCGCTTGTGGTGAGCCCGCTGGGCGACGGCTGAACCCGGGCCTTTGAGTTTTGCTGAGAGGGGGTCTGGTCGAATGCTTCTCGACCGTCGCGATAGGTGATCTGCTCGGTGAAGGTGCCGGCCAGATGCAGATCCCTCTGGGCCGGATACCAGCCGCTGAGCGAAATCTGCAAAGGCCGGTCGTCGAAGCCGCGGGTGGCACGCGTGGCGAGGAAATCCGGCATGCGGTGCATGGTGATGGCCGCAAATTCGATGGCCCGACGCAGCATCTGCTCGCGGGTGGCGGCATCCGGCGGATCTTTTGCGGGCAGCTCACCGGGGGGAGGATCGTGAAAACCCGAAGCATCCGCCTGCAGATTGAGAGCCTCGACGGTTTTTGGACCGGGCTGGAGGTCGGCCACCATTTTGTCGAGAGCCGGGGGAGTCAACTGTTCCGTCAGCTCAACGGGTGCGACTTTCCCCGCCATCTCGCCATCCGATTTATGCGCGGTCTTCTGCGCCGCGAGCAGGTCGCGCAACTGGTCGACGGTCATGTGCTGGGCTGGCAGCGCGGGACTGATGATAGCGGTGAGAATCGCAATCAGAATGGGCTTGCTCACGTTCGCTCTCCTCAGGACCCCGGGCCTCTTTTTGTCTCGGTCCACGAAGGATATCAGCCCGCCATTCGCGCGGTCACAAGTCGCGAAATCTACTCAGCAGGAACGGTGATCGGCATCTCCAGGGTGCCGAGCTTATGGTTGTTCTGGTCATTCACGCCCAACACAACCCAATACGTTCCCGGCTTCAGGGCAAGCTGCTGGCGGTAGGCGATTCCCGCCGAGAGGATCGAGTCGTAACGCTGCGGATCGAGGTCGACGTTCAGTGTGCCCGAAGTCTGCGGCAACTTCTTCGGCTGATGCGCGACGTTGCTGTAAGCAATCATCTGGACGAAGAGCTTCGCCTGGCGATGGCCGCCGGGCGTTTCGGCAAAGGCGACGTCCGCGGCATTGATGTTGGACTCGACCGTCAGTCCAGGATTCTGCGGATCCGGCGGCAAAATCCTGGAGCGGAGGGTGATGGCGGTCTGCTCGGGGCCGCCCGGAACCATGGCGCGCTGGAAGTCATCGCCCGACTCCTTCCCTCCTTCATCGGGCGTGGCAAGATAGCCCCGCCTGTAGCTCAGCGAATCGCCGTGCGCAGCCTCGACGCGAATCGAGCGGAACTGGCCGTTCCACTGCTGGTTGGTGGGGGTGTAGGCCAGCGCGTAATAGCTGGCGCTCTCGTCCATGGTGCGCCGCATGGCGCCGGCCACGTCGTTGGTTCCGAAGATCGCTTCCCCGCCGGTGCGATCCGCCAGAAGATTCATCTCGTCTTTGAGATCGCCCATCGTTAAGAATCCGCCATGAGGGGCGCCCGGACCGGCCGTCGCCGCTGTCGATGCGCTCGTTAACAATCCCAGAATGCTGGTGGGATACAGCGCGATCCGGGCATCGGATAGTAAATTGGCGGTTTCCCCCGCATCCTTCTGCTTTCCGCTGTTCAGGGACCCGCTCATCAAGCCTCCCGTGGGCGTGACGGTTAAGGGGAAATCCTCCGAGACCCAGTAGAGGCTCTTTCGCCCCGGATAAGGCTTCACCGTCCGCGCCAGCTCCGCCATTGCCGAGACGGTGCTCGTGGAACGAGTGCTGTAGTCGTTTTTCGCTGAAACGACCAAACCGTTGGTCATTGCCCCTCCGCCGGCGGACCTGGATTGCCGCGCGAATTCACCCGCGATCTGCGTGTCCTCCATCGCCTCCACCTTCGATGGGTCGTGGCCCTGATCTCTGGGAATCAACATTTTCGCGGCCGCAGCCGCCAGCTCCGAACTGCCGGTAATCCCCTGCGTCATCTGGAGGCCATTCGTCAATGTGAACAGCGCTACATGCTCGCCCGGTGGCATGCTCCGCAGAAACTCGAGCATTTGCTGGACGGCGAAAGTCTGATCGTCATTCGGTGTGTTCAGAAGATCGAACAGAAGGATCGTCATCGGATTCGATTCACCGACGGCGGTCTCATTCGTGAACTCATCCTTCTTCCGGCCGAGGTCCGCCCGGGGCGAAATCGGCGGCGCGGCGATGGGCTTCGGCGTGTTCGCGCTGAAGAACACGATCTTCTCCGGTTGGCCGTCCTCGGAAAGCCTGAAGTCCTGCTGCGTGAGTCCGCGCACCACGTTGCCGTGCGCATTGCGCACCACAACGTCGACGTAAACCAGACGGGCATTCGTGTGAAAGGTGAGATTCGCCTGGGCCGGGCCGTTCGCGGCCTGCTGGGCCAGAGCGCTTGCTGGAAGCAGAATCAAAGCAGCAATTCGACGGAGTCGCAACATGGTTTGTCTCCTTGACCTACCAGAGACCGGATTCGTGAGAAGCGCAGGATTCCTCGAATCCCGCCGGCTACCTAGCTGGCCGGCACGGTAATCGGCATCTCGATGGTGCCGACCTTATGGCTGTTTTGGTCGCTGACTCCCAGCAGCACGCGGTACGCTCCCGGTTTGAGTTCCAGCTGCTGGCGGAAGGCGATGCCGGCGGACACGATGTATTCATACTTCTGCGGATCAAGATCGATGTTGAGCGTGCCGGAGGTTTGCGGCACAGTTTTGGGCTGCTGTTCGGCGTCGCTGAACCCGACCAGCTGGACGAACAGCTTCGCGCGGCGATGGCCGTCCGGCGTCGTGGCGAATGCGACGTCCGCGGTATTGATGGTGGACTCGATGAACAATCCCGGGTGCTGCGGATCCGCCGGCAGGATCCTGGACCGTACCCGCAGGCCCGTCTCTTCCGGAACACCGGGCTGCATGGCGCGCTCAAAATCCTGGCCCGAATCGGTCGCGGAGCCATCGGGCGTAGCGAAGTAACCGCGCCGGTAAATCAGGTTCAAGTCCCCGGTCGCATTCACGCGGACGGCGCGGAACTGGCCGTTCCACGTCTGGTTAGTTGGTGTGTAGGCGAGCGTGTAGTAGCTGGCACTGTCGTCCATAGTGCGCCGCATGGCTCCGGCGATGTCGTTGGTTCCGAAGATCGCCTCGCCGCCGGTGACGCGCGCCAGATCGTTCATCTCGACTTTGAGGTTATTCAGGGTGAAGAAGCCGCCCCGCGGATCGCCCGGATTCTGCCCGCCGAACTCCACCGGCGAGGTGACGGCCGCGCTCGAGGCCTGCGAGGCGAGTCCGAAGATGCTGGTAGGGTACACCGCAATTCTGGCGCTGGCCAACTGGTTCAGCGTCTCCCGCATTTCGTCTTTCGACGTCTGGTTGAAGTGGCCCTGCAGGTTGATTTGGCTGGTATCGAACTGAGTCGCCGATCCAAATGAGGGGTCCGTATCGACCGGAGGTCCGACAACCTCGATCGAGAGCGGATAGCTTTCCGCCACCCAGTAGAGGCTCTTGCGCCCTGGGTAGTCCGCCATCGCTTTCGCCAGTTCGCCGAGAGCCGAAATCGTGCTGCGCGCGCGGACCTCGTAGGATTGAGCATCCGGCTTGGACCCCATATTGTCGCTCGCGCTTGCGCCAGGCAGGCTGCCGAGTGACGGGGAGCCCTGCCTTTTGAAGTTGTCCGCCACCTGATCGTCCTGCATAGCCTCGGTTTTGGAGGTGTCGAGGCCGCGATTGGTTGGGACAAGCATCTTCGCAACCGCCTCGATCAGCGTGGGGCTGCCGCTCAGCCCCTGGGTCATTTGCAGACGGTTGCCCAGCGTGAACACCACCATGCGCTCTCCCCCAGGCAGGGTGTTGAGGAACTTCAGCATCTGCTGGCGCCCGGATAGCTGATCGTCATAGGGCGTATTGAGAAGGTCGAACAGCACCATCGTCATAGGCAGCGAGGCGCTGCCGGCGTTCACGTTGGAGAATTCGGCCTTTGCCACTTGCGGCGCAGTTGGCGTTGGCGGACTGGCAGGCGCCGCATCGTGTGCCTCAAAAAACTGGACAGGCTGCGGTTTGCCATCCTCCATGATCCTGAAATCCTGCTGGGTAAGACCGCGCACCACGTTTCCGCTTTTGTCGCGCACCAGCACATCGACGTACACCAGGCGAGTGGTGACCTTGAGAGTCGGTGGTGGCGCGGCGCCGGTGTCGGTTTGCTGGGCCAGTGCAACGATGGAAAGCAACGAAACTGCAGTCAGCGAAATGGATCGGAACATGGGCTACCTGCCCTCCAGCGGGCGAACGACCATTCGTCCCACCCTTCGCGCCTCGCCCCGTGTTCCAGGCCACCCAGGAAATTCGAGGTGAGCGCATTGCGCGCACGCCTTTTTCAAGGCGATTATACAGGCCCTGGCCAATGCCTAACCTGGCGTGACCACCACGGATTCTCGGTCAAGCCACAGAGGCGCAGGAGGTCCAGCGGGTAACCGCAGTCCGCGTGCTCCAACGCGGGACCGAGGAGAAGCGGTCAGGTTCTGTCGTGCTGCGAAAGGAGACGTGCCATCGCGAAAATAGTTCCCCGCCAAAGAATAGTTTCCCGGAATTTGCCTGGTTTATCCGTGCGTCGCGAAACCCTGCCCCGCCATCCCCACTCAGGGATGAGCAGGCTGGCTGGCTTTTTGCGCCTCGTTCAATCGCGAAAATGTCTCCCGCTCGCGCTCCGCCTTCTCCGTCATCTTCGCCCTGGCATAGGCTCTGGCGAGATTGAAGTGAATCTCGGGGCTCTCGGGCGAAAGATTGCTGGCAATCTCCAGTTCCCGGATCGCGGTGTTCACGTCGCCCGTCTCCAGGCTCGCGCGCCCCAGCAGATAATGAGCGTCGACCGAGTCATGATTCAGATCGAGCGCGCATTGCGCCCACTTGACGGCCGGAGCGGGGTCACTCTGGCGAAGCGCGATGGATGCGAGCCGCAGGCATGGCAGTTCGCTTCGCGGCGAGAGGGTCCGCTCCGCCTGCATCTGCGCGGCGGCCTGGTCGAACTCGGAAAGCGCAATCAGTGCGGTTCCATAGGCGTAATGGAGAAACGGGGCGTTGGGGTAACGGTCCAGCAGTACTTTGAATTGCGGGAAGGCTTCGTCGTATTTGCTCTGCTCCAGAAGCACCGCAATGCGTCCCGCGGCGCTGACCAGCTCTGTCTCGGTGGTGCTGGCCTGGTCGGGAAACTCCGCTCGCCGCAGCAGCGCCAAGCCCAGGGCAAATTCGACTTTCTGGCTGAGTGGACCGGCCGGATGCCACGCGGTGGCCAGGATGGTCTCGGCTTCCTCGAAACGGCTGGCGCGCACGAGCAGGATGCCGTAGGTGTATCGCGCCTGATCGATGGATTCCGAGCTGGCGCTCAAGCCGAGCTTCGCGCTCCGGTCCAGATGAATGAGCGCGTTGTCGTAGTCTTTCAGGGCAAATTCGCACAACCCAAGCAGGGCCCAGCCGGTACCGCTGGAGGGAGTCGAGGCCAGCCAGGCCTTCAGATCGGCGCTGGCTGCGGCGTAGTCGGCAGCCACATACTCGCGCAGTGCCTGCTTCCATCGCGCCTGAGCGGCTTCGTCGGCCTGTGCCTGTACGCTCAGGTTCGCGTAGAGCTTCACGATGCGCTCTTCGGGATGAGCCTGGAGAGGCGGCAGCGTCGCCGCCACTTCCCGCTCTTTCTCCGCCTCGTCGGTATTTCCGGAAGCCTGTGCTGCCTGGGCCAGCATCTGGTGGGCCTCGATGTCGGAGGGAAACAAGCGAACCGCCGTCCGAGCCGCCTGGAGGGATTCGGGCAGCGTACCCTGTTGCAGCTCGATACGGCTGACTTCGATCCAGGGAAGCGGGCTCTCCGGCGAGATCCGCGTTTCCGCCTGGCATTCCTCCAGTGCCTCGCGGGCTCTTCCGGCCCTGGCCAGGGAGCGGCAGTATGCCAGGTGCAGCCAGGGAAGCTCGGGGTGCGCGTTTAGAATCGCCGAGAACCCCTCCGGGTTATCGCCGATTGCCGCATCTCCGGCTGCCAGAACAAGCGCTTCCCGCGAAGGATCGATCCGCTGCGGGAGCAGTGGGATACGCAGCGTGGCCAGCCCCAGTGCAATCCTGACTTGTTCGGGCACGATGCCGGATCCGAACTTTGCCGCCAGCAGCGTGGACGCGCGGTCGAACTGGCCTGCCCGATTCAGGAGGAGGCCCAGGTGATAATCGGAGACCCGGGAAACCTCATCGTCATCCTGCATCCCAAGCGTTTCCGCTTTCTGCAAATGTCCCAGGGCTTCGTCGTAATCCCCTGTCTCATACTCCGATAATCCAAGGAAACCCCACGCGATCCCCAGATTGGGCGCGAACGCAGTAACTTTTTCGAAAGTGGATTGCGCGTCCTGGAACCGGCCGCCGCTGTATTGCAGCATTCCAAGGTTCCACCACCCCTCTTTCCAGTCAGGCTGCAGCGTTAGCGCCTGCTGGTAATCGCGGATGGCGTCGGTGGTCTTGCCAGCTTCGTTCTCGCTCGTGGCCAGGTCTCGCAAACGGGCGAACTCGGCTGAATTCGCTGTCGCGGCTGGTGGAGACTGGCTTGCCGGAGTGGATTGCGCCCAAGCCGGGACCGCCCACGGTGAAAGAGCAAGTCCGAGGCAAATGGACCTGAGTGCCCGCTGTGACATTGGGTATGTCCATCGCCAATTATACTAAGCGTTTCGTGTCCTTTCGTTCACAATCCGGAGCCGTCCGGCCTTGCGGAGATTTTTCTCGCCGCAAGCTGCTCCGGAATCTGGCTCTGGCCGCTGCAGGCTCGGCTTTGTATCGGACCCCGCTGAGCCGTGCTGCTGTTCCGCCAGCACCCTATCCGTTCGGGGAAGTGCTTGCTGAAAAGAGTGGCATCCGATGGGTGCACGATGCGGGTCGATCTGCACTGAAGTATCTTCCGGAAAGCAGCGGGGCGGGCTGCGCCTTCCTGGATTACGACAACGATGGCTGGATGGATATCTATTTCGTCAACAGCGGTAAATCGAACTTCTTCACTCCCACTCGCCCGTTGCGCAATGCGTTGTATCGCAACAATCGGGACGGCACATTTACGGATGTTACTGAGAAAGCGCGGGTGGCGGGCGGAGGCTACGGTCAGGGAGTTGCCGTGGGAGATTACAACGGCGATGGATTCCCCGATTTGTATGTAACTCAATGCGGACGGAACATCCTTTATCGCAACAACGGGGATGGGACTTTTACCGATGTCACGGACGCGGCGGGAGTGGGCGCCGGCGGGTGGAGTACGAGCGCTGTCTGGTTCGACTACGACAACGATGGCAGGCTGGACCTGTTTGTGTGCCAGTTTGCCCAGTTCGAGCTTTCGCGCGGCTGCGCCACCGATGCCGCCGGAGTGCACCACTACTGCGTTCCCACAACCTTTAACCCCGAGCCCAGCTGGCTGTTCCATAACAACGGCGACGGCACCTTCGCCGATGTTAGTAAGTCAGCGGGACTTGACGAGCACCTGGGGAAGGCCTGGGGCGTTGTGGCTGCGGACGTGAACAACGATGGCTGGATGGACCTGTTTGTTTCCAATGACACAGTGCCGAACTTTCTGTACATGAATCGTGGGGGCAAGTTCGAAGACAAGGGTCTGGAGGCCGACGTCGCCTACAGCAGAGATGGACGGGCCCGCTCGGGGATGGGAGTGGACGCGGCTGATTTCAACCAGGACGGCTGGATGGATCTCTTCGTCGCGAACATCGACGAGGAGGTTTTTTCCCTCTATCAAAATAACGGCGATGGCAGTTTCGACGATGTTGCGACTCAAGTGGGCATCGGGATGCCGACCCGGTGGATGAGCGGTTGGGGACTGAAGTTCTTTGACTACGATAATGACGGCGACCTCGACCTGATTGCGGCCAACGGGTTTCCCGATGAGTTGTTGCAGGAGGCCTCAGGGCGAATTCAGTGGAAGCAGCGATTGCTCCTCTTTCATCACGAGGGCAAAGTGTTTCGGGATGTCAGCCTGGAAAGCGGGCCGGTATTTTCCCGAACCTTCCCCGCGCGCGGCCTGGCCATCGGCGATTTCGACAATGACGGCGGTGTCGATGTGCTCATTGTCCCCAACGATGAGGCACCTCTGCTGCTGCATAACCAGGCCGGCCGGCGAAACAACTGGCTCGGCATCCACCTGATCGGGCGTAAGTGCAATCCGGATGCTGTCGGAGCCCGCGTCAGTTATCAGGCCGGGGATCTGAAGCGCTCGCGCGTGAAGGTTGGGGGCGGCAGCTTCCTTTCGTCTCACGATCCCCGGATGGTCCTGGGCGTTGGCCAGAGGCCCAAAATCGACAGCGTCGAGGTCAACTGGCCAATGCCCAGCGGCGCCACTGAGCGATTCTCCGATCTGCCCCTGAATCGTTACATCACGATCGTCGAGGGGACTGGCAAGTGGCTTTAATTCCATCGGTTTTCGATCGTGACGAAGCGGCGATAGCGCGTGTTCCGTGCCTTGGTGCGAGTGAGTATAATGTTCGCGAATGTGAGAGGGCCCTATGAAGATCCAGCTGCTGATCGCCGCAATTTTGAGCCTTTCCTGTGTTTCATTAATCGGGATGCAGGCGCAGATAAGCCCATCCACGGGGTCGAATGCCGGCGGCCCGGAATCGGCCAGCACCGTGGGTAAAGATGCGCGTTTTGGCCAGCTCATGAATCAGCAGACGGGGAGCATGCAGTTCTTCGGCAAGGTGGCGATGGTGGCCGGTAAATTGCCCTGGGACCCCATTCCGGTGGTCGTGACCTGCGGCGACACGGCACGCTACAACACGGTGGCGGATGCCAAAGGGGGCTTTTACATCGTGTCTGCCAACAGGAGCAGCGAGCTATCCCCGGAAAAGAAAGATCCGAACCATGCGGCGCCGTCCGAATTGGTGGGATGCAGTGTCAGCGCCGTTGTGGATGGTTTCACCTCCACACGACTGACGATTGCCAACCGCACCCTGGAGGACGATCCTTCTCTCGGCACCATTACGCTCACCCGGGATGAGCGCTCATCCGGCTCAAGCGTCAGCCTGACAACGGAATCAGCGCCGGCTGACGCTCTGAAGGAGTTTGATAAAGCGCACAGCGATGACCTTGAGAAGCACTTCGACAGCGCCCGACACCACCTGCAAAAGGCAGTCAGTATCGATCCGAAATTTGCCGAGGCCTGGTACCATCTTGGCCAGCTCGAAGAGAAGGACAACCCGCAGGATGCTTTGGCTGCCTATGAAAAGGCGGCGGCGGCCGATCCCAGTTACATCTCACCTTACGAGCCCATTGCTGAGCTTTCCGCTCTGCAAAAGAACTGGCAGGCCGTGACGGATGCCACCAATCAGGCATTGAAACTCAATCCGGCCGGTACTCCGCAGATTTGGTATTTCAACGCCGTGGGTAACTTGAACCTTGGCAATCGTCAGCAGGCCGAGACCAGCGCCGAATCCTCCCTGTCCATGGATCCCAGCCACCGTGCGCCGAACACCGAACAGCTTCTGGCTGTCATGCTCGCTGGAAGAGGCGAGTACGCGGGGGCTTTGGAACATCTGCGGCATTGCCTTACCTATATGCCACCCGGACCCAACGTGGACGTGGTGAAGCAGCAGATCGCTCAACTGGAGAAAGTCGTCCCCCCGGCAAAATAGCATTCCAGAGGAACCATGAAGGACAAGCTGCTGATTGCCGCAATTTTGAGCATTGCGTGTGTTCCATGGGCAAGCATGCGGGCACAACAAAATCCCTCCTCCATGGCAAATAGCGGTGGCGCAGAAGCAACCAGCGCCGTGGGCAAATACGCCAATATGGACCAGCTCATGAACAAGCAGACGGGGAGCATGCAGTTCTTCGGCAAGGTGGCGATGGCGGCTGGCAAACTGCCGTGGGATCCCATTCCGGTGGTCGTAACCTGCGGCGACACGGCACGCTACAACACGGTGGCGGATGCCAAGGGAGGCTTTTACATCGTGGCTCCCGCCAGGAGCAGCGAAGTCATCTCGCAAAAGAAGGACCCGAACCATGCGGCGCCGTCGGAGCTGGTGGGATGCAGAGTCAGCGCCGTGGTGGATGGTTTCACCTCCACACGACTGACGATTGCCAACCGCACCCTGGAGGACGATCCGTCCCTTGGCACCATTATGCTCAGCCGGGATGAGCACGCAGCCAGCTCAAGCGTCAGTTCGACAACCGAATCGGCGGCGCCTGACGCTCTGAAAGAGTTCGATAAGGCACACAGCGACGACCTGGAGAAACACTTCGACAGCGCGCGCCACCACCTGCAGAAGGCAGTCAGTATTGATCCGAAATTTGCCGAGGCCTGGTACCATCTTGGCCAGATCGAGCAGAAGGACAGCCCGCAGGATGCTCTGAGTGCCTATGAGAAGGCGGCGGCGGCCGATCCCAGTTACATCCCGCCGTACGAGCCCATTGCTGAGCTTTCCGCTCTGCAAAAGAACTGGCAGGCCGTGACGGATGCCACCAATCAGGCATTGAAACTCAATCCGGCCGGTACCCCGCAGGTTTGGTATTACAACGCCGTGGGTAACTTGAACCTTGGCAATCGTCAGCAGGCCGAGACCAGCGCGGAAACCTCCCTGTCCATGGATCCCAGCCACCGTGCGCCCAACACCGAACAGCTTCTGGCAGTCATGCTCGCCGGAAGAGGTGAGTACGCGGGGGCTTTGGAACATCTGCGGCATTGCCTTACCTATATGCCGCCCGGACCCAACGTGGACGTGGTGAAGCAGCAGATCGCGCAACTGGAGAAGGTCGCGCCCCTGCCGGCAAAATAGCGCCAGGTTGCCTCGACAGGACGCCTGGGCGCGGATGGATCGTCCCGTAGCCCTTCGACTTTAGCTGCTGGTAGAGTGATAGTGCTTCCCCTGTCGATGCATTCCTCTGGCTGGAAACTGGCGCTGCTTCTTCTCTTCTGCGGGGCTGTGATGGCGACCGCGCTCACGGATGCGCCGGAGATTGTCTCGACTTCGGCTCCCTCCACGACCCGTGAACATCTGAAGCAGGCGCAGTGGTGGCCAACCCGGCAAGTCGCGGACGATTCCCAGTTCGCGGGAGAGCAGGCCTGCGCTGGGTGTCACGCGGGCATTGCCCGCACCCAGGTCACAACCCAGATGGCCCGCACCCTGATGCCTGCGGCCACTTCGCAGATCCTTGCCGCGCACACCGGCCCCGTCTTCACGTTCGGATCCTGGCGTTACAAAATTGGCCGGGTGAACGATTCATTCATTCTCTCTGTCAGCGATGGAACGCACGAGCATACGGAGCCGTTGCAGTGGGCATTTGGATCCGGCGCCATCGCCCAAAGCTATCTCTGGTGGGAAAAGGGGCAGCTTTACGAAAGCCGGTTCAACTACTTTGCCGACCTCCACGGTTTCGACCGGACTCCCGGACGCCTGGCTGCCCCGCCCGTCTCACTGGAAATGGCGGAGGGCCGCAAGCTTGCCGATTTCGAAGCCCGCGAGTGCTACTCCTGTCATGCCACGGCACTCACCACCACCGAACCGCTGAGCGCTGCGCATTACCGGCCAGGCATCACGTGCGAGGCCTGTCATGGTCCCGGTCGCGCTCATGTCGCAGCCATGGACGCGGGAGATGACGACGACCTGGAGATCGTGAACCCCGCGACTCTTCCGCCAGCGGTTGCCGTCGATTTCTGTGGGGCCTGCCACTCCACTCCGAAAGATGCCGAACTGATGGGCGTTGTCGGCCCACTCACGGCTCGTTTTCCCGCCTACCGGCTCGAGAAGAGTCGCTGCTGGGGTCGAACCGGCGATGCTCGCATCACCTGCTTCGCCTGCCACAATCCTCATCGGCCGCTCGAACGCGATCCCGCCGCGTATGACTCCGCATGCCTCCGTTGTCATGCGAACAGCGCGGCGGGCAGCGCACGTGGATCCGCTCGTCAGGCTGCCTGCCCTGTGGCCAAGTCTCGCTGCACGTCTTGCCACATGGAAAAGATCAAAATGGCCGGCATTCATTACGACTTCACCGATCACGACATCCGTATTGTCAAGGCCGGAGCTCCTTTCCCGGATTGAGACGATGACCGAGTCCGCAACCCTCTTGCCGAGGCTTCACGGCGCCTGCGTTCCCTTGCTCGTTCTTCTCCTCGTGTTCGGTGCGGCCGGACCGGCCGCGGCTCAGGCGACCCCCGGCAACGCCGCACCCGATCCCGATCTTTTCGGCCCGGAGCTGAAACCGCTCATCCTTGCTGAGCAATACGCAGTTAGCGCCGGCGATCCGGATGCGATCCTCGAATACAGCCGCGACCTTGCCGTGGCTTCTCTGCGTTTGCTGACCGCAGTGGACCCACAGGACCAGGAGAGCGGCAAAGCCCTTCAGGCGCTGCCATCCTCTGACCGGCTTGTCTCCGACCTGTCCACGGAGCTTCTGCTGTTGCGCTCGGAGCTCGTGTCGGGCGAAACCGCCGACGCAGGGGAACTCGAGAAACACATCCTGAGCACCAATTCGGACTCGGCGGATCTCCGCATCGCGCTTTCCAAAACCATGGAACAGTGCTCCGATCGCGACGATGCTCTGCGCGAAGCAACTCGTGCGGTCGAACTTGACCCCAACTCGCGAGAAGCGCAGATCGCCCTGGGCATGGCTTCGTGGGAAATCAATAGCTTCCAGTACAACGATCAGACGCTGCGGGCCTTCACGGCCGCGCAGCGTCTCGATCCGGATGGATACGCCAGTAATTTGTCCCTCGGCTTAATCGAGTCGCAATACCATCAATACGAGCCAGCTGCGATCCATTTGCACGCGGCCCTCGCCGTCGATCCCTCCGCCCCTGAACCCTGGTACCAGCTTGGCATGAATGCGTGGGACCAGGATCGTCCGGCCGAAGCCGGCGAGACGCTGCGGCACTACCTCACGCTCGAGGAAAGCAGCAAGCGTGGAAAGCCCGGCCAGATGCGGCTGGTGCTGCTGATCCTGGATCGGATTGCCGACGAAGAAGGAACCGCGGCCGATCCAGCGAACGCCGCAGCCGAGGACGCGCTGAAGCAGCAGATTGCGCCACAAGCCGACTTTGGGGAGCGCAATCCGGATGCTGGTGGCGGAGTTATGGAAACCGGCGCTACCGGCAAGCCTACGCCGTTTACAGAGACGGCGATCGCGAAAACCGGTCTCAAAGCCACGTCCCGGCAACTGCGCGAAGTGGTGGCCAACAGCCTCAACGATATGGGCACTGCGCTGGCGCGCAAACACGATTACGCCGCCGCCGTCCTGCCGTTCCACTACGCTGCAGAGGACGATCCAGCGCTCGATCCCGTGATGCGCAATCTCGGGTTTGCGGCGTTCCTCAGCGGCTCGTATGAAGAGAGCGAAAAAGCGCTGCGCCAGGAGATCGCGATTCACCCCGACGACGCCACCGCGCGCGCTTATCTGGGCATGTCGTTGTTCGAAACCGGAGAATACGCTGAGGCGTCGGCGACATTTCAGTTCTTTGGTTCAGCTTTGTCATCCAAACCCCTGGTAGAAGCAACCGCAGCCGCGGCATTCGCACGCGCGGGCCAGAGAGCTCAGGCTGAAGACACATTGGCGGACCTCAGCACAGCTGCCACTGACCCGCAGGTGCAGGCTCGCGAGGCGGTCGCATGGCTCGATCTTGGCGATGTCGGACGCGCCACCGAATTGGCTCAGGCCGCCCTGTCTGGAAATGCGCAGACTGCGGATGCAATGCGCGTGCTGGGCGAGATTGCACTGGAGCGCGGAGACGGCGCCGACGCCGCTCGCGAATTCGACGATGAGCTGAAAGTGAGCAGCCTGGGTGCGGACGATCTGCTCGAGGCTCGAGTCCTGCTGGCGGAAGCTCTGATCATGAGCGGTAACCGATCCCAGGGCGATCTCATGGCCCGGGATTTGGCGCGCACGCGTCCGGATCTGGCGAAGACTCTCCGTTCTCAGGGCGAAACGCTGCTGAAGAACGGGGACGCGCACGCAGCCTATGGAAAACTCGGGGCTGCATTTTTGCTTGTTGCTGGCGATGAGGGCCTGCGCAAAGAGCTGGCTTCAGCGAAACGCCTCATTCAGCCTGGGTCAAAGTAGTGCCGGCTAAAGTCATGCCGATATAAACTTGCCTGATTGGTTGCCAGGACCGCAGTCAGTGCAGCACCAGAGAAGTGCGCGATGACAAACTTCCATTTCGAAATGCATCGATACTCATTCGTTCGGGTCCGCGATTCGAGCCCGTGATTACTGAAGGGGCACACCAACCACTGGTTCGGCAACATCGACGACCTGGCCGCCGCCGTCAGGAATACATTGAAGAACAGGAACAAAAAGGCGGACATGATCCAGCGCAACGCGACAATGGCAGACGTGGCCCGTTTGGCCGGGGTCGGAAAAATGACCGTATCTCGCGTGCTGACGGGAAGTGCCAGCGTCTCCGCAACAACCGCGGAGCGGGTCTATCGGGCCATCAAAATTCTTCACTACCAGCCCAACGAAGTCGCTCGAAGTCTGCGCGCGGTGAATTCCAAAACCATCGGCGTGATCGTTCCTTATCTGTACGACCCGTTCTTCGCGACCTGCGCCCATGCAATTTCTACGGTGGCGAAGCAGCACGGCTACTCCGTTATCCTGACCACTTCCGATGAGAATCCGGACATTGAACAGAAGCAGACCAGCCTGATGCTCCGCCGCCAGGTCGATGGCCTTGTCATCATTCCGGTATCGGACAACGACCGCTACTACAGCGGCGAAGCGTTCTCGCGTGTACACGTCGTCACCGTGGATCGCCCGGTGCGCGGCTCACGTTTCGATTCAGTCCTGGTCCCGAACCGCGCAGGCGCCAGGATTGCGGTCGAGCATCTGCTCGGTCACGGCCATCGCTCGATAGCGTTTCTGGGTCTCAGCAGGACGCTCTATACGATGAAGGCCCGCTATGCGGGGTATCGCGAAGCGATGTCCGACGCGGGTCACTCTCCCGAGCCTTACATCGATTGCGGCTCGCCGGAGAGAACAGCCGCTCTTATTCGTTCCATGCTGAACAGCCGCGAGCCGCCGACAGCTCTGTTCGCAGGCAACAATTTGTGCATGCGCTACGCCCTGCACGCGCTCAGCGCGTCCGGGATCCACATCTCCCAGCAAATAGCGATGGCGGGTTTTGACGATTTCGAAATGGCGGATGTGCTGCAGCCGGCGCTCACCGTCGTTCGTCAGCCCATCTACCAACTCGGCGAAGTGGCGGCGAACCTGCTCTTCCAGCGCATCCTCGGCAGCGAGGCGCCCAAACCGGGCCACCGCGTGATCCTGCCGGTAGAGCTGGTTGTGCGCCGCTCCTGCGGATGTGAGCCGCGAACACACAAGAGTGCGAAAGAAGAACAGCCGGCACCCGGCATAACCGCTGGCCAAGGTCGTCATCGTCCGCCTCTCGATCCCACTGCGGCCCTTGCTTAGGGATTAGAGTTTGGAGTCTGGGCTTTGACCCCTACCCCCTCTTTGAAATACAAGTGTGTGAAAACAGGCGGGTTGTTTTGCGTCGATACGGAAGTGTTTGATAAGAGGCAGCCTGTAGCCTGTAGCCGGTAGCCTGTAGCCGGTAGCCTGTAGCCGGTAGCCGGTAGCCTGTAGCCGGTAGCCTGGAGCCCGGA
>JBEKIN010000054.1:0-17869 GCA_050011735.1 Acidobacteriaceae bacterium | reverse complement strand
CGTCGATGTGGACGGAGCTTTGGCGGACGAAGAAGGCGCTGACGAGGACGGCGAAGAAGACGAAGTCGCCGGCGAGGCCGGAGAGCACGGCCATGCGATAGCGGATGAGCTGCTCGCGGGGGCCGTGACGGCGGGAGTTGCGGGAATCCCAGTTCTCGTCGCCTCCGCCACCGCCGGTCGGCCTGCGATCGAGGGGCGGTTTGCCGCCGAAGCCGGGGTCTTTGCGTTCGGTCTCGACCGTGTGACGGGTGAAGGTGGCGGGCATGGCGGCTCCGAGCTGAGTTCTAAAAGCTTACTCCGGTTTGGCTGCGGATTAATACTCCGTTGGACGAGAGTTGTGACTAAAAAGGTTTTTCCGGCTGCCACTGGGGGTGGAAATCGTTGTTCGGATCGGTTTCAGGTCCGTAAACGTAGGGGCCGGTGCTGACCGCAGAAGGCGGGACAAGCGACCACTCGAGGGTGGTGGCGCGCCAGGGATTGGCGCCTGCCGGGGCGCCGTGGCGGATGCTGCGGAAAAAATTGAAGAGAAAAATGAGCTGCGCGGCGGCAAGCAGGAAAGCCGACCAGGTGATGCCGCGCTCGACAGGGATGAGATTCGAAAAGGTCGTGACGGTTCCGTTGAGCTGGGAATAATGGCGGGGCTCGCCTGCGAGTCCGGCAAAGTGCATGGGGAAAAAGGCGCCATAGGCGGCGATGAGGGAAATCCAGAAATGGACGTGGCCGAGCAGCTCGCTCATGCGGCGGCCGGTGAGCAGCGGAAACCAGTAGTAGATGCCCGCAAAGACGGAGAAGACTCCGGCCATGGCCATGACGAGATGGAAGTGGGCAACGACGAAGAAGGTGTTGTGGAGGTAGGCGTCAAGGGCAGGCTGGGCGAGGATGGGGCCGGTGAGTCCGCCGGCGATGAAGAAGGAGAGGAAGCCGAGGGTGAAGAGCATCGGGGTTGCGAGACGGATCCGGCCGCGGAAGAGCATGACGAGCCAGGTGAGGACTTCGGCGGAGCTGGGGACGGAGATGGCGATGGTGGTGAGGCCGAAGGCGGTTCCGGCGTAAGGGTTCATGCCCGAGACGAACATGTGGTGGCCCCAGACGCCGAGGCCCATGACGCCGATGAGGAGCGTGGCGACGACCATGAATTTGTAGGCGGGGACGGGGCGGCGGGTGAAGTTGGCGAGCAGCGAGGAGGCGAGTCCCATGCCGGGCAGGATGGTGATGTAGACCTCGGGGTGCCCGAAGAACCAGAAGAGATGGAGCCAGAGCATGGGTGAGCCCGAGCCATCGCGTTGGGGAATGCCGTTGACGACGGTGCCGGATGGGAGGAAGAAGCTGGTCCCGCAGTGGCGGTCGGCGAGAAGCATCGACGCGGCGATGAAGAGCGCGCTGAAGGCGATGATGGTGAGCGAGGAGCTGACGAGCCAGGACCAGACGGTGAGGGGCAGGCGAGTGAAGGTCATGCCGGGGCAGCGGCGGACGAGGATGGTCGCGAGAAAGCAGACGGAGGAGAGCACGGCAGCGAGACAGAAGAGGGTGATGGCGATGAGCCAGAGATCCATGCCGGTGGCCTGGCCGGGACCGGCGGCGGCGATGGCGCTGAAGGGGGGATAGCTGGTCCAGCCGGCGATGGGCGCGCCTTGGGGAACGAAGAAGGCGGCGAGGAGGGTGAGGAGCGAGGCAGTGGTGATCCAGAAAGCGGCGGCGTTGAGGCGCGGGAGGGCCATGCGCGAGGAGCCGATTTGGGCGGGAAGGACGAGATTGGGGAAAGCGCTTTGCGGCACGACGGTGAGGACGAAGAAGACCATCAGCGTGCCGTGCATGGTGACGAGGGCGAGGTAGTCTTCGGGCTTGATAACGCCGTAGAGAGGCAGGGCGAGGTCGGGCCAGGTGCGGTGGATGCGCATCAGGAGCGAGAGGAGGGTTCCGGTGACGACGGCGATGAGGGCGACGATGAGGTAGAGGCGGGAGAGGGCGGCGGGTTCGGTGGTGAAGATGCGTTTCATCGCGCAAGAGCCCGTTCGCGGCCCTCGAGCCACGCGTTGAATTCATCCTGCGACACGACGCGGAGACGGGCCTGCATGCGGTAGTGGCCGAGTCCGCAGACCTGGGTGCAGAGGATGGGGTAGTCGCCGGGCGTTGCGGGCGTGAATTGAAGATGGCCGAGCATGCCGGGGATCGCGTCCTGCTTGAGGCGCATGCCGGGGATGAAGAAGCCATGGATCACGTCGAGCGACTGGAGGCGCAGATCGACGGGCTGGCCTGCGGGAAGGATGAGGATGGAGGAGACGATGTCGTCGGCGGCGTGCGGGTCGGCGGGATCGAGGCCGAGGGGGTTGCCGGTGGGTGCGCTGACGAGGGCCGCGCGAGTTGCGCCGTAGACGCCGTCGACGCCGGGATAGCGGAAGTACCAATCGAACTGGACGCCGGTGACCTCGACTTCGATGGGGTGGGCGGCGGGCGCTTCCTCGCGGCCGGCGGCCCAGAGGCGGTGACTGCTGACGAGCATCCAGAGGTAGAGGGCGGTGATGGCGAGCAGCGGGACAAGGTGGACCAGGACGTAAGTGCGGCGTGGGTGCGCATCTTCCGGTTGTGCGGGGCGGGCGCGCAGGCGCGTAATTAGCGCAAGCACGATGAGAATCTGTGCGGCGACGAAGAGCCAGAAGACAATGTCGAGGTTCCAGCGCAGGAGTTGGTCGAGGGCTGAGCCGTGGAGCGCGCCGTTGGGTGGGAGGAAGTTCATGTCAGCTATGGAGCGGTCAGCTAAAAAGCGGTCAGCGATGAGACGGTTAGCGTTGAGACAGTTAGCGAGAAACGGTTAGCGGGAGACTCTCAGCTTAACGCTACGCGAGTGTTCTGGACGAGCGCACCAGGTCGACGAAGCGCTGGTGGACGCGGCGGTCGGAGGAGAGCTCGGGGTGGAAAGTGGCGGCCATGATGTGGCCCTGCTCGACGAGGACGGGGAAGCCGTCGCGGGTGGCGAGGACCTGGACGCCGTCGCCGGTTTTCACGATGCGGGGGGCGCGGATGTAGACCATCTCGAGCGGGCCGCCGGGGAGTTGCGTGTCGGCAGTCTGGATGGCGGAGTCGATCTGGCGGCCATAGGCGTTGCGCTCGACGGTAGCATTGAGAACGCCGAGGCTCTGCTGCGGCGGGTGGGTGACTTCGGTGGCGAGGAGGATGCATCCAGCGCAGGTGCCGAAGGTGGGTTTGGTGCGGACGAAGTTTTGGAGGGCGGCGAGGAAGCCGTCGCGCTCCAGAAACTTCAAAAACGTGGTGGACTCGCCGCCGGGGATGATGAGGCCGTCGATAGTGGCGAGTTGTTCGGGTTTACGGATGAGGATGGGGTCGGCTCCGGCTTCGCGGAGGGCCTGGGCGTGGGCGTCGTAGTCACCCTGGATGGCGAGGACGCCGATCTTTGGAGCCGTTGTGGTGTGTCCTTCTGCTGCGCTCGACAATTCTGCTGATCTTTCTTCAACCAAGCGTAAAAGGTTCAGAAATGAAAGGCGCGCCGGAATCTCCAGCGCGCCAGTTCTTTTCGGCGAAGCCGCGCCCGCCGGGACGGCCAGTCCTCACCAACCGCGGGTTTGGAGCAGCTGATTCTCTTCGAGCGCCGCCGCCGCCAGGCCTTTCATGGTGCCAGTGACCTGCTCGGATGCCTCTGCCAGAATCTTTGGGTCGTTGTAATGCGTGGTGGCGATGACGATCGCCTTGGCGCGGGATACGGCTTCTTCGCGTTCCTTTGGATCTTTCTCGACGTCAAGCGGCGTAGCGCGCTCCTTCATGAAGATTCCCGAGCCTACGAAGATGGCCTCAGCGCCGAGCTGCATCATAAGGGCCGCGTCGGCCGGCGTTGCGATTCCGCCGGCGGAGAAGTTGGGGACTGGAAGCTTGCCCGCCTGTGCGACCATGCGAACCAGCTCATACGGTGCCTGATGTTCTTTGGCTGCGGCGTAGAGTTCCTGATCCGAAAGAACGGTGAGCGCCTTCATCTCCTTCGTGATCTGCCGCATGTGCCGCACCGCATGCACCACGTCGCCGGTGCCGGCTTCGCCCTTGGTGCGAATCATGGCCGCGCCTTCGGCGATGCGGCGGAGAGCTTCGCCCAGGTTGCGCGCGCCACACACAAACGGCGTGGTGAAGGCGTGCTTGTCGATGTGGTGCGCTTCATCGGCAGGCGTGAGCACTTCACTCTCGTCGATGAAGTCGACGCCGAGCTGCTGCAGAATCTGCGCTTCGGCGAAGTGACCGATGCGGGCCTTGGCCATGACTGGAATCGAAACGGCGCTGATGATTTCCTGAATGAGCTTCGGGCTGGCCATGCGGGCAACGCCGCCCTCGGCGCGGATCATCGCGGGCACGCGCTCCAGAGCCATGACGGAAACGGCGCCGGCTTCCTCGGCGATGCGGGCCTGCTCCACGTTCATGACATCCATGATGACGCCGCCCTTGAGCATTTCGGCGAGGCCGACCTTGAGGCGCAGCGTGGTGGGCGAATTGGGGGCGTGATGACCGTTGCCGCTGTGGACGTCTGCCATTTGGGTCTCCTCGATCCGCTGAAGGCGATTCCTCGCGCAGAATTGGCGCGGGTGAGAGCGGATGTGGTCTGAAGCTCTATTTTAACAAGCTTTGTCCGCAGAGCTCAGAGCTCAGGGCTCAGAGCGCAGAATAGCGTTCAGCGTACAGCGTTCAGGACGGGCGAAGGAGAGCGCAGAGCTTACTGGTTCGCTTTTCGCAGAATGTCGGGTGTGACGGTGACGAAAACGGCTTTGGCGGTGGCGAGGGTTTGGCCGGAGGCGTCGGTGAGCTGGGCTTCGGTGTGGTTGCGGCGGCCGTGGGTGTCCAGGTGGCGGGCGGTGAGGGTGAGCGGCTGGCCGAGGGGAACCGGGCGGAGGTACTGGACTTCAAGATGACGGGTCATGGCGAGGATGCCGCGGGCGCGGTTGGATTTGCTCATGGCCTCGTCGAGGAGGGTGGCGATGATACCTCCGTGGGCGTGGCCGGGAGGTCCCGCGAAGCGGCGCGCGAGGCGGAAGCGGCAGACGACGTTTTTGTCCGCATCGACGAAGAATTTGAGGCGAAGGCCGGTGGGATTATCGAGCCCGCAGCCGAAGCAGTGGTTGAGGGCTCCGTGGGCGAGGGGGGTGAGGGGTCGCGGTTTTGGGTTCGATCCTGGCGGGCGAGGCATGGCTATGGCATCACTGTATCGGGTTTGGGTTCGGGCTGAACGACGGAGCCGAGGGTGGCAGGCCCGTCGCCAAAGCGAGCGCGAAGCCGCTGGTTCGCCGGCTCGGAATAGAACCTGGCGACCAATTCACCGAGTACGCCGGAGAGAACGATGATGACGAGAAAGACGGCCGGCACAAGAAGAAGCGGCTTCCCCAGTTCCCGAAAGACGGCGAAACATGCCACTACCACGAATATGTGGGTGAGATAAATTTCATAACTGCGCCGGCCATAGGCCAGGAGGAAATTGAGCGCGCGTGGGGCATGCCATCGGGTTGCGGCGGAGGCGGCGATGACCATGCAGGCACCGGCGGCGACGATGGTCATGTCGAGGCCTAGTTTTTCGAGGCCGGACTTCTCGACCAGAGGCTCGAAAAACAGAGACAGAACGCCAGCAGCGCTATGCCGCAGAGGACGCAGATGCGCACGAGCCGACGCGAAAGCTGGCGGCCGGAAAGGAAGAGCGCGGTGAGGCAGCCCATAGCGATGGCATCCATCCCGCCGAGGTAGGAATATTCGTGCCAAACAGGATTTCCGTGGGTGAACACAGTGCGCGCGAAGGGGCCCAAAGCTACGAACACGATGAGGACGAGGACGAGACCCTTGCCGCGACCGAGCAGCCGGCAGATGAGGGGAAAGAAGAGATAGAACATCTCCTCGACCGAAAGGGACCAGAGGATGTCCCAACTGCCGGGAAGGTATCCTTTTCGGGCTTCAAGGAGGCCGACGCGGAGGGTGAGGGCGGCGAAGAGAGCGCTGCGCAGTCCGCCGACACGGGCGGAGACGACGAAGTTGTGGACGTGCGCGAGGTGCAGCAGGCTGAGAACGGCGAGCAGGGTGAGGAACAGCGGAGCGATGCGCGCGAAACGGATGAGGTAGAAGTCGCGAATGCGTACCCGGGCGGGGGTTTGCCAGCGCCGAAGTGTGGTTGCGGTGATGAGAAAACCGGAGACGGCGAAGAAAATCTGAACGCCGCGCTGCCCCTGCCAGACCAGGGCTGCTACGAGAGACTTCGGGAGGTTTGCTGCCCAGGGGACGTGCGCGAACAGAAGCTGCAGGTGGATGTGGTTCAGAAGGACATAGAGGATGGCGAGGGCACGGAGACAATCGACGCCATCGATGCGGGACCAACTGCGAGCGGGGTTGGGGGTGGAGTTCGCGGGCACATCCCATTGTGCCGGTTCGCGCGTGGCGAACCGGCAGGCTGAGGTGCGCGCAGATTGCGCGATGAGTCAGGCCGAGCGGGGGGCTTTGGAAAGCTGGGCGATGGTCATGAGGCCGCCGGCGACGATCGAGCAGTAGGCGAGGCTGACGATCCAGAAGCCGAATCCGGCGACGGAGCGGACGGTAGAGGCGAAGAGCAGAGCGAGGAGCGTTCCGGGACCGATCATGGAGCCGATCATGACCTGGATTCCGCTGAAGAGCATCTTGCGCGGGTAAGCGGCGTTGCGGGCGAGATAGACGATGGCAGCGGAGGCGATGGCGCCGAGGAAGATGAACCAGACAGCTCCGGCGAATTTGGCAAGGCCCATCAGCGAGAGGCTGGAGGAGGGGACTCCAGAGCCGCCTGTCGGGTCGGGCATGGTCATGGCGGCGAGGTCGCCGAGGCCGGGGATGGAAATAAAGGGCAGGAAGAAGCCGATGAGGGCGACGACGGCGCCTGCGCCTGCGATTTTCTCCGGGAGGGAGAGCGAAGAGAGGAACGACATGGCGGTCTTGCCGGCGTCGGAAGCTGCGGAGGCTTTGACGGGCGCTGCCGTGGCGACGGGCGTCGCGGACATTGCCGCTCCACAAGACGTGCAGAACGAGGTGGCGGGGGCGTTTTCCTTACCGCAGGCTGGACAGGTCATGAAGCTCTCCTTTTGCAACTACACCGGGAGCGCGACACCGATGAAACGAATCGATGACGACTGGGAAAACGAGAAGATCTGAGGGGAAAGGAGGCCCAACTATAGCCAGCGGTTCAGCGGAGTGTCAAGGAAAACGCGCGGCAGAGGAGGGAATTAGAGGTCGCGCCAATATGCAAGAGGGATGGCGGGAAGGAGCTTGAGCAGGGCAGCGTGTTCCTGGGCGCGGGAGGCGCGGAGGCGGGTGCGGATTTGGTCGAGGTGGGAATCGGGATAGCCGGGATGGCAGACGAGTTCCCATGTTTGCCTGTTGTCGTTGGGTATGGCGGCGAGGAGGCTGCGCAGAGTTTCCTCGATGTTGAGGGTTCCGGTGGCGAGGACGCCGCTGGTGCCGCTGGTGGTGGCGAGGCCTGATTCGTGGACGGCTCGCTGGAAGGCGCGGCGCTGCGATTTGAAAGCCGTAACGGCGAGGCGGCGGAAGCGGCTGGAGCCTTTTGTGGCGCGGAGGGCCCAGGCGGGTTCGAAGGGATTGCGGATGGCGGGGACTTCACAGGCGCGGGCAGCGGCGAGCAGGGGTCGCAGGATTCCGGAGAAGAGGTGGGTGTGCTTGTGCGTGTCGATGTGGGAGACGCGGAGGCCGGCGGTCTGGAGGCGGCGGATTTGGGCAGTGGCTTCGGCGGTAATTTCCGATGCGCGAATACGGAAGGCGAAGAGGTCGGCGACGAAGCGGGTGAGAGAGGGCCGGAAGGTTTGGCCGTTGGGGCAGAGCGTGGAGATTTGTTCGGGGGGTAGGGCGGGGGTTCCGTCGACGAGGAGGATGTGGCAGCCGACTTCGAGGGCCGGGTTGGCGTGGGCGAGGGTGACGGCGTCGTCGAAGAAAGCTCCGGTGGCCATGAGGGTGGCGGAGGAGAGCACGCCGGCGCGGTGGAGTTCAGCGATGGAGCGGTTAATGCCGGGGGTGAGGCCGAAGTCGTCGGCGTTGACGATGAGGGGCACGGAGAACAGGGTACAGGGTGCAGGGTGCAGCGTTCAGCGAAGGCGGGCAAGAAGCGTTTAGCGAAAGACGTTTAGCAAGGGACTATTAGCAAAAAGCTGTTAGCGAAGAGCGAGCGGAAATCGAGCGAGCGGAAAAGGGCCGGGAGCTTCGCGCCATTCCCTGGGCGCTGCATCGAGACCCGGGGCAGCCCGCGTGCAGATGGTCGGCTGAGGTCACGGCTTTCTGATCGGGGGCGGGTCGAGGGTCATGCTGAATTTGTGTTCTTCCTCACCGGTGATGCGGAAGCCAAGGCGCTGATAGAGACGCAGGGCAGGGTTGATTTTGACGACGTCGAGCTTAAGGGGCAGATTGGCCTGCGCGGCTTCGGCGATGAGGCGAGAGACGATTTCGGCGCCGATGCCTTGCCGCTGCAAGGGACGGACAATATAGAGCTGACCGAGGAAGAGGCCGTCCGGATGCGCGGCGCTCTGGAGCCAGCCGATATCGACGCCGCCACCCACGACGATGCGAACCTCTGGCAGCTTCCACTGTTCGGAAAAACTCGCTTCGTGCGCAGTGCGGTCGAGGTGCAGGGCCTCCAGGATCCACTGGTTTTCTGTGAGGTAGAGATTTTTGCAGAAGCCGTAATCCGCGGGAACGGCGGGGCGGAGGCCGATCTTCATTTTTCAGCCTGGTAGATGGCGGGGTTGAGGGTGGGGTCGTTGTACATCTTGAGCTGGCGGTAGATTTTGAAGCGGCGCGTGCCCTGGAGTACTTCGGACCAGAGTCGGTCGAGGCAGGCGACGAGGTCGCTGCGCTGTTCCTGGAGCAGAGCCATGCGCTCGCGGTTGCGGTCCCGGTGGCCGGGCGGCGCGTTGGGGCGGTCGATTTCTTCTTCGGTGTGGAAGATTTTGAGAGCAAGGATGGAGAGGCGGTCGATCATGAGGCCGGGGCTTTCGGAGTTGAGTTCGGCGGCGGGGTTAGGAAGGTCAGAGGCGCGCAATGCCTCGAAGAGGGCGACGTCGCATTGCTCGGTGAGGTCGTTGCGGGTTTGGTTGAAGCGGTCGATGGCGCGCTTGACTTCGGCGATGTCGTGGTCGGAAGCGCGGGGGGCGCGGGCGCGGTCTTCGGTGTGCCAGAGGTCGAAGTTGGCGCGGTGCTGGGCGAGGACGGTTTCGAGGAAAGGCAGGGCGACTGTGACGACTTTGGATGGCTCGTCGTGCCAGAGGCGGGTGGCGCGGTCGTGGAGGTCGGCGATTTCGACAGCGGAACACTGGAAAGGCGAGGACATTGAGGTTTGTGAGGCTATGGTAGAACACAGGCATCGATGAGCATGAGCGAACATCCGCGGATTCTTTGCATGAGCAGTTATGAGAAGGGGCAGGCGTTTATGCAGGAGTGCGCGACGCTGGGCTGCCGCGTGGCGCTGCTGACGGTGGATAAGCTGCGGGGAGCGGACTGGCCGCGGGCGATTCTCGAAGACCTGATCACGATGCCGGAGGGGTTGACGCCAGGACAAGTCACCAACACGGTGACGTATCTGGCGCGGTCGAAGCGGTTCGACCGGATTGTGGCGCTCGACGAGTTCGACATGGAGACGGTGGCGGCGTTGCGCGAGCACATGCAGATTCCGGGGATGGGGCGGACTTTGACGAGTCACTTTCGCGACAAGCTGGTGATGCGCTTCGAGGCGCGAAGCGCAGGCGCGGTGGTGCCGGAGTTCACGCGGGTGCTGGTCCATGAGGAGCTGCGGGAGTGGATGGAACGGGTGCCGGCGCCGTGGGTGCTGAAGCCGCGCGCGGAGGCGTCGGCGATCGGGATCAGGAAACTACAGGAGGCGGTCGAGGTTTGGCGAACGCTCGAGCAGCTCGGGGATCGGCAGAGCTTTTATCTGCTGGAGCGATTTGTGCCGGGAGATATTTTCCACGTCGACTCGATCGTGAGCGAGGGCGCGGTGGTGTTCACCAGCGTGAGCGGGTACGGGAAGCCGCCGATGCAGACGATGCATGAGGGCGGGGTTTTCACGACGCGGATTCTGGAGCGCGGGTCGGAGACGGCGCGATCACTGGTCGAGATGAATGCGAGGCTAATGCCGAAGATGGGGATGGTGCGGGGCGTGACGCACGCGGAATACATTCGGGGCAAGGATGGGCAGTTTTACTTTCTGGAGGCGGCGGCGCGGGTGGGGGGCGCGTTCATCGCCGATGTGGTGGAGGCGGCGACGGGGGTGAACTTGTGGCGGGAGTGGGCGCGGATTGAGGTGGCGCATTTGCGGGATGAGAGGTATCACGAGCCGGAGCCGCGGGGGCTGTATGCGGGGAGCGTGCTGTGCCTGGCGCGGACGGCGGAGCCGGATACGGCGATGTTCGCGGCGCCGGAGATTGTGCTGCGGCTGAAGAAGCATCATCACGCGGGGCTGATTGTGCGGAGTGAGGATCCGGAACGGGTGCGGGCGCTGCTGGAGGAGTATGCGGAGGGGTTTGCGCGGGAGTATCTGGCAACGGCGCCGGTGCCGGATCGGCCTACGGCGTAGGGCGAACAGTGAACAGTGAATAGTGAACAGTGAACAGGGATTAGTGATCAGAGGAGAGATTGTGGCGGAGTCGCTGGGGTTTCCGCATCGGCGGTTCGATCCGCTGCGTCGGCAGTGGGTGCTGGTGTCGCCGCACCGGACGGATCGGCCGTGGCAGGGCGAGGTCAACAAGACTTCGGGATTTTCGGATGTGCACTACGATCCGCAGTGCTACCTGTGTCCGGGGAATCAGCGGGCGGGCGGTAAGGTCACGCCGCAGTACGAGAGCGTTTACGTGTTCGATAACGATTATGCAGCGCTATTGCCGGACTCAGCGGGGCCGGCGGCAGGGGATGCTCCGGAGCTGCTGCGGGCGGAGCGGGAGCGGGGCCGGTGCCGGGTGGTGTGCTTCCATCCCGACCATAGTCTGACGCTGGCGAGGATGCAGGTTGGGGATATCCGGAAGGTCGTGGATGCGTGGACGGAGGAGTACCGGACGCTGGGAGCGGAGCCGGATTTTCGCTACGTGCAGATTTTTGAGAATCGCGGGGCGATGATGGGGGCGAGCAATCCGCACCCGCATGGGCAGATCTGGACGACGGAGCATGTGCCGGATGAGCCGCGGGCGGAGACGGAGGCGCTGGCGGAATATCGCGCGAGCCATGGGAGCTGCTTGCTGTGCGACTACGCGGGGCTCGAGGCGCGCGAGGGCGTGCGGGTGGTTGTCGAGAATGAGGCGTTCCTGGCGGTGGTGCCATGGTGGGCGGTGTGGCCCTTTGAGACTTTGGTGATCGCGAAGAGGCACCTGCGGTCGCTGCTCGATTTTGGCGATGCGGAGCGGGACGCTCTGGCGGACATCCTGAAGCAGGTGGCGACTCGTTACGACAACCTGTTTGAGACGAGCTTTCCTTATACGATGGGCTTCCACCAGGCTCCGACGGACGGCGAGGGGCACGAGGAGTGGCATTTTCATGCGCATTTCTACCCGCCGCTGCTGCGGTCGGCAACGGTGCGCAAGTATATGGTGGGATTCGAGATGCTGGGGATGCCGCAGCGGGACATCACGCCGGAAGCGGCAGCGGAGCGGCTGAAGGGGCTGCCGGCGGTGCACTTTACGGAGCGGTGAGGTTCGGCTTCCCTGAGCGATAGGAACGGTTCCGATCGCTCAACAATTCTGCCATTCGTGATCGATAGCCTCGGCACCAATCCACACACGGAATCGGTTCAGTACGCGGCTATTTCGTGGTGAGCCCGCTGGGACTCGAACCCAGGACCCACGCCTTAAAAGGGCGTTGCTCTACCAACTGAGCTACGAGCTCACACCAGATTCCAGGTTAACACAGCGGCGGCGCGCTCAATCTGCTGCCGAGGCAGCAGCCCGACGGCGGCGAGCGAGAGGAACGGCGGTGAGCCAGTAGAGCACAGGGCCCAGCATCGCTACGATCAGAGAGAAGAGCAGTGCGGACATGGACCCCATGAGTTTTTCAGCGCGCGAAGCGTAAAGAGCATAGCCGATGAGCACCGCCGGACCCACGCCCAGGGCACAGGCAAAGGCCAGATTGCCGGCTTTGAACGGGCGTTCGAGGCTGGGTTCGCGGATCCGCAGAACGACGAGGGCGACAAACTCCAGGAGCAGGCTGGATCCGTAAAGGATCAGATCGATGGAGATGAGCCTCTCGAACTTGAGATTGAGGGCAAGGGCCCACCCCAGGCCGCACAACAACACACTCACCCAGGGAACGCCGCGGCTGTTGCGGCGCGCGATAAATTTGGGCATCATGCCGTCTTTGGCCATGGCGAAGGGGAGGCGCGTGTAGCTCATCATCAGCGCGTTGAACATGCCAACCCCGCAGATGAGGCCGCCGGCCAACACGGCCAGTCCCAGCAGAGGGCCGCCAATTGACGTGGCTGCGATCATCCAGTCGCCGGTCGAGAAGCTTTCGACCGAAATGCCGGCCAGCGCCATGGCCAGGAGGGGCAGGATGTAGGTGACGGCGGTGAGCGCGGCGGCGACGACCATGCCGATGGGGTAGTTGCGCTGCGGATTCTCGACTTCCTGGGCGACGGTGGAAGCGTTGTCCCAGCCCATGTAATTCCACATGGCGACCAGGAGGGCTGTGGAGAGCGCAGGTTCGGAGCCGGTCAAATGCCACTGCACTGCGGGGTGCCTCGAAAATCCCTGCCAAACCCCGAGCACCACGAAGACCGCGAAGGGCGCGAGCAGGAGGACCGAGAGCCAGACGGAGCCTTCACCGACGGCGGATGCGCCACGAAGATTCCAGAGGCAGCAGAGCACGACCACAGCCAGGGACCACGCATAGCCATGCCAATGGGCGGTGAGCGCGGGGTTGAACTTGCCCAGGTAGCTCACAAAGATGGCAGGATAGATGGCCATGTCGAAGATGCTGGCGGAAAGCGAGAGCCAGCTCTCCTGGTAGCCCCAGAACGGGCCCATGGCTCGCCGCACCCAGGCGTAGAAGCCGCCTTCGGCGGGGATGGCGCTGGCCAGCTCGCCAATCATCAGAGCTGTGGGCAGGCTCCAGAGAACCGGAAGGGCCAGGAGAATGACGATCGCCCTGGCATAGCCAGCTCCGCCCAGGATGTCCTCAATGCCGTAGGGGCCGCCCGACACCATAAAGTATGTCGCGGCGATCAGCGGCAGGAAGCGCATCTTCCGCGGGGACGGCCTGAGGGCAAAAAGCACCTCGTGAATCTAACAGCCCCCGTCAGCCGTGCAAAGAGGGAGGCGAGCCTGACGCGGATCGCCAGGTGAGGACCCGTGCACTGTATTTTGGGCTCTTTTGTTCGGCTTGGAGCCCCTGTCGTAACGGAGCCTGGGTTACTGAAGAGGAATGGTCCGGGAGAAGCCTAAAGATTTATCCTGGTTGAACTTCTACTCTAAGAGTGTTTTCCTGGCAGGGATCAGGTTGACGGATCAGCAAACGTGCATCCATTCCCAGGGTGGAGCACCGGCGAGTGGCCAGAAGACGACAGTAACAATGAAGTGCTATTGCCGTGCAATTTCCCGGCGGAGCAGTGTGGTAAAGTCCGGGGCCAGCCATCGGCGAGACGCGGTATTCGACCAGGGATGAGGGCTCCTGTTGCGCTTCGGGGCTCAGGCGAAGGTGATGACGCGATGAAGCAGGAACCGGACGATATGAGCGCCCGTAACCCGGATAACAACGAGCCGGCGGACGACGTCGCGACTCTTTATTCCTGGGCGAACCTGCACGGAGCGAAATACCGGGATTTCAGCGCTTCGCGCCAGCAGGTGCGAGCACAGATGCGCCAGCGGACCCTGGCCGAGCGGGCGAGAGTGGCGCGCGAGGAAGCACAGAAGGCGCCTGTGCCGCGGGTTGAAGCTTCGGGATGGGAAGATCTGCTCCAGGCAGGCAGGCCAGTGGTGGTGACCGGGCCAGTTCGCCACGAGATTCCGAGCGAGCGGCGGCTGGAGAGACCCGAGGAGATGGAGCGGATGCCGGGCACCTTGCCGTCTGCGGCCGAAGCGAACACCTCGCCGCGCTACGGATTGACGGGGGCTCCCTATCTCCAGGAGGAGAGCGCCGGAGACCAGCGATTTGCCGGGGAGAGAGCGGCGGATCAGGAAGAAGGGCCACCGATGCGTCCGGCATGGCTGACGGAGAGAGAATCGGCGCCGGTGCAGCTTCCGGAAACGGAGACGCAGCAACAGTCGCAGGAGCGAGTGGCGCCGCGGTGGTATGCGCTGCGCGGGGTTTTTGGACGGGGTGCGGAGGACATTCAGCCGGAGAGGGTGGAAGGCCAGGTTCCGGTGCTGGCGGTGTTTTCGCTGGCAGGCGGAGTGGGGAAGACGAGCCTGGTGGCGGCGGTCGGACGGGGCCTGACGGCGCGGGGCGAGCGAGTGCTGCTGACCGATACGTGCACTTTTGGCGTACTGCCGTTTTATTTTGGAGCGCGGGAGGTCAAGCCTGGGGTGGTCCGCACGTTCAGCGGAGGGACGAGCGATCCGCCGATTCGGGTGCTGACGCTGGAAGCGGAGCGGTACGAGGCGGACCCCGATCTGCTGCGGCGGGAGATGACGCGCGGGGCGCAGGACTCCAGCCGGGTGCTGATCGACGTGGCGACGGGATCGGGGTCGATGCTGCGGCAGGCAGCGCGGCTGGCGCCTACGGTACTGGTGCCGGTGGTCCCGGATATGGCGTCGGTGGTGACGCTGCAGGCGCTGGAGGGATTTTTTCGCAATCAGGAGGGATTGAGCGGCAAACCACTGCAAGCCTGGTTCGTGCTGAACCAGTTCGATCCGTCTTCGCCGCTGCAACGGGATGTGCGGGAGGTTTTGCGGCAACAGCTGGGTGAGCGGCTGCTGCCTTTTGTCGTGCACCGAAGCGCGGCGGTGAGCGAAGCGCTGGCGGAAGGGATGACGGTGCTCGACTACGCGCCGAACTCGGCGGCCGCGGAAGACATCATGAGTCTGGTGACGTGGATTCGCAACACGTCGGCAGCGATGAGCGCGGGGCATCGCGGGATGCGCTGGAGCGAGCGATGACCCAGTCCGAGATGTGGGAGGGGTTTGAAACGGGACGGGGGCCGTTCTTCCAGCTGCTGCGGATCGTTCTGACCGCGGCGGGGATGGTGGTGCTGTTCTTTTTCGGCTCGCTGTCGCTGTCGTGGCCGCAACAGGCGGTGCTGGGGCTGCTGATCCTGCTGCTGTGCATCTGGCTGAGCCGGGTGTCGGATTCTTATCTGATTACGCTGACGCTGATGATGCTGTCGATGTTTGCGACCTTCCGCTACGGGTGGTGGCGGGTGAGCAGCATTATCGCGTTTTTCCAGGATCCGGGAACGAAGTGGGGCCCGGTGGATGTGTTTTTCATCCTGCTGTTGCTGGGCGCGGAGGCCTACGCGTTCGCGATTCTGTACATGGGATTCCTGCAGACGGTGTGGCCGCTGCGCCGGGCGCCGGTAGCGCTGCCCGACGATCCGGAGGACTGGCCGGAAGTCGACCTGCTGATTCCGACGTACAACGAGCCGCTGAATGTGGTGCGGTACACGGCGCTGGCGTCGCTGAACATCGACTGGCCGGCGGAGAAGCTGCATGTGTACATCCTCGACGACGGGAACCGCGAGGAGTTCAGGGAATTCGCGGTGGAAGCCGGGATCGGTTACATGACGCGGGGCGACAACATCCAGGCAAAGGCGGGGAACATCAATCACGCGCTCAAGAGCCTGAGCTCGCCGTATGTGGCGATTTTCGATTCGGATCACGTGCCGACGCGCAGTTTTCTGCAGATGACGGTCGGGTGGTTTCTGAAGGATCCGAATCTGGGCATGCTGCAGACGCCGCATCATTTTTATTCGCCGGATCCGTTTGAGCGGAACCTGGGGCAGTTCCGGGTGATCCCGAACGAGGGCGAGCTGTTTTACGGGATCGTGCAGGACGGAAACGATTTCTGGAACGCGGCGTTCTTCTGCGGGTCGTGCGCGGTGTTGCGGCGCGAGGCGCTGGACGAGATCGGTGTAATTGCAGCCGAGACGGTTACAGAAGACGCGCACACCTGCCTGCGCATGCAGACGCGCGGGTGGAACACGGCTTACATCAATATTCCGCAGGCGGCGGGCCTGGCGACAGAGCGGCTGTCGGCGCACGTGAAGCAGCGGATTCGGTGGGCGAGGGGGATGATCCAGATCCTGCGGATCGAGAATCCTCTGTTCGCGCCGAACCTGACGCTGGCGCAGCGGCTGTGCTACTTCAACGCGATGACGCACTTCCTGTATGCGCTGCCGCGGCTGATTTTTCTGACCGCCCCGCTGATTTACCTGATCTTCGGATTTACCAACGTTCCGGGGTACTGGATCGCGATTCTGGCGTATGCGCTGCCCCACCTGACGCTCTCGAGCGTCACGAACAGCCGCATCCAGGGATACCATCGGCACTCGTTCTGGAACGAGATTTACGAGACGGTGCTTTCCCCGTACATTCTGCTGCCCACGCTGACCGCGTTGTTCAATCCGAAGGCGGGGAAGTTCAACGTAACGAGCAAGGGCGGCCTGGTCACGCAGACGTTTTTCGATGCGCGGATCGCGCAGCCGTTCATTGTCCTGCTGGCGTTCAACGCGCTGGGGCTGCTGATGGTGATTCCGCGCTTCCTGCACGTGCCGGGACTGGGATGGCTGTGGGACGGGACGCATCCGGGCACGATCATCACCAACGCGCTGTGGACGTCGTTCAATATTGTGATTCTGAGCGTGTGCGTTGCGGTGGCGCGCGAGGCGCGGCAGACGCGGCAGCATGTGCGCATCAACTTCGCGGCTCCGGTGCGCGTGCACCTGCCCGATGGGCGCATCGTGCCGGGGCAGACCATCGACGTTTCGAGCGGCGGCCTGGCGATGGAGCTGCTGGAAGGCATGCACGCCAACCACGGCGAGGCGCTCAAGGTGATCTTTCCGCTGCGGACGGGCGATGCGGAGCTGCCGGCGACGGTGGTGGGGCTGGCGAACAACGTGCTGCGCCTGCAATTCGATCCGCTGACGGTTGCGGAAGAGGAAATGCTGACGATGGTGCTGTTTTCGCGGGCAGACTCGTGGCTGGGATGGGGAGAATCCCGCGAAGTGGATCAGCCGCTGCGAAGCCTGGGCCGGATTATTCGGATCGCGTTTCGCGGATTAGGGATGGCGTTCGCATCGATGAGGCCGCACCGCAACGGGCAGCAGAGCAAGAGCAAGAAGGCGCCGCTGACGGCGGAGGGCCTGGTTCTGCTGCTGGCGCTGGGCCTGGCGGGATGGGGTGTGACGGCCAGAGCGCAGACCAGCGATGTAACTGCACCGGCTGCTGCGGCAGCCCCTTCGGAGGCGACAACGCCGGCGGCGGGCAGCTTCAAGACGGAGCAGAACCTCTTCGATCTGGGGGTGCCGGGGCCGATCAATCTGCGCGGCGCCGACGCCTACGACACGATTTACTTCGCGATTCCGCAGAACGAAGTGGTGAAACAGGCTTCGATGCACGTGTACTACCACTTCTCGCCGAGCCTGATCCCATCGCAGAGTCACCTGAAGGTGATTCTGAACGGGACCGTGTTCGCGACGCTGCCCGTTCCGGACACTGCTTCGAACGGCGCAGTGATCGAGTCGGATGTGGTGGTTCCGGCCGATCTGCTGGTGCGGAACAACCAGCTGACGTTCGAGTTTATCGGGCACTACGCGCAGACGTGCGAAGACCCGACGAATTCCGCGTTGTGGGCGCACGTGGACCTCAATACCCGGATCGCCATTGCGGGGGATCTGCTGCCGCTGACCGATGACCTGAAGCAGCTGCCGCTGCCGTTTTTCGATGCGCAGCTG
>JBEKIN010000053.1:0-17959 GCA_050011735.1 Acidobacteriaceae bacterium | reverse complement strand
AAGCCGATTGAGTACTGGACCATCGACGCGATTCTGGAACTGGAGAAGGACACGAAGGCCGGCGGAGAACCGCTGCTGCTGACGGCACGGTTTGTCGGCATCGACGGGGAACGCGCGAAGGTGGAAGGCGTAAGCGCGCCGGCTGTTCCCAACGAACAGGAAGCGCGCGCGATCATCGATGCCACGACCGCGGCAGCATGGAGCGTTGCCTCGGTCGAAAAGAAGGAGCGAAAGAGCAATCCGTACCCGCCGTTCATCACCAGCACCCTGCAGCAGCAGGCTGCGGCGCGGCTTGGGTTCAGCGTGAAGCGCACCATGGGCGTCGCGCAGCGGCTGTACGAAGGCGTGGATCTGGGCGCGGATGGATCCGCCGGCCTGATCACCTATATGCGTACCGATTCGACGCGCATTGCGCCCGAAGCGATCGAAGCTGTGCGGGAGTACATCGGCAAAAAGCTGGGGAACCAGTATTTGCCGGCGCAGCCCAACGCGTATCGCTCGAAGAAAGATGCGCAGGATGCGCACGAGGCGATTCGGCCCACTGACCCCGGAATGCACCCGAACAAAATCCGCCGGTACCTGAGCGATGAGCAATTCAGGATGTATCAACTGATCTGGCAGCGCTTTGTCGCTTCGCAGATGCTGCCCGCGATTTATGACGTCACCAGCGTCGAGATCGACGCGAAAAACAAAAAGACCTGGAACTTCCGCGTTACCGGATCGGTGCTGAAGTTCGACGGGTACCTGAAGATCTACGAGCAGGACGAGGACGATGAGGAGGAACTGCCGGAGATTCCGCAGGGCGCGCGGCTGACTCTGGCCACGCAGGAACATTTATCGGGCATTGCGGCGCAGGAGCGAGCGGCAAAAGTCGCTCAGGCGCGGAGAAAATACAACATCGACGTGGCCAAGATCGAGGCCCGGAATGAAGAAGCGGGCCCGGGCGACAAGAGTGAAGAGATCCCTCCGTTTGTGGAGCCGCAGATCGAAGTTGCGTCGCGGCCTTCCGCGGTGCACGGCGTCCAGAAGTTCACCGAGCCGCCTCCGCGCTACAACGAAGCGTCGCTGGTGAAGGAGCTGGAGGAACGGGGCATCGGCCGGCCGTCGACTTACGCTTCCATCATCACCACCATTCAGGACCGCGAGTATGTCACGAAGGTCCCGCCAACGGGGCGGAGCGGCCGCTTCTTCCCAACAGAGATCGGCACGGTAGTGACGAATCTGCTGGTGGCGAATTTCCCCTACATCTTCGATACGCAGTACACGGCGAAGCTGGAAGAGGAGCTGGACGAGATCGAAGAGGGCAAGGAGAAGTGGACCGATCTGCTGAAGGGCTTCTACGGGCACTTTGAGGAAGAGCTGAAGAGCGCCGAGAAGCACATGGAAAACGTGAAGCGGATGGAGAAGGCGACCGACGAGAAGTGCGATCTGTGCGGCTCGCCGCTGGTGCTCAAGTGGGGGAAATTCGGCTCCTTCTACGCGTGCAGCGCGTATGCGAAGGAAAAGCCCGTGCCGATTGCTGCCACCAGCTGGAAGAAAGAACCGAAAAAAGTCCTGTCCAGGGTGGAAACCAGGCTCAAATATCCGATGCTGGTGAAGACCACCGAGAACGATGAGTCGACCACCGTCGAAGTAAAGGACAAGGTCGAGCTGAAGGCGGCGCTCGAAAATGGTGTGGGCACGGGGCGCAAAGTGACGGTGGAGCAGGTGAGTTGCGGCTTCACCAAAGAGCACTTCGAGGCCAAGCCCGATCTGCAGGCAGGCGACGCGCAGAATGGGCCAGCCGAGGAGTATTGCGAAAACTGCGGCAAGGTGATGGTGCTGCGGCGCGGACCCTTCGGAGCCTACATGGCCTGCCCGGACTACAACGCCGATCCGCCCTGCAAGACGGTGCGACGGCTGAGCCAGAAGCAGCAGCAGAAGCCGGCGGTGCCGCTGGATGAGAAATGTCCGAAGTGCGGCAAGCAGCTGGTGCTGCGCAGCGGAACCTACGGCGAATTTGTCTCCTGCTCCGGCTACCCGAAGTGCAAATACATTAAGCAGAACCTGATCGAAGGCCTCAAGTGCCCGAAATGCGGCGAGGGCGACATCGCGGAGCGCAAGGCGCGTACGGGCAACATCTTCTGGGGCTGCACGCGCTATCCGAAGTGCAATTTCACCTCGAATCTGAAGCCGGTCGCGCAGAGTTGCCCGCAATGTAAATCGCCGTATCTGGTCGAGCGCGTTGTCGACGGGGGCCTCTACCTGGTTTGCCCCAACAATAAAGAGATGATGCCGAGGCGTCGTCCCAGGAAGGGTGAGACCGCGGCCGATTTGGAGAATGCTGTTGAGTGCGGCTTCTCGGAGCGCATTGGCGACGCTCCCGCGCCTGCGCCGCTTCCTACGGCGGCGACGCATGGGCCGGTGGTCGAAGAAGAGCAGCCGGTCGGGTGAGCCCGGGTTACGGGTTACAGGTTACGGGTTTCAGGCTGCGTGCCATCGCAGCAAAAAAAGAAAGGACCCGCCGAAGCGGGTCCTTTGTGTTTTGAGTATCGATCGACTACGGCATGTAGTAGCGGAAGGACGTCCAGAACATGCTGTCGATGCCCTTGGCGCCGCCGCCGGGGTTGGTGGTGCCGCCCGCGCCGGACCAGATATCGCGCTCGAACCGGGCGTACTGGAGGCCGAAGCGCATTCTGCCCTTCGGACCGTTGTAGAAGTTGTACCAATCGCCAAAGGTAAACTCCTGCACGTCCTTGTTCTGGTTGCCGCAGCTGCCGGGAGTGGAGGGGTCGAAGCCGGTTCCGTTGCCGCCATAGGTGTTGTTGGTGCCACCGGGTGCAGGTTCCGTATTGCAGCCGGTCATGGCGGTCAGCGGCGAACCATAGCCTTCTTTGCCGATGAAGTCGCGGTAGACGTAATCGCCGCCGTAATTGAAGTACAGCATCAACCGCGACGTCGGGTTGAGTTCGACCGTGCTCAGCGCCGAAAAGGCCTTCAGAGGATCAATCTCGCCGTCCGGGCGCAGAGTGATGTCGGCAATGGTGGAGGAGCCGTAGCGTCCCACACCCTTACCGTAGAGGCCTTTGAGGCCAACGGTGAACTTCTTCGTGCCGAGGGGAACGCGGAAACCGCCGCCGATACCTGCGCCAGGAGCCACATCGTTATAGGCGCCGGTTGTGTTGCCCGTGCAGGCCGTCCCGGTGATGCTGGTCCCGGTGACAGTAGTGTTGGCGCAAACTTCATTGGGATAGACGCGGTCACGGAAATTGCGCTCGATGCCGAAGATTTCCCAATGTCCCCAGCCCGGCTCGAAGGCTATTTTGCCGACGAAGTCCGGGGTGTAGTTGTACGAGTAGTTCGCGGTTACGTTGTAGAGGCCGCCACTGGTGCCGGGGGAGCCGATGAGCAGGTTCAAAGGAAGGCTGCTGCCCGCCGGGTTCAGGGTTTCAGCATTTTCCGCCGATGCGCCGAGCCAGAAGTGGTGGGCGAAGTCCTTGGTGACCCGGAAGCTGTACTGGCGCGTCCACACAAAGCCGGTAGTGTACTGGGAGTCGATGGTGGCGGGCAGAATTTCACTGCCACGCGTCTCGCCCTGGGTGGTTTCAGTCGCCAGCGACCAGCCCTGGCCACCGGAAACATCCCAACCGCTGTTGAATAGCGCATCGGTCCACAACTGACGCTGGCGAAGCACGTAGCTGTTGGACTGGTTGTTGTTGGAGGTGATGCCGGTGCCCAGCCAGTCTGCCTCATAGTAGCCGCTCAGGGTAGAACTGGAGAGTTTTCCCGTGGCCTTCAAAGCAATGCGCGACTGACGGCCGGTTCCGAAGAACTCACTCAGCTGCGCATTGTCGGAATTTTGCAACGGAACACTGGTAAAGGGAGTATTGATATCGCTGCCCGTCGCCCCCTGGCGCCACACAGTTTCGGCCGCGATGAAGCTGCCGGTCGGCGATAGCGAGATGCCCTTGAAGTGAATTACTTCCGGATTCTCGATCGCCTTCTTGGTATCGGCCTGCTGCTGCTGGATGGTGCTGGCGATGGAGACGGCGTTGGCTTTCAGATCGGTGACCGAGGTCTGCAGGCTGGAAACCGCGTCGGCGTTTGCGGAGAGCGTCTGCTGCTCGGCAGTGGCTGCAGCCTGGGCTGCCTGCGCGGACGCCTGGGCCTGAGCCGCAGCTTGCTGCGCCGACTGCAGCTGCGCGTCACGATCGGAGAGCTGCTGCTTCAGCGAATCGATCTGGCCGCGATCGGATTGCTCCTGCTGCCGCAGCTCCTCGATTTGCGCTTCCACGCTCGGTCCCTTCGGCGCGGCAGCTTTCTTGTGATGGACCGGCTTGGGCGAACTGGCCGTGGACTGCGCGTAACCGGCGGCAACCGCCACGGTCAGCGCCAGGATGGCAAGCGCCTTCAATTTGTTGGTCATTCTGCCTCTCAAAGGAAGTTGGAAATGCGTAAGTGGTGCATTGCAGCGGGGGAAACGCCGGGGATCCTGAGCGTGGCCGGAATTGAAGCAGCGCGAATCGCGCGCTCCCTTCCGAACAGGCCCACAGCTACCCACTGCGCATGGTCGCAGGCAATTGTGAACGCTCAGAGAATTTGCGGTGAATGTTCGGGGAAAAGCCCCGCGGAGGCGCGGGGAACTTAGTGAAGGGTCAACAGCTTACGAGGGTCGCGAGCAGCATTGACATGCCCCGTAGTTTACACGGCTTTGGGCGTTCATTCGCGCCGGTCCGAAGTTTTTTTACGGTTGCGCCGGATGTTTCCCGGCAGCGATCAGGTTAGCCAGCAGGCGGTAAGCTCCGGGAATCGCTTCGGGAAGCTGCCGGTAGACGGCGTAGGCCATATAGAAGTAGTTTCCCTTGCCGTAGTGGGCGTAAAGCAGGCCACCCTGCTGCGGATCCTGACCAGAATCGTGAACCTCGGTCAGCGGCGTGTACTGCGAGGACCAGGATTCCAGAAAAGAGTGACCGCGCTCTTCCACCCAGCCGTCGAAATCGGCGGGAGCGATGTGGTTCGGCCAGGTGAACACGCTGTTATTGGGATCGAGAAGAGTCACGGGCGCATGTTCGTCGACGACCTTCTCCGGATTCCGCCCCAAGGCCACGGGATACGGAGCAGGGAACTGGACGCTCTGATACTGGACCAGGAGAGTGCCGCCGTTGCGGACGTAGGCGAACAGCCGCTGCGTGGCTGCGGTCAGGTCGGGGCGCGAGGAATAAGCACGGATGCCGACAAGGATGGCGTCGTACGCCGACAGGTCGCCCTCGGCCAGATCGGTCGCGGTGAGCAAGTGCGGCTGCACGCCGATTTCCTCGAGTGCCTCGGGAACGTCGTCGCCCGTGCCCATGATGTAACCGATCTTCAGGTCCGGCGGTACCTTCACGTCGACGCCGCGCAGGCGGTAGCTGGCCGGGCGATACAGATAATAAGGACGCAGCCCTGGATATCCGACGACGGTTAAGCCTTCGGTGAAGCGGGTGCTCCCGATTTCCGCGGCCACGCCGATGTTGTAGTTCTGCCCGGCGAGCTGGCTGGGATGGAGCGTGAATCGGATCTGCTGGTTGCTATCAGCCGTGAGGTGAAACGGCACTTCGGGGGGGGCCGCGGTCCAGCCGTCGGGCAGAGTCAGGCGCACGGTGCCGTCGGCGTTGTCCTGCTGCTGGTTGCTCACGCTCACGGCAAAGGGGACCGTCGAAGTGCCGAGCGGCACGACGCCCGCCGCCGCAGTGAGATTCACCGATATTTGCGGCACGACCGCCAGCGGCTGGTAGACGCCGCCGATCCCATGGACGCGATGGACCGTCTGCACCACCTGGCCCAGGCGGATGGGCACACCCATGTATTTGAACTCCGCCCACCCGGCGAGAGGATAAGGGGCGAAGGGCAGGGTTAGCCAGCGCGGATCGTTGATGTCGTAGTACGGCTGCTCGGTATTGGGGCGGGTGAAGTAGGGTCGGGTGGCCGCGGCATTGCGCGGAACATACACGCGGAAAACAGCGTCGCCGGCGTTGCTGGACACAGTGTCGAGACCGGGCGCGCCGACCCGGGTGATCTCCCAGGAGCTGCCGTCGGGCTGATCAAGCCAGGTGCGGGCGAGCTGCAGACCTTCCGGCGATGGTCCCCAGAAGGGCGCCGCAGTGACATGCACGCGCACATCGATTTCCGATCCGGGCGTGACGGCGGTGATCGTCTCGTCAGGCACCGTCGGGGGCCCAAAGTTGGCTCCGGTCGCGGTGTGCGGCATCACCAGCGCGTTCACCTCGAGCCCCAGTGCTTCCGCCAGCGCCGTGTTGAACTGCGCCAGCTTGATGTTGAGCTCATGCACCACGGCGGCTTTGTCGTCGGCGTTCAGCCCGCTGGCGTTCACCCAGTCGATGAGCTGCTGCGTCACCTTGTATCCGGTGGCCAGCTCCGGCGCGATCTTTTCTGGATGAGCGGGCCAGTCGCTGTGCAGCGCCGTGGCGACGTGATGATGGATGTCATTCAGCGCCGCGACCAGAGGCGCGGTGTTTCCGGAGTGAACCAGCGACGCGATGCCCGGGAGCGTGGTGTCGATGCCGTCAAAGAAGGATTCTTCCTTGTTCGCAGATTTCACCGAGGATCCATAGCGGTGATAGCCAACGCTGAACGGACCGGGCAGGGGCAGCGTTCCACCGCCATTCTGCGATTTCTGCTCGCTCCATCCGGTGCGGGCGATCTGCGCATACGACTCGCCGAGGATCGGATCCCAGGTGCCTTCGGGAATTTCGAGCGTGGCGGCGGGGAAGGTGTCGCTCCACTGCTTCGCGACATAGTCGTAGAAACGCGCGGGCGACCATTTGTTCGTCGCGTAGTCGAAGATGCCTTTGCTGCTGGGCGCGAAGAAGGGGACTCGGGCGTAGACCTTCAGCGGAGACCACGGACGCAGCCCCGCAGCGATCTGATCCGGGCAAACCTTGGGATCGCCGGCTGCCGTGAACGCTTCCTCGTTGACCTCTCCGGAAACCTGATGGTGCCCATGGCCATCGGTGATGTTCCCGGTGAAGGTCGAAGCCAAAACCAGCGGGTGATAGTCGCGAACCGCGCGCACCACGTCGCAGAGGACGCGATCGTGTCCCCATTGCTGGTGCGCTTCGTCGATGGTTTTCGAGAAGCCGTAATCGGCGACGGTGGCGAAGAACTGCTCGGAGCCGGAATACTGATCGGCCAGCAGCAGCTCGTTGGTGCGAATCAGCCCCAGCGCATCGTAGCTTTCGCCGGACATTGCGTTCTGTCCGCCCTCGCCGCGCGTCAGGGTCACGATGGCGGTGCGCGCGCCAAAACCACGCGATTCATAGGCCAGCATGCCACCGTCCTCATCGTCGGGGTGGGCGACGATGAACATGAGGCTGCCCCAGGTATCGAGCTTGCGCAGCGTCTGCGCCAGGCCGTCGGCGCCGCGATCCTCCGGGAGTGTCTGGGCATCGGGCGACGCGGCCATCTGCGTGCGCCACGGAACGGCCTGCGCGGAGGCGGTGAAAGCGACCGCGCCGGTGAGCAGGAGCGCTGCGGCGGTTCGGACGGTGCGGGGTTGGAATGAGGGCTGGAGAGACATGAGCCTGAATTGCCAGTGTAATCGTGACGCGATTTGATACAAAGGCAGAACATGGCCGCAGAACCTGTTGAGCCCGCCAGACCGGATTCCAGCGCCGCCGATTCGGGCGCGCCGGGGACCCCGCACCTTGAGCGCCGCATCGGCCTGGCGAGCGCCGTCACGCTGAACATGATGTACATGATCGGCGTGGGGCCGTTCATCACGCTGCCCCTGATCGTGGCCGCCATGGGCGGATCGCAGGCGCTGCTGGGCTGGCTGCTGGGCGCGGCCATCGCAGCGTGCGACGGGCTGGTGTGGGCGGAACTGGGCGCGGCCATGCCGGAGGCTGGCGGGTCGTATGCCTTCCTGAGGGAGATTTACGGGCGGGAAAGCGCCGGCCGCTTCGTCTCGTTCCTCTACATCTTTCAGCTCGGGTTCAGCGCGCCCCTGTCGATCGCCTCCGGCTGCATCGGGTTTGCGGAGTTTGCCTCCTATTTGATTCCCGAACTTCGCAATCCGCTCATCGCCGCATGGCCCAACGGTGTTCACTGGACGAGCGTGCTGGCAGCGTGCACCTGCGCGCTCATCGTCGGTCTGCTCTATCGCGACATTCGTGCCATCCTGCGCACAGCCTGGGTCCTTTGGACGGGCGTGATGGCGGCGATGGCCATCGTTTTGTTCGCGGGATTGACGCATCTGCATCCGGTACTGTTACAAGCGTCGCCTCACGCTTTCAGTTTCTCGCCTGCCTTCTTCGCCGGTCTGGGATCGGCAACCCTGATCGCCACCTACGACTACTGGGGCTACTACAACGTCTGCTTTCTCGGCGGCGAAATCCGCAATCCCGGCAAGACCATCCCGCGCGCCATTTTGATTTCCATCGCCGTGGTAGCCGTTCTCTACATCGCCATGAATATCAGCGTGCTTGGAGTGATACCGGCACACCAGATGGGACGCACCGTGGTCGCGGAGATGGTGGCGCGCACGCTGGGTCCGCGCGCTGCCGTGCTCATCGCATGCCTGATCATGTGGACGGCCTTCTCGTCCGTCTTCGCCCTGCTCATGGGATATTCCCGTGTGCCCTATGCCGCGGCGCTCGATGGGAACTACTTCCGCGTCTTTGCTCATCTGCATCCCAAAAGGAATTTCCCGGACTTTTCGCTCCTGGCCCTGGGGGGAGTGGCGATGCTTTTCTGCTTCCTCCGCCTGGCGCAGGTGATTGCGGCGCTGGTGGTGATCCGCATCGTGCTGCAGTACCTGTTGCAGCAGGTGGGAGTCATTCTGCTGCGCATGCGGCGGCCGGATATGCCGCGGCCGTTCCGCATGTGGCTCTACCCGCTGCCGCCACTGGCGGCGCTGGCGGGATTCCTCTTCATTCTGTTTTCACGAACACAGGGAATGCGGGACCTGCTCTATGCCGCTGCCATCGCTCTCGCCGGCAGCATCCTCTATCTGCTTCGGGCACGAAGACGCCACGAGTGGCCGTTTAGAATCGAACCGTCGGATGCGGGGTGAACCATGGTCGAGTTGTCGGTGACAGAGGGCAAGCTGGTGCTCCATGTGCGTGGAATCGATCAGCTCTGGGCGCTCAAGAGCACCCTTGAAATTCCTCTGCAGCACATCGCAGGAGTTCGCGCCGACCCCAACATCGCGCGTGGCTGGTGGCACGGCTTGAAGCTGATCGGATCCGACATTCCAGGCGTCCTGCACGCCGGAACTTTTTACCAGCAGGGCAAGATCATCTTCTGGGACGTTCACCATCCCGACAACACAATCGTGATCGACCTCCGCGACGAGCGCTACGGCCAGCTGGTCGTCGAGGTAGCCGACCCTGACGCTGCCGTGCAGCTCATCCAGCCTTATTGCCAGGGGCGGTAGCTGGTGAACGCCTTCGTTCTCGCCGGCGGGCAAAGCACCCGCATGGGCCGCGACAAAGCCCTTCTCGAAATAAACGGCCGTCCGCTGGCGGAGCACGCGCTCGCCCTGCTCCGCAGTTTGGATTTGAGTCCCCGCATCTGCGGCTCGCGTCCCGACCTGGCCCGCTTCGCCATGGTTGTGCCAGACAACTTCCCGCGATCCGGGCCCCTCGCCGGGATCGAAGCGGCCCTCGCGGTTTCGGACAGCGAGCTGAATCTCTTCGTCCCTGTCGACCTGCCCGGTCTGCCTCGTAAATTTTTGCAGTGGATCATGACGCGGGCCGAGCGGAGCCAGGCCGTTGCCACGATCCCGCGCTACGGCGGCCGCCTGCAGCCACTCTGCGCGGTTTACAGCCGGCGGCTGCTGGATGGGCTGAGAATCTCCCTGGCGGCGGCCAACTACAAAGTGATGGTCGCCCTGCGAGAGGCGGCCGCCTCCCTGGGGGAGGCGGTTGATGAGTTCGACGCAGAGTCAGTCGCCTCCGCATCGCCCCCGTCCGAGTGGCCATCGCATCCACCCCTGGCGGACTGGTTCCGCAACGTGAATACGCCGGCGGATTACGAGTTGCTGCGCACGGCGCTGGAGCAAAAAGCCGTCATCCAGAACACCGAGAACAGGTAAGCTGACAACAGGCGAGGCAACCGAACCGCGTGGGCATTCCCCCCGACGTCACTATTGAGGTGAAGGCCGAATCCAACGGTCACTCCGACCGCCAGCCCTACATCGCTTTCGAGAATGTTTCGAAGTCCTTCGGCAGCTTGCACGTGCTCAAGGAGATCAACTTTCACGTGATGCCGGGCGAAACGCTCTGCATCCTGGGCCGCTCCGGCGTGGGCAAGTCGGTCTCGCTGCAGCTCATTATGGGTTTTCTGCGGCCTGACTCCGGGCGCATCCTCGTCGCCGGCGAGGACATCACGCAGTTCACTGAACAGCAGATGCAGGCGGTGCGCCGCAAAGTCACGATGGTTTTCCAGAACGGCGCGCTCTTCGATTCGCTTACTGTCGGCGAGAATGTCGCGTTCCCGCTGCGCGAAGGCCGCGGCCTCTCCGAGGATCAGATCCAGCAGATCGTCCGCGGGCTGCTGGAGATGGTGAGCGTAGCCGAGATGATCGACCTGCTGCCCTCAGACCTTTCCACCGGCACCAAGCGATCGGTGGCGATTGCCCGCGCCCTGGCCGCGGAGCCGGAGGCGGTTCTGTACGACGAGCCCACGACCATGGTCGATCCGCTGATCGCCCGCCTGCTCGGCAATCTCATCCAGAAGCTCAGGAATCAGCTACGCCTGACCAGCATCGTGGTGACCCACGATATGCGCTTCGCGGAGCGGCTGGCGGATCGCGTCCTCTTCCTGCACCAGGGCCGCGCCGAGTTCTTCGGCACCATGGACGAAATGAAGGGTTCCAGCGATGAGGTGCTGCGCCAGTTCCTCGATCTCGACGCGCTGGTCCTGCCGGAGCTCTGACAGGCTCTGACCGGCCTATGGAGAAGGGGGCCGCGCCGCGCGCTGGTCGCGCACCGGGAAATTCACCGGCAACTCGAAGAGCTGAGGATCGGGCGGGCCTGCATCGAGGTCACTGATCGTAAACGTCTGCGTCCCGAAGAGCGGGTCGGTGCGGATCGAGAGCAGGTTGATCGCCAGCTGCTCCGACCGCCAGGTCTCGCTGGTCTTGACCACCGGCCGATCGTTGCCCACGGCGCCGGGATTCAGAGTAGTGGTCACGCGGGTCCCGATTGTGTCTACTCCGGCGATCACTCGGTTTCCGAGGCTCTCGGTCTGCGAAAAGCCGCGATCGCCGGGGAGCGGGCCACTGGAAGACGGCGGAGCACCAGCGGCCGCAAGATCGCGCGCCGGATCGTAGCGCAGCAGATCGCAGACGCGGGCAATCATGTTGCAGTTGTAAAGCGTGCGTGTGTGCGCGTCGGCGATCTGAATCCACTGCAGGCGCGATGCAATGTCGCCGTTTTTGGGAACCAGCGCCCAGCGCTCCTCATACAGCCGGCCCTGGGCATCGCGCGCAATCCGGCGCTGGTTGAGCAGCGTGATCGAAGCGCCATCGGGCGTGTAGCGCACCCATTCGGTGATCAGGGTGGCGGTGAACGGCTCGTGGGGAATCGGCGGGACGACGATGCTTTCCAGCACCTCGCGCACGCCACCATCCTGCGCGGGAATCACACCCCGTGTAGGGGCGGTCGACGGCTCCGGCGTGGGCGCCTGCTGCGCCGGCAGCACGGGCCGGTTCGGGGTCGGCCATTGCTGCGCGCCGGCCATCGAAACCGCCGCGCACAGGACTGCGATCAGCCAGAACTTGCGAGCGAGCACAGCGACCCTCCATGTGTCGCCAGAATGCTATGTTGAAATGCCGCGCCGGTCAACGCCTGCGTCCCGCGGACCAATCCCCCCGCGTTGCTACACTAAAAGAGTGAAGGTCGCGCTCGCCCAGATCGATCCCACCATCGGCGATTTCAGCGGAAATACCGCAAAAATCCTCGAATTTACTCGCAGAGCGCAGCAGGGCGGCGCTCGCCTGGTGCTGTTCCCCGAGCTGGCCATCTCCGGCTATCCGCCTGCCGATCTGCTGGAGAAACCCGCGTTCGTTGCGCGCTGCGGCGAGGCTCTGTGCGAGATTGCCCGCGCCACCGCAAAGGATCCCATCGCGGTGATCGCCGGGTACGTCACCGCGGCTGAACCTGGGGCAGGGAAGCACGTGAGGAATTCTGCCGCGCTGGTCCGCCAGGGCCAAGTGGAATTTGTGCAGTCGAAAATGCTGCTGCCCTACTACGATGTGTTCGACGAGCAGCGCTACTTCGCCCCCGCCACGCGGCAATGCCTCTGCCACGTCGATGGGCAGCCGGTCGCTCTCACCATTTGCGAAGATGCCTGGAATGACAAAAGCTTCTGGGAGAACCGTCTCTACACCGTCGATCCCGTCGAGGAGCTGATGAAGCAGGGCGCGTCGCTCATCCTCAACATTTCCGCCTCGCCGTGGTGGCGCGATAAGCGCGCGCTGCGCAAAGAGATGCTGGCGGCCATCGCGAAGCGGCACCGGGTCCCGGTGGTGATGGTGAATCAGGTGGGCGGCGACGACAGCCTGGTCTTCGACGGATCGAGCCTGGTGATTGGGCCCAGTGGCGAGGTGATCGCCCAGGCAAAGAGCTTCGAAGAGGATCTGATCTTCGCGGACCTCGATGCGCTTACCGGCGACATGCGCGAGCAGCCCGGCGACGAAGACGAGGCCATGCTGGAGGCTCTCACCTTGGGTACCCGCGATTACGTGCGCAAATGCGGATTCTCGAAGGTCGTGATTGCGCTGAGCGGCGGCATCGACTCCGCGCTGGTCGCGGTGATCGCCGTACGGGCTCTGGGAGCGGAAAACGTCACTACACTCGGCATGCCCAGCCCTTATTCATCTCCCGGATCCATCGACGACAGCCTGCAGCTGGCGAAGAATCTCGGCATTCGCTACGAGGTGGTTCCCATCGACGAGATCTTTGGCGGATTCAACCATGCTCTCGCGCCGGTGTTCGCAGGCCGGCAACCGGACATCACCGAGGAGAACGTTCAGTCCCGCATCCGCGGCGCGCTGCTGATGGCCTTCTCGAATAAGTTCAACGCGCTGGTTCTGACCACCGGGAACAAGAGCGAGATGTCCACCGGCTACTGCACGCTGTACGGCGATATGGTGGGCGCGCTCGCCGTGATCGGCGACGTCTTCAAAACGCGGGTCTACGATTTGTGCCGGAGCGTGAATCGCGAAAGGGAAGTGATCCCTCGGGCGATCCTGGAGAAACCACCCTCGGCGGAGCTGCGGCCCGGGCAAAAAGATACCGACTCGCTGCCGCCCTACGAAGTGCTCGACCCGATCCTTGAAGCGTACGTCGAGCATTATGAGTCGCCAGAGAATATCGCGGCCGAGCGCGGGCTCGATCTCGAAATGGTGCGGGCGGTCGTCAAAATGGTCGAGCGCAGCGAATACAAGCGGCAGCAGGCGGCGCTGGTGCTCAAGGTCACTCCGAAGGCCTTTGGGATGGGCCGCCGATTCCCCATTGCAGCTAAAGTACAGGTTTAAGAATCAATCCGAAAGGACTCTATGCAGCTTCGTTCCATCGCCTGCGCAATGTTTGCGCTCCTCCTTGCTCCAGCTCTGTGCCTCGGGCAGACCGACCAGCCTTCCGCGCCCACGCCGCAAGCGGCACCCTCCGCACCCACCCCGCAGGAGGCGCCTGCCGCACCGGCGCCGCCGAGCGCGACCGGTGAGCCGCAGTTTCCGCCCGTGGACGCCTCCAACTTCACGGCAACCGCGCCCACCAAAGCTGACGTTGAGTCGTTCCTGAAAACGTCGTGGGGCTACGATGCGAACCGCGTGTGGGAGGTCTACGGCATCCAGAAGACCGCGGCGCCCGGCGTCAGCAAAGTCACGATCTTCGTCGCTGAGAAACAGGGTGGGCAGCAGATCGCGACCCTGAACTTCTTCGTCACGCCCGACGGCAAGCACCTGGTTACCCAGGACGCGATCCTCGATTTCGGAGCGAAACCGTTCGAGAACAACTACCACGTTCTGCAGGAGAGCGCGAATGGTCCTTCGCTGGGCGCCGCCGGCAAGCAGTTCGAGCTCGTCGAGTTTGCCGATTTCCAGTGCCCGCACTGCAAAGACGCGCAGCCGATTGCAGAAAGGCTGCTGCAGGATTTCCCCCAGGCGCATTTTGTCTTCGAGAACTATCCGCTCGTGAATATCCATCCGGAGGCGTACACCGCGGCCGCCTGGGGAGCTTGCGTGGCGCAGCAGGGCAACAGCGACGCATTTTTCAAATATGCGGAATCGGTCTTTGCCGCGCAGAATGACCTGGCAGGTCAGGGTGCGGCGCAGGCGCTGAGAAATGCGGCCACCGCGGCCGGCGCCGATCCGGACAAGGTTGCGGCCTGCGCCGATTCGCCGGCGGGCAAGAGCGCGGTCGATGCCTCGATGCGGCTGGGACAGGAGCTGAATATCAATGAGACGCCGACGCTTTTCATCGATGGGCGGGCGGTGCCCATGATGGCCGTCTCCTATGAGCAGCTGAAGACCATCATTGGGTACCAGTTTTCGCTCGATCAATAGACTCACAGAAGGGAGGAGCCAATGCCCGTAGAACCTGCTCTGGATCCGGCGCGCACCGCCGTGCTCAGCATGGATATGCAGGCCGGGATCGTCTCCATTTATGCCGGAGACCAGCAGGACGCGTTTACCGCTCGCGCGGCCGGCGTCCTGGGGCGATGCCGGGATCGCGGCGTCACCGTCATCCACGTGCAGGTCGGTTTTCGGCCCGGAATGCCCGAGATCAGCTCACGCAATGCGCTCTTCGCCGCCATTCGAACTTCCGAGCGGCACCAGCAGCTCTTCAAGGGAGACGCAGGCAAAATTCATCCCGCGGTCGCGCCCGTGGGCGAAGACGTCGTCATCGTCAAGCACCGCATCAGCGCGTTCACGGGAACGGATCTCGACATGATCCTGCGCGCGAAGGAAATCGAGACGCTCGTCCTGTTCGGAATCGCGACCAGCGGCGTGGTTCTCTCCACGCTGCTTGATGCGGTGGATGCCGATTATCGCGTGATGGTGATCAAAGACTGTTGCGCTGACCAGGACGCCGATGTGCACAGCATTCTTCTGGAGAAGTTCTTTCCACGCCGGGGTAGTGTGGTGTCTTCAGCCGAATTGCTGGAGAGCCTCCTGGGCTGAGCGGCTGAGCGGCGAGAGGTCGTGGGCTCTGGAAATCCAGCGTCCAGTCGATCAAAATCTGTCAACAAATCCTGGCTTTCCGATCAATTTCAGAAGGATACGCGATCGCCTGGCATGTGGAAATCGGCGAGTTTTTCGCGCTCTGCGAGTCGATCCCGGAGCCGTTTGGTGGAGGTTTCCACAGAGGGACGCTTCCTTTTAAGGGTGTATGACATCTAATTGATATCGATGTAGTTAGTTTTTGGGTGCGCCCACACGATTGGGCACTTTCCTCTTGATTTTCATAGAAAATATCCCTATAATCGTAAAGGTTTGTGACTTCCCGGTGATGTCAGTATGCGGGCTCCCGGATTTTCGGTACGTCACTTTCAATAGCAGAGGGTAAATCATACATGGCAAAGCGTCGTGGTAATCCCAACTGGGGCAAGCCGGAGCCGATTGGACCGGTTGTGCCCACCGTGACTTCCTTTGAGCAGGTCGTCAAGGAGTTTAAGCTCACCCCGGATCAGTACATCCGCTCTACTCGTCTGCGCGAGTGGGCTCGCCGCAACCGCAACTCGAAGTACATCCCCGAATCGCTGCTGGAAGCCTGGGGCTTCGAGATCGAATCGACACTCTGATCCGATCGGTGAAACGAGCAGTATCCAGACGCCGCCTTCGGGCGGCGTCGTTGTTTTTGCGCGACGATTAGCTCGGTCCGATTCTGGGTCCTCTTGGCCGCGAATCCGCCCACGTGGCATGATGCAGTCCATGGTGACCCGGCCACCGCTGTCAGCGCTGCTTTCCTTCGCGCTGGTTGCGTTCACCATTGAATTCGACAACGAGTCGGATCACCGCCTCCCGCACAGGACAACGAAGTACGGTCCGAGTGCCGCGTCGATCCCCGGACCATGGCTGGTCTCGATGGTGATGTGGTTCAACTGCATGCGCTTCATTACGGAGGAGGGAGTCGCGATCCGCGAAGTGGAGCGTCTCGCCCGCACCCGGACCAACTGGGACGGGATGCGGCGCTGGGGCTATGTTTACTTCGAGCCGGATCCTGCGGACAGTCGTCCCAGGCCGCCGCTGTCGGCGCTGATTGTGCGCGCGACCGCCAAAGGCCGCTTCGCAGCGGAGCTGTGGGCGGCGCTGATCCCCGTAGTCGAGGATCGCTGGCGCAAGCGCTTCGGCGGTGACATGGTCGACGAGCTGCGCAGCGCCCTGGCAGCCGTGGCGAGCCAGCTGGACGTCGAGTTGCCGGACTGTCTCCCTATCCTGAAGTACGGGCTCGTCAGTGAAGGGCACAAAGCTCAGAGCTCCACCTCGATGCCGACCGACGTCTCCTACCTGCCGCTGCCGGCGCTACTGGCGAGGGTTCTGCTGGCGTTCGCGCTCGAGTTCGAGCGGCAGTCCGACGTTTCGCTGGCCATCTGCGCCGACCTCCTGCGCGTCGTCGACGAAAAGGGAACTCCGGTCCGCGACCTTCCCATGCCTGGGGGAATTTCAAAGGAAGCAGTCGCCATGGCGCTGTCGTTTCTCACGAAGCGCGGGTTCGCCACGGTTCAGAACGCCGGCCGCGTGAAGACGGTGCTCCTGACCCCGGCGGGCGTGCGAGCGCAGGCCGAGTACGAGCGCCTGTTGAGGATGATCGAGAAGCGCTGGGTCACCCGTTACGGCGCAACGACCATGCGGGACCTCTGCGGCGTCCTGCAACGCATCGCCGGAGATGGCACGGCGGAAGGATCGCCGCTGTTTCAGGGACTGGAACCGTATCCCGAGGGCTGGCGCGCGAAGGTGCGGAAGCCAGCTACGCTGCCCCATTATCCGATGGTGCTGCACCGTGGCGGATACCCCGACGGCAGCTGATCAGTCCCGGACCTGAAGAGCACTTTTGACGAGAACGGAGACCCTCGAACATGAAGCTTGGTGAACCGAGCCGCACAGCCCTGATGATCGCCCGGCAACGAGCTGCTCATCAGGTGCTCGATCGTGGCTCCATCCTCTATGACCCATTTGCAATGAAGATTCTGCGTGAAGACGAAAAGGACGTACTTCAATTTGCGAACCAACACCCTTTGGCCAGCATCGGACGCCTGATCACCACCGCGCGAAGCCGGATTGCGGAAGATGCCTTGTCAAGAGCGGTCGAAAGAGGGGTTCGGCAGATCGTCATCCTTGGCGCCGGACTCGACACTTTCGCTCTCCGGAATCCCCATACCGCGCAACAGATCTGCATCTACGAGGTTGACCACCCCGCGACGCAGGCATGGAAACTCCAGCGCCTGGCCGAAGCTCAAATCGCACTTCCGCCATGGCTTACTCTCGTATCAGTCGATTTCGAGCGGGATGCTGTGGGAGAGAAGCTCGTGGCCGCAGGCTTTCAGCAGAACTCGCCCGCGTTTTTCACATGGCTCGGGGTTGTGACCTATCTGACACAGGACGCTATCGGCCGCACTCTGGACTACATGTCGTCAATCCAGAACTCAGAGGTGGTGTTCGACTACATGGAACCTCCCGAGGCATCCTCAGAAGAGCTAAGGCAAGCAGAAACGGAGCGGACCGAACAGCTTAAGAAAATGGACGAGCGTTCAGACAGCCGTTTCGAACCGGCTGGCATTCGAGCGATTCTTCGCTCGCACGGATTTTCTGACGTCGAAGACATCAGTTTCCAGGAGATCGCGTCCCGGTTCGGTCGCGCCGTCCAGGGACTCGCGCCCGGACACCTTGGCGTTCATGTTGTCCACGCTAAGCACTAATTAAACGCGGTCAACATCGGGAGAGTTTTAATGTCTGATAACAGATATTCTGTTTACT
>JBEKIN010000052.1:0-18021 GCA_050011735.1 Acidobacteriaceae bacterium | reverse complement strand
CGCTGAACGCTATCCGAACACCGCCGCCCCTGGGCTACAATTTCATCAGTCGGGGCGTAGCGCAGCCTGGTAGCGCATCTGCTTTGGGAGCAGAGGGTCGGGGGTTCGAATCCCTCCGCCCCGACCATTCCGAGGTTATCCTTCCTCTATGGACCTCGGCCTCCACGACAGCGTCATCGTAGTCACCGGCGGCGGCGCCGGCATCGGCCAGGCCATCTCGCGCGCCTGCCTCGACGAAGGCGCGACGGTGGTCGTCGTCAGCCGCGCCTCCGACAACGTAAAAAACTTCCTTGCCGAGATGCTCAACAGCCGGCGCAAGTGCGACTTCGTCGAAGCGCACCTCGCCGATACAAAACAGTGCGAGCACGCCATCGACTACGTTCGCAGCCGGTACGGCCGCATGGTCGGCCTCGTCAACAATGCGGGCGCCAACGACGGCGTCGGCCTCGAATCCGGCTCTCCGGATCGCTTCGTCGAGAGCCTGCGTCAGAATCTCGTCCACTACTACGCCATGGCGCACTATGCCCTGCCCATGCTCAAGGCCTCGCGCGGCTCCATCGTCAACATCAGTTCCAAAGTCGCGCTCACCGGCCAGGGAGGAACCTCAGCCTACGCCGCCGCCAAAGGCGCGCAGCTGGCCCTCACTCGCGAATGGGCTGCCGAGCTCGCCCCCTCCGGCGTCCGCGCCAACGCGGTCCTTCCTGCTGAAGTGCTGACCCCGCTCTACCAGCGCTGGATCTCCACGCGCCCCGACCCCCAGCAGGCGCTCGACGAAATACGCCGCCGCATCCCCCTCGGCCATCGCTTTACCGAAGCTTCCGAGATCGCCGCGATGGCCGTCTTCCTGCTCTCACCCTCGCAGAGCGGCCACACCACCGGGCAAATCGTCGTCGTCGACGGCGGCTACACGCACCTCGACCGTGCGCTCACCTGAGCACCGGCGCAAATGTCCTGGTCTGAAATTTGCTCGGGCGGGTGCGCCGCCTCCCGCTGCCCACCCTCCAACGCCCTGCCTTACTGAATCATCCCGCCCATCCGGTCCAGCTCTTCGCGGACGTGCTTCAACCCGTACATGCAGCGCTCAAATTCGCTCGACAGCTGCGCAAACAGAGGCGCCTCCTCCTTGTACTCGAACAGGTCGAATTGCGAGACGATGTAGTAGCTCTCCTTGCCCGCCTTCACCATCTCCGCGAAGCTCGATTCCCCGCTGTGCCGCCATAACTGGGTCGACTCCGGATACATCCCGGTCGCGAAAAGCGCGTAGTCGCCGATGTGCCGCCGCACCTGACGCTCCTCATCGAACGACGCGGCCGCGCCAAATACCGGATCCGCTGCCACCACCATCTCGCGGACATCCTTCAGCGGCTTTCCCCCGGCATCGCGGATGCGGTACAGGTTCTCCGTCGCGGTGAACTCCGTCAGCAGATCCCCAACATAGGAGGTCAATTCCGGGTCGTCGAGTCCACTGTGCCGGTGGTAGCACCCGGCAACCACTTCATGAAAAAGCTGGCGCAAAGGGTGGCGTTCGGAAATCATGGTTTCCTCCCCGCTTCTTCGCCCCGCCGGTTTTGGAGAATGGAATGAGCCCCGCTTCTCCGGCTCCCACCGGCTGAAGAAGCTTGTTGTGCTGTATAGATCGGCACTCTACCGCATTTGTCGCGCCAAACAAGACCCTTTCGTTGTACGTTTCCCGAACTTTCTGGCAGTCCCGCCACTCGACTGCGACCCACCTCCGTTATCCCCTTGAGTTCTCGGGGCTGATGACTTTCCTGACCGCCCCGGCCAACAGTACTGCGGCTACATGACCCCGCCTAACCCTGGCCTCGCTCCGAGTAAGCCCACAGCTCCGGGATCGCGACGCACGGCCAGGGATTCACATCCTGATCGTCAGAATCGCCTATCCTCTTCCCAGGAGAGCACGATGCCCAAACAAACCGCCCCTGCACCCAAGCCCAAAAAGCATCCACCAAAGCCAACCCATCCCGCCGCGGCCCCAGGCGATCCCGTCTTCGCGCAGCCCTCTCCGTCTCCCGACCCGACCGGCTTCAAAAACCCCGTCACCGATCAGAACGATACGGAAATCGCCTCAGTCGAGCCCGTACCGCAGCCGGCCAACAATGCCGTCGAGCCCGTCCTGACCCTCCAGCAGGTCTATGGCAGCCAGGGAGCGGCGAAGACCCAGGCCATCACCGCCTCCGGCCAGATTGTCTTCCACAGCGTCGGCGACACGGGCAGCGTCAAGGGCCCCAATACGCAGGATCTCGTCTCTGACAAGATGGTCGCCGACTTTAGCGAAGCCAACTCTGCCGACGTGCCCTCGTTCTTCTACCATCTCGGAGACGTCGTCTACTACTTCGGCGAAGCAACGTATTACTACGACCAGTTCTACGAACCCTTCCGCAGCTATCCCGCGCCCATCATCGCGATTCCCGGCAATCACGACGGCGTCGTCTGGCCCGGCGACCCCGAGACCACACTCGAAGCTTTCCTGCGCAATTTCTGCGCCTCTTCCGCTGCACCATCGCCCGACGCCGGCGGCCTCCTCCGCACCACCATGATCCAGCCGGGGGTCTACTTCACCCTCGAAGCGCCCTTCGTCCGCATCTTCGGCCTCTACAGCAATGTCCTCGAGGATCCCGGTGTCATCTCCGGCCAGAACGGGACCTACCCCACGCTCGACCAGCGGCAGATCGCCTTTCTCACCGCCGCTCTCAGGCGCGTCACCAGCGACAAGTTCACAGGAGCCGTCATCATCGCCGTGCATCATCCGCCCTTCACCGGCGGCACCACCCACGGCGGCAGCCCCGCTATGCTGGCCGATATCGACAGCGCCTGCACCGCCGCGGGCGTCTGGCCGCACGCCGTCTTCGCCGGCCACGCGCACAACTACCAGCGCTACACCCGCGTCATCAACGGCCTTTCCATTCCCTACATCGTCGCCGGGTGCGGCGGCCACTCGCCACTGGAAGCGATGCGCGGCGCCTTCCGCACGCCCTACCCCATCGACAGCACGCTGACGCTCGAAAGCTACGACGGCACGGACTACGGCTATCTGCGCGTCATTGTCAACGCCACAACCTTGACCGTCGAGTTCCATCCGCAGAGCGACGGCGGCGCCACCAAGACACCCGACGACGTAGTAACCGTCACCCTGGCGACCCACACCGTGTCCTAGTTTGGTGGAGTACTAGCGATATCCCTTGCTGCGGAAACGCGACACTGCAAGATAAAACGTATTCGCGTCCGTTCCAGGATTGTGTTCGCTGATGTTTGCGTTGGAGAGATGCTGGTACCGGTAGCCAAGGCTCCAGTCCTGGCGCGCCTTGCGGAAGAAATGCAGCCCGCAGCCGAAGTCGATCGTGTACATCCACTGCGATCCTTCCGGCGAGAGCACCCGCTGATCGTAATAAACGACTCCACCGTTGGTGCTCAGGAAAGGCTGGATCCGTTTTGCCGGCAGAAAATCCGTCTCGAATCCGACCGGGCTGATACCGCTACCATAGGCCCGCGTGCGCAGAAACTGGGTATACGGTTGATTCGTGGTAGGAATCGCTCCCGGCACCGGCCAGTCCAGCATCGCCAGCGCCGTCAATTCCGGAGCGTAGCGCAGCGTCCAGCTGTCGTGCGGGCTGATCAGGTAGGTGTATCGCACATCGATGGGCATATATTTAACGTCGCCCGAGTAGCCCCAGAGATGTCCGCTCATCAGCGAGAGTCCCCACCACGCTCCAAACTCGTGCTCGCCTCCTGGACGCGGCCACACCGGGAATTCTCCCGCCGAGCTCGCGCTGCGGACCACAGCAGAAACCCCTGTAACCGCGGACGACACCGTGTTCGCTTCACCCTCAGCCCCGCTCGTGTTGCCGCTCCGCCCAAACTCCGCCTTCTCGAACCGCACCTCGTTCTCGCCCGGTGGATCGCTCCAGAATGACTTCGTCTTGACCACCCGATCGTCCCGGTACCATGGCGGCCGGAAGCGGAAAATGTTCGCCGTCGCATGCGCCGGCTCCAGAAAACTCAGCCCCAGCAGCGCAAAAGGATTGCGCCCGTCGCCTTCCACTGGCGCCACGACGTGCTTATCCAGCACATCCTCGCCCATCGTCCATAGCGCTCCGCCCACCGGCGTGGTCACCAGCTCCACCCACCCCGTTTCGTTGCTTATCTGTCCGTTTCCGTAAGGTTCGGCGTGGTCGCCGTTGTGCCCGATCGACGCTTCCCCGGTCGGGCCCAGCTTCCACCAAAAACTATATGCGGTCGAAAAAGCGCCGGCTCGCAGCATCCGCCGCCAGTAGGGCCACGTGTTCGACGGCTCGACCGTCATACTCTTCGGGTCCTCCTGGATCCACAGATCGTTGGTGATGGCGCCCATCATCGGATGCCCCACGTAATCGTCGAGGAACGGGTTGTAGTCCGGCCATCGATTCCATACCCAGCCCGCAGCCGAATTGATATAGCGATCCCACCAGTCCCCCTCGGTTGTCTCCTTGCGGTACCAGTAGCCGGTGTACAAATTGCCCGCGTCTTCAAACCCGTTGAACAGCGTCGTCGTTAGGATCAGATGGCGCCAGTGCACCCGGCATCTCCGCGATTGCGTCGTATCCAGCGAACAATCTTCCGGCGACACTCGATCGCGCGGCGCGCTCACCGCAACAACGCTCGTGGACTCGGCCTTCGCCCCTTCTGTCACCGAAGCCGCGGGAACCGGCGCGTCCGGAAGCCCTGCCAGCGTCTCAGGCGCCAGGGGACCAGCGTCCTGCGCAAACGAGAATTGCCCCAATAGAAGCGGAGACGCCAGCAGCAGCAGCTTAAACATGATCGTCGCCCCGCCTCCGCTCGAAGAGACAGGGGGGCGGGCAGCCTGAGCCGCCGAGGGGGGCGACGGAAATAACCTCGTTTTCTGCAAGTGATCAGCCAATGACAACCGGGACCTGGGAAACGGAGCGAAAACCGCACCGGAAATCCGATCATGTCAAGCCTGCAACTCTTCAGTCAAGCTCCTGGCGGCGTTTTGCCGTTACTCGATCCGAATCTGCCAGGGGCCAGCCTCAGGAAATTGAACAGGCAGCCTGGTAAGGCTGCCTGTGGTAACCCAATCGTAGAAGGCTTTCAGTGCGCGCCCACCGGCTTCGGCGCTCCTGCTTCCAGCTCGCTCAGACGCTTCGCCAGCAGCTGCTCCAGCTGCTCCAGCGCCTTGCTGAATCCCTCAATCCCTTCCTTCAGCTTGTCGTTCGCCATGCGATCGGCGGCGTGCATCTTGTCAAAGGTCGCCTTATCGATGGTCAGCTTCTCGATCTGCATCGACTGCGCCTTCGCCGGATCGAGCTTCCGTTCGAGCGTGCCCTCGGTCGCATCCAGTTCCTCGAGATAATGCGGCGAAATCGTCAGCAGATCGCATCCGGCCAGCTCGATAATCTCGCCCGTGTTGCGGAAGCTCGCCCCCATCACCTGCGTCTTGTATCCGTACTTCTTCAAGTAGTCGTAGATCTTCGTCACCGACTGCACGCCCGGATCGTCCGCGCCCTGGTAGTCCTTGCCGGTGTCCTTCTTGTACCAGTCGAGGATGCGCCCCACGAACGGCGAAATCAGCGTCACCCCCGCATCCGCGCAGGCGATCGCCTGGTGAATGCCGAACAGCAGCGTCAGGTTGCAATGGATGCCTTCCTTCTCCAGTTTCTCCGCGGCGCGAATTCCTTCCCACGTCGACGCAATCTTGATCAGCACCCGCTGCCGCGACACGCCCGCGCTCTCGTACTTCTGGATGATCGAGTGTGCCTGCTCGATCGTTCCCTCAGTGTCGTACGACTTCCGCGCGTCCACTTCGGTCGAAACCCGCCCCGGGACGATCTGCAGAATCTTCTTGCCAAAGGCCACCGCCAGGTTCTCAAACGCCAGCTTCGAGACCTTCGCGTCCTCGGCATCCTCGCCCAGCTGCTTCTTCGCGTCCAGCAGCACATCATCGACAATCTTGCCGTATTGCGGCAATTGCGCCGCTGCGGTCAGCAGCGACGGATTCGTCGTCGCATCCTGCGGCTTTACCTTTTCAATCGCCTCGATGTCGCCCGTGTCGGCGACCACCGTCGTCATGCCGCGGAGCTGTGCCAGCAATGTCTTCGCCATTCCGTCCCTCCACCCTGTCTCTCGATTATCCGGCATTCGGCGCACAACGCGAAAATGCCGCCGAGGAATCTCTGCAAAATTCCCGTAAACGCTCTCCGTTGATTTGATGCCCACCACTGGCCGCTGGCTGCAGGCTGCTGGCTGCAATCTGCTCTTTTGAACGCTGAACGCTAGCTCCCCACCGGATTCCCCAGCGTCCCAATCCCCTCCACCGTCACTTCGACCCGGTCCCCCGGCTGCATCGGCACCACTCCAGCGGGCGTGCCCGTGGGAATCACGTCCCCCGGCAGCAGCGTCATCGCCGCTGTAATGTGGCGCAGCAGCGCTGCGATGCCAAAAATCAGATCGCTCGTGCTTCCGTGTTGCTTCACCTCGCCATTCAGCCTCGTTTCGACGGCGAGTCCCGTGTCCGGATCAACCTCATCCGTCACCAGCGGCCCCATCGGGCAAAACGTGTCAAATCCCTTCGCCCGCGACCACTGCCCGTCCGATTTCTGCAGATCCCGCGCCGTCACGTCATTCACGATGGTGTAGCCGCGAATGTACCGACGCACATCTTCGTCGGGCCAGATGCGCGTCGCCTTCCGCCCAATCACCACCGCCAGCTCGCCCTCAAAGTCCACCCGCTGCGAGAGCGCCGGAATCCGGATCGCCTCCTCCGCCGCAATCACCGACGACGGGGCCTTTAGAAACAGCAGCGGCTCCTTCGGCACCTCATTGCCCAGCTCCGCCGCATGCTCTCGATAATTCCTCCCGATACACACAATCTTCGACGGAACCACTGGCGCCAGCAGCTTCACCGTTCGCATAGGCACTGGCTCAAACTGCCCCGTAGAAAGCCGCGTCCAGGGATCCTCCTCGAACGGCGGCAGCAGCCGCTCGATCCACAGCGTCCCCGCCCGATCCACCACCTCACCGTATTGCGGACCCGCATCCGTTTCAAACCGGCAATACTTCATTGGCTCTCCTTAATGAGCGCGAACCCGATTTTCCTGAACGCTGACAACTGAACGCTGACCGCTGCCTTCACTGCGGCAGTTCCTCCTCCACTTCGCCCGACCGCGCGCTTTCGTTTCCGTCCTGATCCACAGCGCTCGCCGCATACGCGTAGCGATGCCCCGCCACCACCGTCGTATCTCCAAACGACGGCGGCACCACCAGCGCCTTGCCAGAAATCCGCTCCATCGCCGTCCCCGCCGTCACGTCCCGCCGGTACACCACATAGCCTGCCAGATCGGCATCCGTATCCGGCGTCCACGACAGATCGATGGCCCGCCCCTGCGCGTCGGCCACCGCCACCACCCCCGCAGGAACCGCCGGCGGAAACACGTCCTTCGCATCGATCGTCACCGTCGGCGACGGTGGCCCAGCAATCTCTAGCGCGTGCTTGTTGATTTCGACCTCCAGCACCCGCTCCACCCGGTACTTCCATTCATGATCCAACGCAGCATCATGGTCCACTGCCACGCCCGGATCCGCCTTGTCCAAATCCACTTCCAGCACCTGCTGCTCCGGCGGAGGAGCCCCGTTCGCCTCATTCGGCTTCGGCGCAGCCGGTTCTGGCGCCCCCGCCCTGCGAACGAAAGTACGATGAATCCGCAGCACCATCCGCGCCTGTGGAGCAGCTCCGTCCCAGTGCAGGATGACGCCCGCTGCCCGTGCTTCCAGGCGAAGCCCCGTCACACCTGCCGGAGCCGCACCCGTCGCCACCCATGCCGCATTCGACGGTCCCGCCGTTTTCCCTGCATGGTTTTCGAGCTCAACAAAAAACGCCACAGCCTGCGGCGCCCCCGCAACGAACTCCGCGGGCATCTTCACCGTAAAATCTGCAGACTTCTCCGTTGGAAACATCCCATCCGCCAAAGCCCTGCAGGGATCCGGCCCCATCTTCGGCGCCGGCGTCCCCACCTTTCCAGGGCCGGCTTTTACCGCAGCCGCAGGCTTCTCCGCCGCGGACGCTTCGCTCTCCCAGCAAAAATGCGCCCGCTGATCCCCCTTCAGCGCGACCTTATCGGTTGTCTCTTTGGGCATCGTCCAGTGCAGGTGAACTTCATCTCCCACGCGCGCCGCCGTCAGGTCCTTCACCGGCTCGGGCAGCCACAGCGTGGGTGGTTGCGGATTCGACGCCAGCCCGCATCCTGCCAGCAAAACCAGCCATCCCGATGCAGATGCAGCCCACGCAAACCGGGGTCCCCAATTCCCTCGTCTTGTGAGTCGAGGGGTGGTCGATGCCATCTTCATCGCTCTTCAGCGTAGCAGAGCTACGAGCGCTCCAGAGCCCTCAGCGCTCCCTCAACCTCTTCGTCCTCAAACTTGAAGCCCGCTCCGGCCAACCTCTGCGGCAATACTCGCTGCGAGGCCAGCATTGTCTGATTCGCCATCTCGCCAAAAATCATCCGCAGCATGCCTGCTGGTACCGGCAGCAGCGCGGGCCTATGAACCGCCGCAGCCAGCGCCATGGTGAACGTCGCGTTCGTCACCGGATTCGGCGCCGTCAGATTGAACGCCCCCGCCAGTTCCTCGTGCTCCATCAGAAAAATCACGGCCCGCACCAGATCGCGCACGCTGATCCAGCTCATCCACTGGCGTCCGGACCCCAACCGTCCACCCAGTCCGCAGCGGAATGCAAGCAGCATCTTCCCCAGCGCGCCCCCCTTGCGGCTCAGCGCGACGCCGAAGCGCAGGTGCACCACGCGTATTCCCAGCGCGCACGCATTCTCCGCCGCCGCCTCCCACGCCGCGCAGGTTTCCGCCAGAAATCCTGTTCCCTCCGGGCTTTCCTCGATGAGCACGTCGTCGCCCCGATCGCCGTAGATTCCGACCGCCGAAGCGCACAGCAGCACGCGTGGCCGCCGCCGCACCTGCGCCAGCGATTCGCACAGCATCCGTGTACTCGCCACCCGGCTTTCGACAATTTCCCGGCGATACTCCTGGGTCCACCGGCGTGCGACGTTCGCCCCACTCAGGTGAACGACCGCGTCGAAACCTTCCAGCTCCACAGCATGTGCAGTTGCATCTGGTTTTGCTGGATTCCAGTAGACCGCGCCCGGGCCCACGAGGCGATGCCTCCGGACCAGCGCCGTCACTTCCATGGCCTGCTCGCGAGCCGCGCGGCGCAAGGCCGACCCGATCAGCCCGGATGCCCCGCTCAGCAGGATGCGTCGTGCTGGCTTACCCATTCCACTTTCCCTGGGGGATCACACGGTATTAAACCCTGTTTGTCTCGCCGCAACAACAAAAGACCGGATCATCCGAGCATTCGCCTCACCGCCAACCCCGGAAAAAGCCGTGCCGCTGGGCGACCCGCGCCGCTATTCACGCCATCAAAAGTTCTTGTGATTTAGAAAACACTCTGTTAGTTTCACTCATCGCACCAATTCGCAACGGACCAGCGGGCCAGTTATGGAAAATAAGCTCGAACCAACCGCGCCCCACTTTGATTCCCTGCCCGCCGCCGCTCCCTCGGCCGAGGCCTTCATCGCCGAAAAACGCATCGGCGAAAGAATCCGCCGCCTGCGCCTCAAGCGCTCCATGGGCCTGGTCGAGCTTGGACGCCATACCGGCCTCTCCGCCAGCTTCCTCTCTCAGCTCGAAACCGGACGCGTGGTCCCCACTCTGCGTAACCTGGCCCGCGTCGCCATGGTCTTCGGCCGCGATCTCTCCTATTTCTTCGAGCCCGAACCGCATCCCCTCTTTCGCGTGCATCGCCGCTCCGAGCGCGTCCGCCTGCCGCAGTCCGGAGTCGAAGACCCCACCTACTACTTCGAGAGTCTGGCCTACATGGTGCCCGACCGCCAGCTCGACCCGTACTTCGCTGAGTTCGTTCCCGTCAGAAAAGGCGTCGAAGTCCGGCCGCATGTCCACCCTGGCTACGAGTTCCTCTACCTTCTCCAGGGAGACCTCGAGATTCGCCATGGCGACCGCACCCACACGCTCGAGGCTGGCGACAGCGTTTATTTCGACGCAGCCACACCCCACGCCTACCGATGTGCCGGATCGGCTCCCGCCGTTGCTCTCATTGTCACCATGCATCAGATGACGCCGCAGCCCGCTGCGGGCCCGCGTCCGGTGGCGACACCCATTCGGCCCCCTACAGCAGGCGCGATCCAACCGGAGACTGAACCGAAGCCTGAGCCGTAGGCTCGCCCTGCTCCTGGCGCGCCGAGGTTCGTGGCACTGTGAAGTAGAACGTGCTTCCCCTGCCCACGATGCTTTCCGCCCAGATGCGTCCGCCATGTTGCCGCACGATGTTGCGGCAGATGGCCAGTCCCAGTCCGGTTCCCCCCATCTCGCGCGAATCCGACGCGTCCACCTGCTGGAAGCGCTCGAAGATGATCTCCAGCTTTTCCGGTGGAACCCCGCGGCCTCGGTCCGAGACCGAGATAATCGCCTCGGTTGCGCTCTGTGTCCGCGCCCGCAGCGTGATCTCGCTGCCCGCCGGCGAGAACTTGATCGCGTTGCTGATCAGGTTGCCCAGCGTCTGCAGGATGCGGTCCTCGTCCACCCACAGCGTCAGCGGTCCCGCATCGATCAGGAACCCAATGCCCGCCTTCTGCGCGTTCGGATGCTGCAAATCCGTCGCCCGCCGCAGCAGATCCTTGGCTTCCACTTCCTGGAATCGCATCGGCAGCCGTCCCGCGCCCATGCGTTCGAAATCCAGAATGTCGTTCACCAGCCGTACCAGCCGGTCGCAGTTGCCGATCGCCACATCCATCATCTGCGCGCGCTTCTCCGGCCGCTTCTCCAGCGCCCCTCCAGCGATCAGTCCCAGCGCGGCGCGCAGTGCCGTCAGCGGTGTGCGCAGCTCGTGACTCACCGTCGAAATAAACTCATCCTTCATCCGATCCAGCCGCCGCCGCTCCGTCACGTCCTGGAACGCCACCACCACGCCCGTCACCCGCCCGTTGGAAAGCATCGGGCAGGCTACGTATTCCACCGGAACCGGATGTCCGTCCTTGTGCCGGAAAACCTCGTCGCGTGCGCGAATCGGCGCGCTCGAGCGCCGCGCCGCATAGATGGGGCTGTCCTCGATCCGGAACACCGAACCATCCGCGCGTGCGTGGCCCAGCATCTGCAGCAGTTCCTTGCCCTCCATCTCCTCCTGCGTGTAGCCCATCATCCGCGCGCCCACGTCGTTCACGAAGATGATCTGCCCTTCCATGTCCACGCCGTAGATTCCATCTCCCACCGACTCCAGAATCGACTCCCGTTGCCGCATTACCGCATGCAGCTTATTCTCCGCATCCGTCTTCTCCGTCACATCGATGCCGTGCCCCAGCACGAAGGGCGGCGTCTCGGGCAGTTCCAGCAGCCGGTTGCGCCACGCAATGAACCGCACCTGCCCATTGCGATGGCGCAGGCTCAACATGCCCTGCTCCTCGCCCGACCGCGCGATACTCTGCAGATAATTCTGGAAAGTCTCCTTCTGATCCTCCGGCACAAAATCGATCAGCTGCTTGCCCACCATCTCCTCGGAGCGATACCCCAGGCTCTCGGCCGCGTTGGTGTTGATCGAGAGAATCTTCCCCTCCAGATCGTGCGTGCACACCATGCCCAGCGAGCTCTCCACCAGTTGCCGGTAGCGCGCTTCGCTGGCATACAGGGCCGCGGTCGCCTCCCGCTGGTCGGTGACGTCGACGCCGGTCATGATGATGAAGTTGATGTCGCCAAGCCCATCCGTCAGCGTGGTTGTGTTCCACGCGATGCGCCGCCGCCGCCCGTCGCGCGAGAGCCAGTGCAGTTCCGTCGGTTCCCGCCGCGCTTCCCGGCGCGACTGCTCGATCAGATCGAACGCCTGTGACCGCTCTTCCGTCAGGAACAGCTCCTGCGGAAACGATCTCCCCGCCAGTTCGGCGAATGTGTAACCCGAAATCTCTTCGCAGGCGCGATTGAACCGCACAATGCGTCCCGCCGTATCCACGACCAGAACCAGCGCGCTCATCGTATCGAGCACGGCCGACACAAAGTTCCGCTCTACGGTCAGCGCCCGCTCAATCCGTTGCCGGCTCCGCAGCGAGTGATCCTGCCCCTTCGAGTGAACCGAATACTCCAGCCGCATCATCACCTGGCGCGCCAGCACGCCCAGGATCGACGCATGTTGCTCCGTGAACTGATTCGGCTTGGGCGAAAGCACCGCGAGTGTGCCGATGCCGCCTTCCATACCCACGAGTGGCGCAGCCAGATACGAGCGGCAGTGTACCGTCCGGGTCAGCGGAATCCCGCGCACCGGGAACCGCGGCTCCATCGCCGCGTCCGCAATCAGCAGAGGCTCCGGTTCAAGAATGGTGTATTGATCCGCCGTCGCCAGCCGGGGAATCTCCGTCCCCTGGAAACCAAACCGTGACTTGAACCACAGCCGATTCGCATCGAGGAAGCCGAGATACGCGAAAGGCGCCCCCGTCGCCTGGGCCGCGACACGAACTATCTCGTCAAACGCCGGGTCCGCCGGCGTATCGAGAATGTCGTATTCCAGCAGGGACTTCAGCCTTTCGGCTTCGCTCCACTGCGCGCTGGTGGCCAGGTAACTCATCCCTCTCCGCAGACTCCGGCGAGCCCGGGACCCCTGTCTTCAGGCATATTTCTTTGCCAGGGCAAAAATGCAACCGTAGTCCAGACGCCGGAGCGTCACAAGCATTGTCCCAAAGTATTTTCGGCCCCGCTCTGCCCCGTTCGGGTGATCCCAAGTCCTGTTATACGTATCGCTTACGGTACTTTCCGGTAGTAACGGAACGGCGCGCCTCATGTAGGCACTACGGTAACATAACTGCCCTATTTTGCCTCAGAAATCGTTCACTTCACCCGGCAACAGTCCTCCGTCGGCCCCTCATTGCTCGCGTCCAGGGCCACCTTCCAGGACCCATCCGGTTGCTTTTTCCACACCGTCATATACCGGCCCGTCGTCTTCACCGTGTTGCCCTGGCCGTCCTTCGATGCCCCCTGGTAGTGCCCCCACGTAAAGCCCATGTCACCTGCAGGACCCATCCGCGCTCCCTCCGGCGTCCACGTCAGCTGATAGGTGTCCGGCGACCACGTCGCGGAGGCAGCAATCGCATCGTGCCCCACCACTGGCGCTTTGCCGTTGCCCAGGGTCACGGCATCCGGCGCGAACCACGAGCTGAAGGCTGCACCCCCGCCCTTCGCCGTATCGGCGGCGAATTTCACCTCCAGCTGGTACAGGAACTCAATCTCCGGCGACAGCCCCGGATTCGTGAGCGCATTGCCGTTCTGGTTCTCCGCCGTCTTCGGCGCCAAAGGATCGAGCGTCTGCGCCGCCGCAGCGGCCGCCAACATCAGCGAACAGGAAAACACGACAGAAACAAAACCACGCATGCCAGCAGGATAAAACACATCGAGGTCAGAGTTTCTTGCTAACGGTATCTCGCCAGGAGTACTGCGCTAAACGTCTTTCGCTAATCGTCTTTCGCTAAACGTCTTTCGCTAATCGTCTTTCGCTAATCGTCTTTCGCTAAACGTCTTTCGCTAATCGCTTTTCGCTGCACCCTGCGCCCTGTACCCTGTACCCTGCACCCATGAAATCGGCCGCGCAAAAGCCAAATGTCTCGATGCTGGTGATCGCCGGCCTCGTGTTCTACACCGCCGCAGCTACAGCGCAGCACTCGTGGCCAGCTGCGCGCGTCCCCTCCATCGTCCTGCGCATCATCGCCCTCGCTCTCCTCGCCTTTGCCGCCTCGCGCCGCCGTTCCCTCACCGGCTGGATCTTCGTCGGCATGCTGGCAGGCATCGAGTTCGGCGTCGACGCCCCGCACGCCGCCCTCTCCAGTCGCGTCTTCGGCGACATCTTCCTCCGCCTCATCCGCGTCATCGTCGCGCCCCTCATCTTCGGCACCCTTGTCACCGGCATCGCCAGCCACTCCGAAGCCAAAACCGTCGGCCGCCTCGGCCTCAAATCGCTCGTCTACTTCGAAACCCTCACTACCATCGCGCTGATCATCGGCCTCGTCGCCATCAACATTTCAAAAGCCGGCGTCGGCCTCAATATGAGCGCGCAGACCCACATCGCAGCAGCCACCGCGCTCCCGCAGCAGACCACCATCTCCTGGCAGCAATTTCTCCTTCACGTTTTCCCTGAAAACATCGCCAGCGCCGTCGCCGACAATCAGATTCTGCAGGTCGTCGTCTTCGCCATCTTCTTCGGCCTCGCCCTCAGCCGCGTCAGCGAAACAAAACGCGCGCCCATGCTGCGCCTCTGCGAATCCCTCACCGAAGTGATGTTCGCCTTCACTAACTTCGTGATGCTCTACGCCCCCATCGGCGTCGCTGCCGCCCTCGCCTTCACCGTGGCACAATCAGGACTCGGCGTCATGCTCAACCTCGGCAAGCTGGCGCTCACCCTCTACATTGCGATCGTCATCTTCGCGCTCGTGGCCATGCTGCCCGCGCTTCTCCTCGCGCGCCTGCCCCTGCGCGAATTTCTCCGCGCCGTCGCCGAACCCGCCACCATCGCCTTTGCCACCAGCACCAGCGAAGCCGCGCTCCCACGCGCCATCGAGGCCATGGAAGCCTTCGGCGTTCCGCGCAAAATCGTCGCCTTCGTCATCCCCACCGGCTACACCTTCAACACGGCAGGATCGGCGCTCTACTGCTCCATCGCCGTCATCTTCACCGCCCAGGCTGCGGGCATCCACATGAGCCTCGGCCGCCAGCTCACCATGCTCGGCGTCCTCATGTTGACCAGTAAAGGAGTGGCCGGCGTCGCCCGCTCCGTGCTCGTCGTGATTCTCGCCACCGCGTCCATCTTCGCCCTGCCCGTCGAGCCTATCCTCGTCATCCTCGGCGTCGACGCCCTCCTGGATATGGGCCGCACCGTCGTCAATGTCGTCGGCAATTGCCTGGCGTCTGCAGTCGTCGCGAAGTGGGAAGGCGAATTCCGCAGCGAACACGCCTCCCCCGAAGCCGTCACCGCTCTGCAAACCTGATCGTGTGATCGTTGCAATAAGATAGGTTCGTCTCCCGGGAGCAAATCCGTGAAAATCACCCTCAAAATGACGCTCATCACGCTGCTGGGGGTCCTGATCCAGTTCGGGCTCGCGGTGCTCGGCTGGGGCGGATGGTCCGCCTTCTTCTCCCATCCGCCCCTCGTTGCCCTTGGGATTGCGACCCTCGCACTGACCATCGTTTCCCTCTTCACCCAGGGCAACCTCAGCCCCGGTGAACAGGAAGACCGCGGCAACCGCTGGGTCCTCCTCGCCTTCACCATCATCGCGATCCTCATCGCCTACCTGCCCGCCTGGTCGGACCGCAAGGGCATCTTCGTCTTCGATGGAGACACGATTCGCTGGGTGGGCGTCGTGCTCTTCTCCGCCGGCGCCGCGCTGCGTCTCTGGCCCGTCTTTATTCTCGGCCGCCGCTTCAGCGGACTGGTCGCCATCCAGCCAGAACATACGCTGGTCACAACCGGTATCTACAGCCTCATTCGCAACCCCAGCTATCTGGGCATGCTGGTCAGCACCCTGGGATGGGCTCTCACCTTTCGATCCGGCATCGGCGTCCTGTTGACCGCGCTGTTGATTCCCCCGCTGGTCGCGCGCATGCGCGCCGAGGAGAAACTGCTGCGCGCGCACTTTGGCGCCGAGTACGACGCCTACCGCGCCCATACCTCGCGGCTGATTCCCGGAATCTACTGAGGCGAGCACCTGCACAACTCCAGCGCCCCGCCTAATCCCTAATCCTTAATCCCCCGCCGCCCGCTGTACCCTGCACCCTGTACCCTGCACCCTGCCCGTCGCAAACTTCGACAGCGTCGTGTGGAACCGATGCAGCCGCATAGTCTCCACCCGCAGCCCGCCTATGGTCATCGGCATCGGCTGCGGATTCCGCCCGATGTCCACCAGCACCAGCAGCGCCGCTTCCGCAGGATTATCCCGGCTCTGCGTTACGCCCACACCAAAAACCGCCGGATCGGCCATCAGCTGCGGCGCCACGCTCCGCTCCACCGCCGTCGCCCCCGTCAGCGCCGCGCTCGACAAATGCAGCCCCGCTTCCAGCGCAGGCATCGCCGAAGCCGTCCCCCGCGCCACAGACCCCGCATCCGTCACAATCACCTGCGTCCGAAAACCCTCAATCGTCTGCGGCACATTGGCTCCCGGATGATCGACATAAACCACCACGGCCGGATCGCCCGGCGAATCGAGGCTATGCCCCGCTGCCGTCCCCAAAATTCCATTGCTGCGCAGCGTATCCGCCGCGCCCTCGGCAATCGCCTGTGCGCGATCGAGCGCCGCAGACCCCACGTACGGTGGCTCTGTCGGCACCGCGGGATCGTAGCGCAGGCACGCCACCGAATGCGCCGTGTTCGTCCCCACCAGGCTCAGTGGACTCCCCGTCTCCGTGCCCAGCTCGTGCAGCACGTCGCCAATGGGATTCACCACGCTCAGCCCGTTCCCATCCCCATCCGTCCCGCCGGCAAAATACAGCCCCACGGCCTGCGCGTTGCTCGCGTCCAGCACCAGCGCGCCCGAATCGCCGCTGTCGGTGAAGTGCGTCCCGCCAATGCCAATCTGATTCTCAAATATCTTCGTGGTGTACGGCTGCGTCTCCGCGCAATCCTTGTAGTAGTCCACCTTCACCGTCAGCGCGACCGCATTAATGCTCGAGCAGGTCAGCCCCGTCGTCCGCCCACTCTTCGCCACATTCATGGCCAGGTTCGCCGCCGTCAGCGTCTCGCCGCTCCCGGCCATCGGCGGAGCCCCGCTCAGCGCCTGATCGCGTCCCGGCGTGCCCAGCCCCAAAATGCTTCCCGAAGAATCCACCGCACCCGGCGACGCCAGCGCCAGCGCCGCATCCACATTCGTCTGCTGCGAAGCCAGCGGCACAAAATACTGCAGCGTGCCAATCGGGCGCAGTGTCGATCCAGGCCGGCTCAGCGGCGTGCACGCCCCATCGATCAGCCCCGGCTGGTCGATCGTATCTCCCACATGTCCCTGGTCGCTCTCCGCCAGCACATGGTTGTTGCTCAGGATGTACTGGTTCTTCTGCTCGTCTTCGACCAGCGCGCCCAGCGTGCCACCACAGCAATCCGCCACGTACGAGTCGCCTTTGCGGTCCTCCCAGGTGTCGTAGTCCCCGTCGTTCCCGCCCGACGCGCCCAGCATCGCTGGTCCCGTCTGGATCGCCTGATTCGCAATCGGATTGCTCACCACTCCGCGGCTGTTCAGCAGCACGTGCAGCGGCGACGTCACCGTGCTTCCATTCACCGCCGCCACCACATACACATCCTGCTGCGGAATCGCGCTCGGCGCCGTGTACGTCACCGTGCAAGTCGTGTAGCGATCCGAGCTGCGCTGGCACGATGAACTGTTCAGCGATCCCAACGATCCCGTCGTTGAATTCTGCTCGCCATTCGGCGCGCTCCCCAGCGACCACTGCACGTTGCCCGAGTCTACTTCGGCGATCTGCGCCGTCACGTCGGCAGTCGCACCCGGCGTCAGCGCCACATTCTGCGGCAGCAGCGGCTGTACGAATCCAGGATGCACTGCGATCGTCAGCGAGGCCGTGCTCTGCGCGTCGCTCCGGAGCGTCGCTTCCACCCGCACCGTAATGCTGTCTGCTGAAAGCGATCCCGGCGCGGTATAAACGCCCGTCGCATCCACATTGCCCTGCCCCAGCGTCGCCGCATTCGTCCCCGACACGATCTTCCACGTCACCGGAGCCGCATCGCCCGACGGCAGCATCGCGTGCAGCGCGATTTGCCCGTTCGTGCCGGTCGACAGAGTCATCGCGCTCAGCGAAAAGCTGCCGTTTCCAGCCTGCGCGGCGTAGTTGATGCTGCCGCATCCGGCCACACCGAGAGCCAGAACCGCCAACAGCACCCGACTTGTCAAAACACGACCCATGGGGGAAAGCCAGCGTCTATCTTAGCCCCCCAGCCACGCAGGCCGCTCTCCC
>JBEKIN010000051.1:0-18140 GCA_050011735.1 Acidobacteriaceae bacterium | reverse complement strand
GGCGGAGGGGCGAATCCTGGCAATGACGAACCCTTTGGTGCTGGCCGGCAACGCGGTGAAGGTGCGTTGATCCTCGAGCAGCAGGGCATCGATGTGACCCGGGAAGCGCCAGTCGCTGTCTGGCATGATGGCCGCGATCAGCGCGGGCTGGCCGTCGATGTCGACGGTGCGGCCGACGAGGTTAGGATCAGCACCGTAAATCCTGCGCCAGGCGCTGCGGGTGAGGATGAGGCATGGTTGTCCGGGTTCTCCGACGGATGTGCCGGCGTGGGCAACGGGGAGGTTGAGTAACTGAAGTAGATTGTCGCTGGCCTGCGCGATGGAGAGTCGCGCCGCGGGCTTGCGCGGCAAATGCACCGATTTGGCCGTGGGGCGGTAGAAGGCGATCTCGGTAAAGAGCGTGGCTGTGTCGGTGGTCCATTCCTGGTAGTCGGCCAAACGGATGGAGGGGGACTGGGTGCCGGCATAACCGTTGCTGGAGATCATGACCAGATCGCCGGCGCCGCGGCCGGAAAGCGGCAGCAACGCGGAGCGAGCGCCGGGCGTGCAGAGGCAGAGGAACAGCGCGGCCACGGCGGTTGCGGAAAGGAGGATTGCGCAGCGCGCGGCCGATCCGGACTGGAGCATCGGCAGGCCGCTGGAGCGGATACGGTCGCAGCGCAGCCAGATGGCATCGTGAAACGCGCCGAAGCTGAACTCGACAGGATTGGCGTCGGGCGCATCGCCGGGTTCGCAGCATTGCGGATGGCACAGGGGCCACAGTTCGGCGGTCCATTCGTCGGTCCAGGCCGATCGATCGCGGCGCGGCACCAGCAGCGATGCGGTGCGCACCATGAGCCGGGCGAGCTGCGCGGAAAGGGCGCGATTCATCGGCGTTCCACCTCGTGTTCCGCCTCCGGCGAGGGGATCATTCTCTCCAGAAGCGGGTAGCGCCTGTAGACGGCATCCAGTGTCGACTTGCCGGCGCGCGTGAGCCGGTAGTACTTGCGCGGCGGGCGCTGTTCGGCATCGGCAATCGACTGCTGCTCCCATTTGGAGGCGATCAGCCCATCGCGCTCCAGACGGCGCATGGCCGGATACACGGTGCCGCTGGGAAGGCCGGTCATTTCCATCACGCTGAAGCCGTAGATCTGGCCTGCGTGGATGGCCTGGAGAATCATGGCGGCGGTATGGGAAAGCTTCGCGTCAGCCGGCATGGCAGGAATTGTACACCCTATGTAGCATTCTGTTGACTATAGTTACAGCAGTATGCTACATAGGGTGACGAAGGCGGAGGTTGACGCCGTGCTCGAGCTGCAGCATCTGTCGCGAAGCTATCGCGGGATTCCGGCGATCAGCGATGTGAGCTTCCACGTCAAAGCCGGAGAAATTGTCGGGTTCCTCGGGCCAAACGGCGCAGGGAAGTCGACGACCGTGAAGATCATCACCGGACTGCTCCGGCCCAATGACGGGCGCGTGCTGTTCCAGGGCAGAGACATTCACGCCGATCTGGTGGCGTGGCGCGCGACGTTCGGGTACATCCCCGAAGAAGCGCACCTCTACACGTGGATGTCCGCGATGGAGTATCTGCAGCTGGTGGGCAGGATGCGTGGGATGCGCGAGCGGCTGATCGAGGAGAAGGCGAGCGCGATGCTGCAGCTGCTGGGGCTCGAGTCCTGGCGGCACTCTCCCATGACCGCGTATTCAAAGGGCATGCGGCAGCGCGTGCTGATGGCAGCGGCGCTGATGCACGACCCCAGGATGCTGGTCTTCGACGAGCCACTGTCGGGGCTGGATGTGCTGTCGTCACGGCTGTTTCGGGATCTGCTGCATGAACTCGCCAGCGCGGGAAAGGCAGTCCTGTACATCTCGCACGTGCTCGAAATCGTGGAGCAGATGTGCGATCGGGTGATCGTGATCGCGCAGGGAAAGGTCGTAGCCGACGCCGCGCCGTCGGAGCTGACCCGCCTGATGGAGCTGCCCAGTCTGGAAAAGGTCTTCGCGCAGCTGGTGCGCCAGCAGGACACGCTGGCCGCGGCGCGCGAGATGGTCGAGGTGATGAGGATTGGCGATGCTTAGCGTGGTCCGGGAACCAAAGCCGCCGCGCGACGCGGTGCTTTCGCTCCAGGTGCTGGCGCGCAGCTCTCCCGAAGAGGCGGAGCAGCGGACGCAGTTCCGCGTGCTGGTGCGGCACTTTCTGGATCGCTTCTTTACGAATGAGCTGGCGTCGGGCGATGGGGACGCGAAGACGCGCCTGGTCCAGGCGGCGTGCACGATCGGGATGCCGGGTTTTGTGGTGGCGCTGTATCTGTACACGCCGTATCACATGCCGCATCAGGTGCGCCCGTACTGGGCGCAGGTGGGGGATCACTACTTCTATGTGCTGTATTCGATGGTGGCGATGGGCATCGTCACGATTTTCGAGTGGGATTTGCTGTTTCCGGATTTGCTGGACGTGTTCGTGCTGTCGCCCTTGCCGATACGAAACCGCAGGATGCTGGAGGCGCGGGTCACGGCGATCTTCATCCTGATGGGCGCGGCCCTGTTCGATTCGAGTTTTCTCGCGCCCATTGTGTTGCCGGCAGCCGTGGATCCACCCCATCTGTTCCGATTCTGGGCCGCGCACCTGCTGGCGGTCGCGGCCAGCGGGATTTTCGGCGCAGCCTTCTTCCTCGCGCTGGAGGGAATTCTGCTGGGCACGTTGGGGGATCGGTTCTTTCGCAGAATTGCGCTGTGGCTGCAGGGATTCTTCGTTCTCGCGCTGCTCACGCTGCTGTTTTTGTATCCGGTGCTGGCGGGGGCGCTGGGAAGGGTGCTGCAGTCGAAGAGCGCGATGGTGTTTTGCGTACCGTCGTTTTGGTTTTTGGGAATCTATCAGTGCATCCTGGATGGACCCGCAGTCTCGCCGGTTTTTGTCCGGCTGTCCTACATCGCGTATGGAGCCCTGGCGTTGGCGGTCGGGTTGGCGGTTGCTTCGTACCCACTGGCCTGGTGGCGGAAGACGCGGGGTTTGGTGGAGGGCACGGCAAAACGCGAGAGGCGCAGCCTGATGGCAGTGCCGTTGTCGCGTGTGCTGCATGCCACGCTGGCGCGCAGTCCCGCATGCCGGGCTATCTGGCAATTCATCGGGCAGAACCTGCTGCGCGTGCCGCGCTACCGCATGGTTTTGGTGATGTATGGCGGCATGGGCGCGGCGCTGGTCTTCGCGACGGTCATGCGAGTCAGCCTGGCGCATGGCAGGATCGCCTTCGTTTTTTCCCCGGAAGGACTGCGCGCGACGGTGCCGATTGTCGCGTTCTGGACAGTGTCGGGTTTGCGCAGCACGTTTTTGGCGCCGGCCGATCAGCGGGGGAGATGGATTTTCCGCGTGATCCTGGGCAAGGCGGGCCTGGCGGAAGTGGGCGCGGCCAAGCGATGGGTGTTTCTGTGGAGCGCGCTGCTGAGCCTTGCGGCGGCCGGATGCGCGTGGATGTTTGGCGGTCCCGCGACGCACGACTGGACATTTGTGGCGGGGCAGGTGGTGGTGGGGCTGGGCTGGAGTCTGGTTCTCACGGACCTGTTCTTCCTGAATGTAACGACGATTCCATTCACCGGCGCACGATCCAACTCGACGACGAATTTCGCGCTGCTGCTCATCCCGTACCTGGGGTTCTTTCCCGCCGTGGTGATGTTCACCGTAGGTCTGGAGCCGATCATCGAAGCCAGTGTCGGCCACTTGACGATCGCCGCTGGCCTATTCGCCGGAGCGCATCTGGTGCTGCGAGCAATGCATCGGAACAGGATCGCCGAGCACGTCAGCCGCATCGATGCGGACGACGACGAGGAGGAGTTCCCGCTCCGTCTGGGATTGCGCTATTAGCCGCTAGTGCCACTCGTCAGCGCTGGGGCCGTAAATCGCCGGCACTTTGGCTTCGTTGAGGCGCAGGTAGACAGTAAGCTGCCCGCGATGATGCGCGAGATGGCCGAACGCGCCGTCGCGAATCTGCTGGTAGCGAGGACCGTCGGTGATGATCCGCTCGCCCATTTTGAGACGCCACGACTCGAGCAGGTGATCCTCTGTGGTGTTTTTCAGAGCTTGGCGCGATTTAGCCAGACCCTGGTCGAGGAGTGCGAGCAGCTCCTGGCGCGTCGACGCAGCCCGCGCGCGCAACGAGCCGACGGGGTCGTTCAGATCGGTCACGTCGTTCTCGATCATCGTCCCGATCCAGCCGGGAATGGCAGCGACCAGGGAGGCAAGATAGCCGAGCTCCATGGAGCGCTCGTGCGGCTTCCAGGTATTACGGCCTTCGGGTACGCGTTCGAGGACCTTGCGCGCGGACGCGGCTTCGGTTTCGAGTTGCTCGAGAAAAAACTTCTTCAATTCCAATTGGGGTTCCTCCGGCGGGTGTGGACCTTCGAAGGGAATACTACATCGAGTGCGCGAGCTCCCGATTACGCGGTGACGGCGGTGGCGACCGACTGCAGGCCGCGCGCCTCGACCTCGAACTATTCAGGATTTGGGTGAGGGATCGGGGTGTGGGGAACGCAGCGCGTCGAGGACGAGAAGGATGCCGCCGATCACGATGGCGGAGTCGGCGACGTTGAAGTCGGGGAAGTGGTAGTGGACGATATGGACCTCGAGGAAGTCGGTGACCATGCCGTAGCGGATCCGATCCCACGCATTGCCAACGGCGCCGCCCAGGATGAGGGCCAGCGCCACCATGGTCGGCGTGACGCGGCGGCCAAAGCGGAGGATGACGAACAGGACGATGGCGGCCGCGACCAGAGAGAAAATGGTCAGCATCCAGTGGGTGAGCGAGGGACGCGCGGTCTCGGTGAACATAGAGAAGGCCGCGCCGGGATTCCGCACGTGGCTGATGCGGAAGATATGGCGGATGACATCAATGTCGTCGCCTTCGGGAATGTGCCGGCTGACCCAGTGCTTGGTGAGCCGGTCAAGCAGAAGGATGAGCGCGGAGAGAAGCAGGAGCCACGGCCGGCGGTCGGCGTGCCGGGTTGCGAGATCCTGGTTGCTCATTGCGCGGCCTCGGAGTATCCCATTTGGCGGAGGGCGTCGGCGCAGCGCCCGCAGACATTGGGCCACGAACCAAATTGCCGGACGTGCTGAGGCGAGTCGTCCGCGTAGTAGTTCCAGCAGCGATCGCACTTGTGGCCTTCGGCGGGTCCAATCCCGATCGTCGCCGCTCCGCTCGCACTAGAATCGCTCATTGGTTCCAGTGCCACTTGCGATACGTTGAAGAGTTCTTTCAAGTAGGATCCGGGAAGGCTCAAGGCTTCGAGCAGGTCTCCCCGCGCGACGATGCTGACTTTCGCCTCAAGCGATTTCCCAATCTTTTTCTCCTTGCGCAATTCCTCCAGTTTTAGAAGCACCTCGTTTCGCAGCGCCAAGAGCTTCTGCAGAGCTTCGAGGAGCGCGGGATCGGCAGCCCCCAACTCGTCCGCCTTCGGGAACAGCGCCAGATGCACGCTGGCCGGCCTGTCCGGCACGGGCGGCAGATACTGCCAGACTTCGTCGGCGGTAAAAGTAAGAATCGGCGCGACAAGCCGAACCAGCGCCTCCGTGATCCTCCACAGAACCGTCTGCGCAGACCGGCGTTCGACCCCCTGCGGCGCAAACGTGTAGAGCCGGTCCTTGAGCACATCAAGATAAAACGCGCTTAACTCGACGATGCAGAATTCGTTGACCGCGTGATAGACGCGGTGGAATTGAAACTCGCCGTACCAGCCGCCTTTGCCGTCCACTCCGGAGACTTTCTCGACCAGCTCCCGACAGCGTGCCAGCATATAGCGGTCCAGCGGCAGCAACGCGGAGTCTGCCACGGCGTCCCGCGCTGGCTCGAACCCCGCCAGATTCCCCAGCAAAAAACGAAACGTATTCCGCAGCTTGCGGTAGTTCTCCGCGAGGCGCTGCATGATTGGCTCGCTGGAGACCACATCTTCGCGGAAGTCGACGCTGGCCACCCAGAGGCGCACAATCTCCGCGCCCAGGCGATCGGCGATGTCGACGGGATCGACGCCGTTGCCGAGCGACTTGGACATGGCGCGCCCCTGTTCGTCGAGCGTCCACCCCGCAGTGCCCACCATGCGAAAAGGCGTCTCATGCTTCTCGCCCACGCCCACCGAAGTCAGCAGGGAAGTGTGGAACCAGCCGCGGTATTGATCGCCGCCTTCGAAGTAGAGGTCCGCGGGCGGCGCGAGGCCGGGTTCCTGTTCGAGCACCGCGTGCCAGCTCGATCCTGAATCGAACCAAACGTCGAGAATGTCGTTTTCGCGCCGAAATTTCGTTCCCCCACACTGCGCGCAATGCGCACCCGACGGCAGCAGCGCATCGGCAGCCGAAGTGTGCCACGCCTCGAGGCCTTCCTTCTGGAACAGTTCGACGATCCGGCGATTGAGCGCGGGATCGCGAAACGGCGCCTGACAGCCTTCGCAGAGAAAAACAGCGATGGGCACGCCCCAGACGCGCTGGCGCGAGATGCACCAGTCGGGGCGGGTGGCGATCATGTTGGCGATGCGTTCCTCGCCCCACGCCGGATCCCATGTGACGCTGTTTTTGATTTCGTCGAGGGCGCGCTGGCGAAAGGTTGTCGGCGAGCCGCCGGGGTTCTGCATCGGCGTGTCGATGGCGATGAACCACTGCTCCGTGGCGCGGAAGATGACGGGGTGGTGGCAGCGCCAGCAGTGCGGGTAGCTGTGGTAGATGTCCGACCGTCCGAGGAGCGCGCCGCGTGCGGCGATCAGATCGATGATGGGCTGGTTGGCCTGGAAGACGGTCTTGCCTTCGTACTCCGGCAGGCCATCGCGCAGCCGTCCGGCGTTGTCGACGTGGCAGGTCTGGTCGAGGCCGTAACGCGTGCCAGTGTTGAAGTCGTCGGCGCCGTGGGCGGGCGCGGTGTGAACGGCTCCGGTTCCCTGGTCGGCGGTGACGTAATCGGCGAGGACGCCCAGAATCGAGCGGTCGAGAAAGGGGTGCTGAAATGTGACCCGCTCCATGCGCGCGCCCTTGAAGGTCGCGATGGGAACGGCGGACTCAAGATTGCAGGCTTCGCGGACCGACGCGGCCAGGGCCTGGGCGACGATGTAGACCTGGCCATCCTGCTGCAGGGCAACGTAGTCGAAGTCGGGATGGAAAGCGACGGCGAGCGAAGCGGGCAGGGTCCAGGGAGTCGTGGTCCAGATGATGGTGGCGACCTTCTTGCCGGCGAGCGCGGGATGGATGGCTGCTGGGTCGCTGGTGAGGTCGTAGCGGACATAGATGCTGGGGCTGGAGTGCTGCTCGTACTCGATTTCGGCGTCGGCGAGCGCGGTGCGGTCGTGGATGCACCAGTAGACCGGCCTGAGGCCGCGATAGACGAAGCCGGCCTCGAGGAAGCGATAAAAAGTCTCCAGAATGCGCGCTTCGTAGGCGCGCGACATGGTGCTGTAGGGCGAGTCCCAGCGGCCAAAAACGCCGAGCCGGACGAACTGGGCGGTCTGCAGATCGACGTACTTCTGCGCGTACTCCCGGCAATGGCGGAGGAACTCCGCGGCGGGCATCTCCAGCTTTTTGCGGCCGAGTTTTTCGTCGACTTTGATCTCGATGGGAAGGCCATGGCAGTCGAATCCCGGGACGTACGGGGAATCGAAGCCGGCCATGGTCTTGCATTTGACGATGAAGTCTTTGAGGCCCTTGTTCAGGGCGTGACCCAGATGGAGCGGCCCGTTGGCGTAGGGAGGGCCGTCGTGCAGGATCCAACGAGGGGCGCCGCGGCGGGCCTCACGGATGCGCTCGTAGAGGTGAGATTCCTGCCAACCCTTCAGCCGAGCTGGCTCGTTTTGGGGCAGGTTCGCCTTCATGGGGAAGGCGGTGCGGGGCAGCGACAGGGTATCCTTAAGTGCCACGGACTTTTGGTCGCCGGATGGCGGCGCAGAAGACATCGTTTCTCCAGCTGGTTCGGCTAAAACTTCATTGTATCCGGCGGGAGAGCGGTAACTTCCTGCAGAATCACACGTCTATCGATGGAGGGAGAAGCGCAAGGCAGTTTTGAGGACGGGCCGGCATCTGAGGCAAATGCAGCCCAGGGCGAGACAGAGAGGGCGCCTGTCATTGATAATCAGGAGAACCCGGACGGCGACGTCCGGCGAGGACACTTGGGGAATTCGGTCTTGACGTCTCCGAACCTGGTACCGGACACAAATCGGGGTGGGCAAGCTCCGGAGCCGGCTTTGCACTTTGCTGGCCTGGATTCGATCGTCGAAGAGCCGATCTGGAAGACGCTTTTTGCCAGCGTCGCCGACGTGCTCTTCCCGAAGAAGCTGCCCCCGCTGAAGCTGAGTTCGACGCCCATCGCGGTGAAAGATCCGATGGCGGTAAAGCGGAATCCGGCGTCGAGCGCCGTTTCATTCGTCACCCATGCGGTGATCATTGGGCTGATCCTACTCTTCACGCTGGCGCAGTGGCGCGAGCGCGCGATCCAGAAGAAGATGGCGGTCACGCCCGTCGACGTATCGCCGTTTATTCCCGCTTCGCCGGCGAAGGACGTCATGGGCGGCGGCGGTGGCGGCGGCAATCATGAGACTGTCGAGGCGTCGAAGGGCAAGCTGCCTAAGATGTCGAAGACGCCGCTGGCGCCTCCGCAGATTCTGAAGATCGATCATCCGAAGCTGGCGGTGGAACCCGCTGTGCTGATGCCGCAGCAGATCAAGCTGCCGGATAACCCGAATATGCCGAATATAGGTATCCCGCAGTCGCCGCAGATCGCGCTGGCCTCGCAGGGCGGCGGGTCAGGTTCCGGCTTTGGCAGCGGATCGGGTGGCGGAATCGGATCGGGGAACGGGAATGGCATTGGGCCGGGTTCGGGCGGCGGATACGGCGGCGGGCTGTACCATCCGGGCGGCGGCGTTTCCAACCCGGTGCTGATTTATGCGCCCGATCCGGAGTTCTCCGACGAAGCGCGGCGAGCCAAGTACCAGGGTGTCTGCGTGGTAGGCCTGATTGTGGATTCGCAGGGCAACCCGCAGCGGGTGCGCATCGTGCGTCCACTGGGGATGGGTCTGGACGAGAAGGCTCTGGAAGCGGTGCGACAGTACAAGTTCAAGCCGGCCGTTTTCAACGGGAAACCAGTTCCGGTGGAGATCAACATTGAGGTGAACTTCCGGATCTACTGATTGTTCGATTCGGAAGGGCTAAGACCTTCGCAGCCTAATCCGGCGCGAAGGTCTTTTTGCGTCTTGATCAGGATCAGGGTCAGGATCAGGCTTGGGCTCGGACGCGGATCAGCCGGGCAGTGATTCGACAACGGCATTGTGAAAAGCCGGCCGAATTTGTCGAATCGTGTCATTGGAGCGGTCGGGCCAGGTGCGGTTGGTCAGCAGCGCCACGGCCAGCTCCTGGTCCGGGTCGATCCACAGCGAGCAGCCGGAATAGCCGAGGTGGCCGATAGAGCGCGGGCCGAAGTAGCGGCCGGAGGAAGAGCCTTCGGTCGGGACGTCCCACCCCAGCGCACGGGACTTGCTGTCCGGCGGACCCTGGCGCGTTGCGAACTGCGATACCGTGGCAGGCTGGAAGAGCAGCTTGCCGTCCTGAGTGCGGCCCTGGTCCAGGATGCACTGTGCGAAACGCAGCAGGTCCTCAACATTGGCAAAAACTCCTGCGTGGCCGGCGACCCCGCCAAGGACAAAACAGTTCTCGTCCTGCACCTCGCCCTGGATGATCCGGTGGCGAAATGTTTGGTCGTCCTCGGTGGGCGGAATGGCGGGCCGCGCCTCCCAGGGCGGACAAAAGCGCGTGGTCTCGAGGCCAGGCGGCGCAAAGATTTCGCGGGCGCAGAAAACATCGAGCGGCTCGGCGCTGAGAACCTCGACGACTTTTCCGAGCAGGACGAAGCCAAAGTCGGAGTATTCGGTGCGCGTGCCGGGTTTCGCTTCGAGCGGCAGCTGCAAAGTGGCGCGCAGCAAGGCGGCCGGCGTCGTATGCTCGCGAAACAGGGTCTCGTAGGCAGGCAGACCTGAGGTATGCGCGAGCAACATGCGCAAAGTGACGTCCTGCTTGCCGCTGCGCGGCTCCATGCCGATGACGAAGCCAGGGAGGATGTCCCCAAGGCGTTCATCTACGTCGAGGAGGCCGCGATCGACGAGGAGCATCGCGGCGGCTGTGGTGGCAATCACCTTCGTGAGGCTGGCGAGGTCGAAAACCGTCTCCCGCTGGATGGCCGGGGCGTTGGCTTCATAGGTGAAGCGGCCGACGGCGTCAAGGGCCACGGTTGCGCCGCGATGCAGGACTCCCCAGGCGGCGCCCGGAAACGCTTGCTGCTTGACCGCCTGCTCCAGAATGGAGCGGGCCGGGGCGAAACGCTCGGCCGTGGTCGGGTTCGTTTGCGCAACAGCCCGCGGTGACATGGAGACAGAGTACCGCGAGGCCGCCGGGGTGGATGTATCGGCGGTCACGAATTTCGTGGATCCTCTGGGCACAGGAAAAAGGCTTACGAAGGAAGAGCGCTGTGTTTTTGCGGCTCCTCATACATTTTGCCCGGGTGCCGATCTTTTTCTCAGGATCACTGGCCCTTGGGGGAGAGCGGTGGAGCAACAAGGGGAGGACCGGAGGAAGCATCTTCGATTCCGATGCGGTGGGGAGGCAGAGATTCGCAGCCTCTCCTCAGGCGTCTGCGCCCGCGGCGCGATTGCGAACTTGAGCCTGGGCGGCTGCCTGGTGCAACTGGTCGAAAATCATTCATTTCGCAGAACGGAAGAGGTGGAAATGACCTTCTGCGTGCGCCAGCTGCCGGTGCGCGTCCGGGCATCCGTCCGCCAGGTGTATCCCGACCATCATGTCGGCGTCGAGTTCACGATGCTCAGCGAACGTGGTAAGCGGCAACTGAAGGAGCTGATCGAAGAACTGGCTGAGATATTGCGGAACCAGATGGAGTCCCTCGCGGGCACGGAGCAGTAACGGCATCAGAAAAGCCAGGGTGGCCCTCATGATTCCGGGGCGCTGGCGCGGGGTCAGATCGAATCAACTGGCCCGGTCGCACGTCCCGGCGTCTAATTGGACTGGGTCCTTCCCCCAGGGCTGCTCGTCATCTGCTCAGTGAGGTGTGCCGTGGTCCGCCTTCGTTCCTTTTCCTGCCTTTGTTGTATCTCTCTGCTTTCGGCCAATACTGCCATCGTCCTGGCTCAGACAGCGCCACCGCCCGCAACTTCACCCGCCGCAGAACAACCGACAACCCAGGTGATTCCGCTCTTTCGCACCAACGCGAACCTGGTACTGGTGGACGTAGTGGTCCGGGACAAGGGAAAACCGGTGCACGACCTGAAGGCGTTGGATTTTCGGGTACTCGAGGATGGCCATGAGCAGAAGATCACAGTGTTCGAGGAACATCGGGCCACAGATGCGATCGAGGTGGGAAAGGCGCCGGCGGATTTGCCGCCCAACACTTACAGCGACGCCCCTCGCTACGCGGTGACCAGCGCGGCGAATGTGCTCCTGCTCGACGCGCTGAACACGCCGCTGGCGGACCAGGTGTACGTGCGGCGCCGGATGATCCAGTATCTGCACACGATTCCGCCTGGGACGCGGATCGCTGTCTTCACGCTGGGATCGCACCTGCGCATCATTGAGGGCTTCACCACGGACTCGAGCACGATCGAAAAGGCTCTACAACCGGGAAGAGGCAATCCGGAGCAGTCTCCGGTGATGGACCCGACCTTCGACCAGGCGCTAAGCGACGCGACCGACATTGCGGGTGGCGGAGGAGCGACGGCGCTGGCGCAGCAGGCGATGCAGCAGTTCGCCAACGATACGAAGCTGTTCGAAATGCAGTTGCGGAGCGAGATGACCATCGACGCGATGGATCAGCTGGCCCGTTACCTGAGCACGGTGCCGGGACGCAAGAACCTCATCTGGTTTGCAGGATCGATGCCGTTCAATCCACAAACGGGCTCCAGGCCGGACCAGGATCAGATGGCCGATTTGCGCGATCAGGCGCAGAACATGCTGGAACTACTGGCGGTGGCGCGGGTGGCCTTGTATCCGGTCGATTCGCGCGGTCTGATGACGGCGTCCAGCAACCTGGCGGAAACAAACGTCCAGAATCCCAACCTGATGAACAGCGTGGCGACGACATCGGGGCCGAGCGGAAACAGCAAAACGGGTTCGAGTCTGAGCCAGCAGGTCGGGCTGGCAAACCAGCAGACGTTGAGCCAGAAGCTGCAGCAGCAGGACCAGACGTTCCTGGATCAGTTGGCGTTCGATCACCTCAACATGCAGGAGTTCGCAAAGGAAACCGGTGGCAAGGCCTTCACTAATACCAATGCCCTTGGGGAAGCGGTTGGGGATGCCATCGCGGATGGATCGGACTACTACACGCTTGCCTACGCTCCTCCCACTCCCAAATTCAACGACGTGTACCGCAAGATCGAGGTGCGGATGGATGAGGGCAACTACACCCTCGAATACCGGCGCGGCTATTTCGACGAGGATCCGGCTGCGGCGGCGAAGAGCATGCCCGGGCGGATCAGCCCGCTGATTGCGGCGATGCAGCATGGGGTGATTCCTCTCTCGCAGGTGCCGTTTGAAGTAAGGGTGGTACCTGCCACCGATCCAGTCCTGACGGGCGAACAGCTGTCGCCAGATCCGGCTGGTGCGCTGGCCAGGACCCTGAAGCCGCCACTGACGCGTTACGTTGCCGACTTCACCATCGATCAGCAGGGGCTGGACTCACGGGCGCTGCCGGATGGGCGCAAGCATACCGAAGTGGAACTCACTGAGGTGGCCTACGACGTTGAGGGAATCCGCGAGAACTACACGGATGGCGGGTTCGCCGTGGACGGCGCGCCAGGGGAGCGCCTTCGCCTGCATCAGGAGATCGATCTGCCCGCAGGTAAGGTCTACCTGCGGATTGGCGTGCGCGACCTGATGAGCGGGCGGATGGGGACGCTCGAGATTCCGCTCACGGTAGCCAGTCGCTAGGGCATACAGCGGCTGCAATTCCGTCATATGATGGGTGGACGCTTGCAGATTCCCCGGCAGGAGTGCGGCCATGATCCGCTCCCGTTGTTTCCCCCTGGTGTGCAGTGCGGCCCTTGTGCTGGTTCCCGGCTGGATCGTGCTGGCGCAGGCCGGTGCGCCCGCCGTGCAGCAGAAACCCGACGAGGAGCCGGCGATCTTCCGCACCAACGCCAATCTTGTCCTGCTGGACGTGGTGGTGACGGATAAGGGAAACGCGATGCAGGGGCTGAAGGCATCGGATTTCCGCATCGCCGAGGATGGGCGCGAGCAGAACATCACGGCATTTGAAGAGCACCGCGCAACCGATGCCGTGGAATCGGCCAAAGTCGAAACGCTGCCGCCGCACACGTTCAGCAATGCTCCACGCTACGCCATCGCCAGCGCGGCCAATGTGCTGCTGCTCGATGCGCTGAACACTCCGCTTCCCGATCAGTTGTATGTGCGGCAGCGCATGCTCAAATACCTGCACACCATTCCGCCCGGAACGCGGATCGCGGTTTTCACGCTGGCCTCCAAACTGCGGATGGTCGAAGGGTTCACCACCGACTCGACCACCATCGAGAATGCGCTGAAGGAGGCACGCGGCCATCCGGAGCTGTCGCCGGTGATGGACCCTTTGTACGACCAGCAGATGGCAACCATGGGCCTGCTGGCAGACGGCGGCGGCGCCAGCGCCGAGGCAGTGGAGGCCATGAATCAGTTTGCCGCGGAAACCGCTGCCTTCGAGGTGGACCTGCGCCTGGACGTCACCATCGACGCGATGGAGCAGCTGGCTCGTTACCTGAGCACGATTCCTGGGCGTAAGAACCTGATCTGGTACACGGGCGCGGTCCCCATCAATGTCGGGCCGGATCCGACGCAGGAAGATCCCAGCGCCTCCCAGCGCGATTACGGGAATCGGCTGTCGAAGCTGGCCGAACTGATGGCGCTGGCGCGGGTAGCCGTTTATCCAGTGGATGCTCGCGGCCTGCTCAACGTGCCCAGCACCCAGGCCGAGAACAACCAGCAGAATCCCGGCATTCTGACCCTGACGCCGAACAGCCGGCCGGTGGCCGTGGCCATGCCCACAACTTCGGAAGTGATCGACCAGAGCAACGTGCAGTTCCTGACGGCGAACTTCGCGGAGCACTCCACGATGGACCAGATTGCCAACGAAACCGGAGGCAAAGCGTTCTACAACACGAACGCGGTTGGAGAGGCGGTGGTCAAGTCCATTACGAACGGGGCGAATTACTACACCATCGGCTACGTCCCGGCCAATAAGAACTACAACGGCGCTTACCGCAAGATCGATGTGCAGATGCCTGAAGCTCACGCGGAGCTGGAATACCGTCATGGGTACTACGCCGACGATCCGGCGCAGACCGCCAAGCTGATGCCGGGAAGACTGTCTCCGCTGATTGCGGCGATGCAGCACGGCGTGCTACCCCAGTCGCAGGTTTTGTTCCGGGTGCGCCTGCTGCCGGCAGGCAATCCGGAACTGAAGGATGAAAAGCTCTCGCCTGACCCGGCTGGCGCTCTGGTGAAGACCCTGAAGCCGCCGCTCGAGCGATACGTTGCGGATTTCACCATTGACCCACGCGGGTTCGATTCCAGGCCATTGGCGGACGGCCGCGTGCATCGCGAAATGGAGCTGACTCAGGTCGCCTACGATGCCGAAGGCATACGCCTGAACTACACCGATGGAGGATTCGCCATCGATACGCCGCCATCGCAAAGCGCGCAGCAGGGAATCCGGATGCACCAGGAGATCGATTTGCCCGCAGGCCAGGTCTTTCTGCGCGTCGGCGTGCATGACCTGATCAGCGGCCGGATTGGAACGGTGGAGATTCCTCTGCAAGTGGCAAAGCCTTAGCGAGAACGTCTCTGCCTTTCAGACCGGTCCGAAGGCGTCTGCACGAATCGCTGCTCCTTTTCCCCAATCGCCACATCTATATTGGAGTTCCTGAACGTTTCTCATGCCGATCGCACTCGACTTCTTCGTCAAATACGGTTACTGGGTCATCTTCCTCTGGGTGCTGACAGAGCAGCTCGGGATCCCGATCCCGAGCGCGCCGCTGATGCTCACAGCGGGAACGCTGACGGCGACGCATCGGCTCAATCTTCCGTTCGTTTTGCTGTCGGCGCTTTCGGCCAGCCTCATCGCGGATACGACCTGGTACATCTTCGGCAAGCGCTATGGCTCCGCTGTGGTGCGGCTGATGTGCCGGCTTAGCCTCGAAAGCACGGCTTGCGTGCGCAAGACGGAAGGCTATTTCACCAGGCGCGGAGCAACCGCATTGCTGGTGGCCAAGTTCGTTCCCGGTCTGGGCTCGGTCGCCGCTCCCATCGCGGGCCAGATCGGCATGGGCTACGGAAAATTTGTGCTGTGCGACGCCGCCGGCGTGATGCTGTGGTTCCTGACTGTGACTCTTGGTGGCCGCTTCTTCGGCGACGTTCTCAAACAACATCCGAACGCACTTTCCTTTACCGCGCATTTCTTCGGCGCGATCTTCGCGCTGCTCTTCGTCGGCTTCCTGGTGTGGCGGATGCTGCAGCGGCGCGCGTTTCTGCGCTCGCTGCGGATGTCGCGCATCGAACCCAGCGAACTGAAGAGCATCATGGATTCCGGCCAACCGTGCTTCATTGTTGACTTGCGGCATCCGCTCGACTATCTGCCCGATCCGCGCACCATACCCGGTGCTCTGAGCCTGACGCCCGATAAGCTGGTCGAACAAGCCGACCGCATCCCGCGCGATCAGGAGATTGTTCTGTTCTGCACCTGTCCCAGCGAAGCGACCGCGGCCAAAATGGCCCTGCGGCTGCGCGCGATGGGCATCCATCGCGTCAGGCCGCTGCGTGGCGGCTACGACGAGTGGAAGAAGCTGGGCTATCCGCTGGTCGACATCGCGACGGCGACAGCGGCCTAGCGATCTAAAGGGTCCGCAGCATTGCGCAGGCGCGCTCGAGGTCTTCGTCGCGCTTGGCAAAGCAGAATCGGATCAGGTTTTCTCCACGTCCGCCGGCAAAAAAGGCCGTTCCGGCCACGGCTGCGACGCCGGTGTTGCGCAGCAGAGTGCGGGCCTTCTCGCGGGCTGTCGCTCCCGGAAGATTTGTAACATCGGCGAGCACATAATAGGCGCCCTGCGGAATCGACGGCGTGAGGCCGACGTCGGCGAGAGCCGTGCAGAGCATGTCGCGCTTAGCCTGGTACTCCGTTGCGAGGCCGGTATAGAAGGAGTCGGGAAGCTGCATGAGGCCTGCTGCGGCTCCGTGCTGGAACGGCGATGGCGCGCAGACATAGACCAGGTCGTGGAAATAGCTGATCGCGCCGAGCCAGCGTCGATCCGCTACCAGATAGCCGATGCGCCAACCGGTGATGCTGAAGGTCTTCGACAACCCCGAGATGGAAATAGTGCGCTCGGCCATCCCCGGCAGCGTGGCCAGACTGATGTGCTGCGCGCCGTCGAAGACGAAGTACTCGTAGATCTCGTCGGTGATGACGAACAGGTCGTGCTCGATGGCCAGCGCGGCGACGGCTTCGAGCTCGGCTCGCGAGAAGACCTTGCCGCATGGGTTTGAGGGCGAGTTGAGGACGATGCCGCGCGTGCGCGGTGTAATGGCGGCGCGCAGAGCTTCGACGTCGAGCGCCCACTTGGGCTCGGCGAGCGGCACCGAGATCGCGTTCACGCGCAGAGCGCGCAGCGTGCCCAGGTGATAGCCATAAAAGGGCTCGAAGAGGATCACTTCGTCGCCAGGATCGAAGAGAGCCATGCATGCGGCCTGGAAACCCGCAGTTGCGCCGGAAGTGACCAGGATTTCCGCGTCAGGATCGGCGGTGACGCCGTTGTGGCGAGCGAGCCTGGCCGCGATGGCCTGGCGCAGCGGCGCGATGCCGTCAAGGCGCGTGTAGATGTTGAGGCCCTGGGTGATGGCTTCGACGGCACGCGCGGCCACAGGCGCTGGAACTTCGGTATCGCAGACGCCCTGAGCGAGGTTGACGCCGCCAACTCGGTCGCACTCGACAGTCATGGCGCGAATCTCCGACTGGACCAGGCCAGGCGAAATCTCGCTGAGGCGCAGTTTTTCGGCTAGAGCACGCATTCGACACGTTTACCACAATCGCAACGCAAAGGGCATCTACCCCTTCTCCCTCTCGATTTGTTAAGTGTGTGATTTCAGGTGTGTTCGGGTTCACCTCCGAAATTAAGTGATTGAAAATGGGTCAGTTGCGAGACGCTCGTGAATGCATCATCCGGGACGGTGGATCAGTGCATGGGCATGCTCATGCCCTTCCTGGCCGTTGATGCTGGTTGGGATGCGTCGGGGTTGGCGCCCGGAGGCGCGGCTGCGGTCTTCCATTGCTCGGAGACCTGGGCAGGCAATTTATCCATGTGGCTCAGGAAGGTGGTGACCTGCCAGATCTGCTGTTCGCTGAGCATGGAGTTCCATGCGGGCATTCCGCTGAGGCGAACACCGTGCTGGATGATGAAGAAGTTTTGGTTTTCCGGCATGTCGGGCGCGTCTTCGGCGAACTGAGGGACGCGCGGATAGAAGGAGTCGCCGAAGGCGGTGTGGGGGTGTAGCGTGTCGCCATGGCAGCCGGCGCAATTCGATTGATAGGTTTTCATTCCGGCGATGAGGTTGGCATCGGTGGGCTGGAGCGGGTTCTGCGTTTCGGGGGCGCGGCGATCGACGGCGGCATCGAGGGCCGGCATCGCGATGCTGCTTTCGAGCCGGCCGACAGGCTGGTCGGCGCGCGGGTTCACGAAGCCGAAGCGCACATAGCAGAAGCCAACGGCGAGAACGAGAACAGCGGCTACTACAAATCCGAGAAGAAACTTGAGCATGGTGGTTGTCCTTCGAGCTCATTGAATCATAGCCCGGAGCCCGGAGCTGGGAGCCCGGAGCTGGGAGCTGGGAGCCTGGAGCTGCTGGATCGGAAGGGGACAAAAGTACTGTGTACCCCCCACCCCCCTACCCCCCTTCTGCGGTCCGGTGATTGATTGCATAGGGGTTCGGTTTTGTTGTCGAGCTCGACAACAGTTAACTGTCCGGGCGTCTATTAGTTTGGACGCGGCCGAGTTTGATACAGACGCGGCCTCGTTTGTAACAAACTCGGCCGCTTCGGCCTTTGTTGATTGAGGAATCGTCAGTTGTAACTCGGCTGAGTTTGATACACACGTGGCCGAGCTGG
>JBEKIN010000050.1:0-18704 GCA_050011735.1 Acidobacteriaceae bacterium | reverse complement strand
ATCTCCGCCGTCTGCCCATACAAACTCACCGGCAGAATCGCCTTTGTGCGTGGCGTAATCGCGGCTTCGATTTTCTCCGGATCGAGGTTGTACCCGACCGGCTCAATGTCGACAAATACCGGCCGCGCTCCGGCGAGCGTGATCATCTCTCCCGTCGCAAAAAACGTGAACGGCGTGGTGATCACCTCGTCACGCGCGCCGATCTCCAGCGCCATCAGCGCCATCAACAGCGCATCGGTTCCACTCGCGCAGCCGACGCAGTGCCGAGCGCCCACCCGCGCAGCGAGCCGCTCTTCCAGTTCCGCGACTTCCGGACCCAGAATGAAGCGCTGGTGCTCGAGAACTTTCCGGATGCGCGCATCCACGCGCGGCTGGATGTGCCGGTACTGCGCCGTCAGGTCGACAAATTCCATCACTGCCTATTGTCGCGCAACCGCTGGCCCTGCCGTATCGCCTGGCATCAGCTTCTCAATCTGCTGCTGCGCCTCGCTTCGAAATTCCAGCGGATGCGCTATCTTGTGAAACCCCTCCGAAGTTCCGCCCGTCCCGATCATGGTGATCGATCCGTAACCCAGCACCCGCCCCATTCCCGGCTCGCTCACCTCGATCGTCTCCACCTTATTCAGCAGCATCTCGATCGTTCGTCGGCTCGCCAAGCCTGTCTTGATCACCACCCGCCGCGTTGTCACCGCCATCTCCGTCGCGTTCCGCCGAATGCTCCCCGCCAGCACCACGATGAGCCCGCAAACCAGCAGCGCAGCCCCGCCGTATTCCGCGATGTGCCGGCTCGTAGCCTCCATTTCCGGGTGTGCATACGCGTAGTACAGCAAGTAAACGCCGATCGCCCACAGCACGCACGCTCCGAAAATGTTCCCCAGCATCACGATCCAGTGCAGCCGCGTCGTGTAAACCACCTTTTCCCCGGGAACCAGCGTCTTGTCGATGTAGCTCATGTCCCTCCTCGCTTCCGCCACCGCGCCGCGGACGTTTTGGCGCGTTTCTCATTCGCAGCAAGTGTCCCACATCGACCCGCGGTCGTCATCCTGAGGTCGCGGATACCCGTTACCTGCTTACCAGCTGCAGGCTGTTGTCTATTGCCGGTTCCATCCGTCCAATCCCTTGCGCTTCACAGATAATAAAAACGCATGCGCGTCACCCTTCTCGCTTTCGGCCTTCTCCGCGATCACCTCCCGAACCTCGCCGGTTCCCTCGAACTCCCTGCCGGCGCCACGGTTCGCGATCTCCTCGAACGCTGCCGCGCACTCACCCCGGCCAATGCGGCCCCATGGTCCTCCATCGCCGTCGCCGTCAACCAGGAATACGTTTCGGCCGCGCATCCTCTCACAGATGGCGACGAAGTCGCCCTGCTTCCGCCCGTCAGCGGCGGCTCAGGAAAGGCGAAACCAGCCGCACAGCTGGCCTCCACTCCCACCATCGCGCTCACCCACTACTCCATCGATCCGTCCGCCATTACCCGCTTTCTCAAGCGCGGCGAAGACGGAGCCGTCGTCCTCTTCGATGGCATCGTCCGCAACAACTCGCGTGGCCGCCGCACCCTCCATCTTTTCTACGAGGCCTATGAAGAAATGGCCCTCGCGCAGATGCACCGCCTCGCCGCTCAGGCCTTCGCCGACTATCCCATCCGCGACCTCGCCATCGTCCATCGCCTCGGCCGCCTCGACATCGGCGAGACCAGCGTCGTCATTGCCGTCTCCTCCGCGCACCGCGCCGCCGCCTTCGACGCTTGCCGCTGGCTCATCGACACCCTCAAGCAAACCGTGCCCATCTGGAAGCAGGAGTTTTTCGAGGACGGAGCCGTCTGGGCACAGGGCGATCCGTTTCCGCCCGCGCTCACTCCTCACTCCGCGAAGCCGCACAAGCCAGCAGCGACTCCGCTCTCGAAAAAGCCCGCACCAAAGAAGGCCAGCCCCAAAACCGTGAAGCCCCGCAAGCTGGAGCGTGCCCGTTGAAATCCCTCCGGCGCCGCTTCGCGATTTTCGCCACGCTGCTCGCCCTTTGCGCGCCCGCAGTCCCTCAGGAACCGCCCAACTCCAACACCCCCACCTATCACGTAAAAGTTCGCCTCGTGAACGTCTTCGTCAACGTCACCGACTCCGCTGGCGCACCCATCGGCGGCCTCAAACAGGACGACTTCAACCTCTCCGAAGACGGCGTGCCCCAAAAAATCTCCTACTTCGAACGCCAGACCGACATGCCGCTCTCCCTCGTCCTCGCCATCGACACCAGCGGCTCCGTTCGCAAAGACCTCGACATCGAAACCCGCGCCGCCCACGACTTCATGCGCGCGCTGCTTCGTCCCGTCGATCGCCTCGACCTCATCGACTTCAACTCCAGCGTGCGCGAAGTGGTCCCCTTCACCGCCGACATCCACCATCTTGACTGGGGACTCAGCAACCTCGACCTTGGTCCTGCTACCGCGCTCTATGACGCCATCTACCTGTCGGCGCAAAACCTCGCCCCGCGCTCCGGCCGCAAAGTTCTGGTCGTCATTTCCGATGGCGGCAACACCGTCAAAGGCGTCGACTACCAGCAGGCGCTCGATCAGGCCATCCGCGACGAAGTTATGGTCTACAGCCTCATCGACCTTCCCATCCTCAACGACGCAGGCCGCGACACGGGCGGCGAACACGCCCTCATCACGCTCTCCCAGGAAACCGGCGGCAAGTTCTACTACGCCGAGTTCGGAGACATCTCCGGCGCCTTTAGAAGAATCTCTGAAGACCTGCGCACCCAGTATTTGATTGGCTATTACCCCGCGCAGCGCCGCAGCCAGACTGACTTCCGCCGCATCCAGGTCACGCTTAAATCGAACCCGTCGTACACCCTGCGCTACCGCCCTGGCTACTACGCCACACCCTCAGCTCCGCTCGATCAGTAGCGCGCGATCCTCGACGGCGTTCCTCACCGCGTCACAATCACTTCGTACAAATTGTCCTTGGCCAGGAAAAACTTGAACCCGGCCCATCCCCTGAACAGCTGCTCGATCCTGCGGTTCGTATATACGCGCAGCACCGGATACGGCTCCGTCTCCTGCATCTCGATCTCCGGCACCGCCGTCAGGTGATACCGGCAGAACGTCGTAAACGGCCCCGTCGGCTTCGAGTGAAAAATCGCCAGCACCTTCCCATCCTTCAGCGTCGCATCCTTCAGATGCGACACCAGCGGCCCAATTAGCCCGTCCGGAATGTAATCGAGCGTCGCCCACAGCAGCACCACATCGAACTGCCGCCCGTGAAAGTTCAGATTCTGCTCAAAAAATCCCGCCTCATCGAAGCGCGGCGGCTCGCCCTCTTCCGCAGGCGGCAGCTGCCATTCGTCCCGCAGCGACTCATGCACCACGTCCGCCATGTACACGCTGTGTCCCATTTCCGTCAGAAAATTGATGTTCTGCGGCGACGTCGGCCCGATGTCCAGCACCCGCAGCCCATTCTCGGCGCGCAGGTGCTTCAGCAGCGCCTCCCAGCCGCTCGAGTGCCGCGGAATCCTCGGTCCTGTCAGCAGCGTCGGCCGTCCGCGGCCCTCGTCCTCGCGTTTTCTGCGGAAAAGATTCACCATCCCCTGCCCTGATCCCTCGTCCTGGATTGTAACGGCCCCTGCGTCTTCCCGCTCCCTGCTGTTTCATCCCCCGTCCGCGATCACTGAATTTCGCCGGCACGCTTTGCTAAGATGTCTTCCGAACCAACGAATCCGGAGCCCGACATCATGAACCGCGGTCCCATTTTTCTTTCCTGCTTGCTCCTCAGCCTTCTCGCTGCTCTCCCCGCCTCAGCCAAAGGCAAAGACAAAGTCGAGCACGGCTCCTTCACCTTCGAAGGCCAGAAGCGAGACTACAGCTATCAGATTCCCTCCGCTGCCGATCCCAACACGCCGCTGCCTGTCGTCGTGGCGCTCCACGATCAGGGTGGCTGGGCAAGCGACGTGGTGGGAAGCTGGAAAGCCCTTGCCTCCCTCCGCGATTTCATCCTGATCGCTCCCGAGTCCCTCCACAACACCATGTGGAACTCCCAGGTCGATGGCCCTCCCTTTCTCCACGCCGTCGTCGATGAGGTGGCCAAGATACATCCCATCGATCGCAGCCGCATCTACCTCTTCGGTTTGCTCGGTGGAGGCGTCTACGCCACGGCTCTGGGCATCTACGATTCGAATTTCTGGGCCGCGACCGCGGTCCACGCCGCCATTTTGGATCCCACCAACTACTCGCTTTTCGCCCACGCTCCGCGCAAGGAGCCCTTCGAGGACTGGGTTGGCGATCAGGATGGCGACCATCCTCTGAGAATGCTGAGCAATGAACATGACGCCTTCGTCAAAGCAGGCTTCCCGTTCGAACTCAAAATCATTCCCAACTCCTCTGGCACGTACTGGAACGTCCAGGACCAGGTGAACGAGGGCTCCTGGAAGTTCTTCAGCCAGTACCATCTCGACACCGTGGCGCCTGCAGCCGCGGCACCCGCAGCCGCTCCCAAATAGCGGTGGCGTCAATTTAAAGGGACCAATCCGGAGCGCGACGCTACTGCGGCTCCGCCTTCGCGGTCGGCTTTTGAAACTTCAGCCGGTACTCCGTCACGATCTTCTGCATCGCTCCGCCCAACGCCGCCAGCGGATCGCTGCCCGCGCGCAGCTTCGCCTCCGGCGCAACCGCTCTGCTCACCCCTGTGCCGGTGGTGATGTAGAACGTCACATCGCCCAGCGTCGGCAGCGGGCTGGTCTCGGTCGGGTCGAAGTGGTTTTGCAGGCTGGTGGCCACCGCGACCGCGTGCAGCGCCGCTGCGCGAATCGAGGGAAATTTTTCGCTTCCGCCGACGTAACCGCCGCCGCTGCTCAGATAGAGGCTCGCCGCACCATCCGCTGAGGCCAGCACGGTCACCGTTCCGCGGTCCACGTGCCAGTCCATCAGCACGATCTGCACCGCGTTGCGCGCGATACTGGGCAGCCGCATTTCCAGCGCGTGCCGGCGCATCTGCGAGTAGAACGCCGGATCCGCCTTGCGCGACCCTGGGCTTCCCGCCGAGCCGGCTTTGCTCGCTGCGGTGTTCTTCTCCATATGTCAAAAGGGTACTCGGAATCGCTTTCTCCCGCTGCGGAGTGCCTCGAGTTTAGAGTTTAGAGTTTGGAGTTTAGGGTTGGGCCCCTACCCCTTCTTTGAAATACAAGTGTGTGAAAACAGGCGGGTTGTTTTGCGTCGATACGGAAGTGTTTGATAAGAGGCAGCCTGTAGCCTGTAGCCTGTAGCCGGTGGCCTGGAGCCCGGAGCTTGGAGCCTGGAGCCTGGAGGTATTCGTGACCTTTCCTCGGTATTTGTCCGTCATCTCCAGGGTGTGCTCGTCCACCGGCCGGATCGAAGAGGAAGAGCCGGCGTCCGGTCCCTGGGGATAGTCCTTGCCGTCGAACTTCACGTTTTTCGTCTCCTGCTGAGCGGGATTGCTGACGATGAAAGAGAGACCGTCGCCCTGGTACGCCTTCACCTGCAGAACATAAGGCGAGTTCATCGTCTCGCGGATGCTCTTCCAGTCCGCCGCGAAGCCAGACCCTCCACCGCTGCGCTGGTAGACATAATCCATGCTGAACGTGGAGCCGCCGGGCTCGAACTCGCGGTAGAGGTCGGTGAGCGTACTGCCGTCCTTCGCGAGTTTCCAGGTGCCTCTGAGGAGCAGCTGGCCATTTTTCCTGCGCTCGACGATCCAGGTGTCGGGCGCTTCAGCCTTCACCGAAAGCGTGGTTCCTACGATGCCCGGCTGATCGGCGCCATCGGTCACGATGGTTTCGGGGGTGCCGGCAAAATTGAAGGAGTACGTGTTGCCGCCCTTGCTCTCAATCTTCATCTCGTCGGGCATTCTGGTCATCGATGGGTCGAGCTTCCACTCGCCGATGAAGGGATTCTCGGCAGCCCATGCCATGCCCACAGCCATGCCGGCAACCACCAGCAACTTCAAAACGCGCTTCAGCACAGGATTCCTCCTTCGACGCCGCTGTCGATCCCGGATCTCGCGTGGGCGCGGGTCGGGGAAATGTCCTAAACTCCAAACTCCAGCGCGAAACTCTCTTTGCCGCTGCAAGGAAGTGACGAAAGAGCGCGGGGCGAACTGCGAGCCGGAAAGGAACCGACGCTCCAGCGTGAGCGTGGAGGAGGAGACGAGGAGCGGCATGGCGACAGCACAGGAACCGATGCACGCGACGGAGAGGAGGAGGCGGGGGGACAGCATCGCGCTGATTGGCATGGCCACGGCGGTGGCGGTTGTTCATCTGCTCAGCAACCAGCGCTATGGGTTTCACCGCGACGAGTTGCAGTTTCTGAGCGATGCGCGCCATCTGGACTGGGGTTTTGTGGCGTATCCACCGCTGACGCCGTTCCTGGAGCGGATTCTTCTGGGGATTTTCGGAGTGTCGCTGGAGGGCCTGCGACTCTTCTCAGTGATCGCGCAGGCGGTGGCGCTGGTGGTGACCGGCCTGATGGCGCGGGCATTGGGCGGCGGCCGGCTTGCTCAGGTGACGGCGGTGCTGTGCGTGGCGCTTGCGCCGTTGCCGTTATTCAACGGAACGGAGTTCCAGTACACCAGCTTCGATTTCCTGTGGTGGGTGCTGATTGCTTATTTCGTGATTCGGCTGCTGCGGTCGGAGAATCCACGATGGTGGCTGGCCGTGGGCGCGGTGGCGGGCGTAGGTCTGATGACCAAGTATGCGATTGTGTTCTACCTTGCGGGCGTGCTGGGTGGATTTCTGCTGACGCCGGCGCGGCGGTATCTGGCGAGCTGGTACTTCGTGGCTGCGACCGGCCTCGCCTTTCTGATTTTTCTCCCGAATCTGGTGTGGCTGGCGCACCACGATTTCATCTCCTACACGTTCCTGAAGTCGATCCATGCCCGCGACGTTGCCGAAGGCCGCGCGCGTGGATTCCTGCGCGGGCAATTCTGGCTCTGTACCGATCTGGCGTCGGCGCCGGTGTGGGTCGGCGGGCTGGTGGCGTACTTCCTGAGCCGGCGCTATCGAACGCTGGCGTGGATGTATGCGATCCCGCTGGCGCTCTTCTTTTTCGGGAAGGGGCGGCATTACTACATGGCGGCAGCGTATCCCATGCTGATAGCGATGGGCGCGGTTGCGGGAGAGCGGTGGATGGGGCGGCTGAGCCGGGGTTGGCGGTGGACCGTGGAAGGGGTTTTCTTTACCGCGCTGGCGGTGTGCGGGCTGTTCATGGCGGCCATCATTCTGCCGCTGGCGCCGAGTGGGCCGCTGATGCGGTTCGCACTGAAGAACAACGGAGACCTGCGCGAGGAGATCGGCTGGCCGGAGATGCTGCAGACGGTCGTGGCCATTCGTGACTCGCTGCCGCCGGACAGCCAGGCGAACGCCGGCATCTTCGTCGGGAATTATGGCGAGGCAGGAGCCGTGGAGATTCTGGGGCCGACGTACGGTCTGCCCGCACCGATCAGCCGGACCAACTCGGCGTGGCTGCGCGGTTATCCGGAGCCGCCGCCCTCAACAATGATCGTGCTTGGCTTCTCGCAGGAGGGAGCGGACGCTCGCTTTACCGGATGCAGGCTGGCGGGGCATGTGCGGAACGCACTCGGCGTGGAGAATGAGGAGAACCGGGATCATCCAGACATTTTTGTTTGCGGGCCGCCGCGCCTGCCGTGGCCGGAGTTCTGGAAGCAGGCGCGCAACTTTGGCTGAAGCCGCGGCCATCACTGCCGCAGTTGCGCCAGCCGATGCACGAGCGAGGCGCTGAGCGAGGCCTGGGCCGATTCGTCGAGCTTGTGGCCCGACGAGGTGAGATAGAAAACGTCGATGGCTGCTTCGCCTTCCGTGTCGATCAGCGCCACCTCGATGTTGCAGCCGCAGGAGGCGAGGCTGAGGGCGATCTCGCGCAGCAGCCCGGGCGTATCCTGGGTGACGATCTGCACCAGGGTGCTGTGCGACGACGCTTCGTTGTCGAATTCCAGCCGCGTTTCCACCGTCACCTTCGGCCGCGCCGGCTTCAGCTTCCGCGCTCGCAGCAACTCTTCGACTGAGACCTTGTGCTTCACCGCGTCGCGGATGCTCTCGAGAAAGCGGTCGATCTCCGAGGCGTTGAGCTCGAGCGTGCGGTAGGTATCGGTGAACTGAAAGGTGTCGACGATGATGCCGGCGGCGTTGGAGAAAGCGTCGGCCTTGACGATGTTCATGCCCCATGCCGACAGGACACCAGCCATATCGGCAAACAGGCCGGGGCGGTCGGGGGTGACCAGGGTGATCTCGTTCACCTGGCGCAGAGCGCGGTACGCGAGTTGCACCTTGTCCTCGCGGAGATCCATGGCCATACGGAAATGCGCGGCGATCTGTTCCGGCGCGCGAATGCTGAGATAACGCTGCGGCAAGCCTTCGAGGAAGCTGCGCAGTTCGTCGGTGGGAACCGGCGTCTGGGATGACGCGCCGCCAGGGGTGACAGCGGGGATGAGCGCGACGATGCGGCTGAAGAAGGCGGGGTCGGCGGATGCATGGTAGCGAATCTCATCGACGCTGCGGTCGAGGAAGTTCGACGCGCTCATGTAGAGCTGCCACAGGCTCTCGGCTTTCCACGGCGTGAGCGCTTCGGGCGAGACGGCGCGGATGTCGGCGTAGGTCATCAGGGTGAGCATCTTGAGCTGCGGCTGGGTTGCGACTTTTTCCGCGAAGGCGCGAATGGTTTCCGCGTCGAAGATGTCGCGGCGCATGGCGGCCGACATTTCCAGATGGTTGTGGATCACGCGGCGGACGGTTTCGCGCTCTTCGGCGTCGAGTTCGAGGCGCGAGAAGAGGCTTTCGCTGAGCTCGACGCTGTTGCTGGCGTGATTTCCGCTGCGGCGCGCCTTGCCGGTGTCGTGCATGAGCAGCGCGAGGAAGAAGAGGTCGAGGCGATCGATTTCGGGAAGCAGGCCGGCGAGGCGTTTTTCCCACTCATGCTGCGGCTGGCGCAGGTGGTGGACGTTGTCGATGACATGAAAGGTGTGCTCGTCGACGGTATAGCGGTGCCAGGTATCGCGGATGACGAGCGACTCGATGCCGTGAAACTCGGGGATGATGAGCTCGAGGATGCCGAGCGCGTGCATGGTGCGCAGCGCGTGCGCAGCCCAGGGACCGAGCAGCACTTCGCGCAGGCAGTTCCACAGGAAGGGTCCTTCGGGCATCTGCACGGCGAGGATGGGAAGCGCGTCGGCGATGCGGTCTTCCGCGGCAAAGCTGAGACGGTAGCCGTGCCTGGCCATGAGGCCGAAAATCTGGAGCACGCTGTCGGCGTCGTTGACCGTCGCGCCTTCGGCGAGATCGAGCCGGCCATCATCGAGGAAGAAGTCGGTTCCGGCGACGGGAACGCGCTTGCGCCGGAATTGTTTGTAGAAGGAGCGGCGCGGCGGCGGGACGGCATCGATGAGCAGCGAGGCGCGGCGATAAACGGTGCGGGCCTGACGATACCAGGTGCGCATCCAGTAAGCCGGATCGGAAGTGCCGCGGGTTTCGAGACCGATGGAGCGCTCGGCGGCTTCATCCTGGGCGTGCCAGTCGAGAGTGTTGTCGTCGCGGCCGGAGCGGTAATGGAGGAAACATCGGACAGCGGAAAGAAAGTCGTAGGCGGATTCGGGTTCGTCGTGGGTGCCGTAGAAATCGTCGGCAGCGGAACGAGGCCAGGCCTTGTTCGCCTGGATGGAATTGAGCAGCGTCAGCCACTGCGCGAGGTGGTAGTCGCGCAAGCCGCCTGGGGTCTCCTTGACGTTGGGCTCGACGTGGAAGATGGTGTCGCCGTATTTGGCATGACGAGCGCGGGCCATTTCGGCGAGGTTCTGGACGACGGTGTCCCACTCGCGCAGGATGACGGAGGGCAGCAGCTCGGTTTCGAATTTGGCGTAGAGGGCGCGGCTGCCGGTGAGGTAGCGGCGGTCGAGCAGGGAGACGGTGAATTCGAGGTTGTCGGGGTGGACGCGCTCGGTCTCCTTGAGGGTGCGGGTGACGGGGCTGGCGCGCAGGCCGATGTCCCACATGGCCTGGGTGCAGGCGCGGATCTGGTCGCGCCAGGCGGGCTCGACCTTTTCGTTGGCGCAGAGGAAGAGCACATCGACGTCGGAGCAGGGAAAAAGCTCGCGGCGTCCGAAACCGCCGGTGGCCACCAGGGCGATGTCGTCCTGCGGCGCGGTGGGAGCGACGTGTTCCCAAAGCTGGCGCAGCAGCGTACCGACGATTTGGGAGCGGCGGCGAATCACGGCGGAACCGTCGCCGTTGCGCTCGAAGCTCTGACGCAGCTGGGTGGAGTCGTCCTGATAGCGACTGCGCAGACGCGTGAGAGTGGGCGGCTCAGTGATCATGAAAAAGCGATCAGCGTACAGGGTTCAGCGTTCAGGTTTGCGGCAGGCCGTAAGGGCGATGCCGCATGAAACCCGCCAACGACAAAACGGCCCGTTGCAAAAAGAAGGCGAGTAGCGCCGAAGCTGCGATGCCGAGCGGAGCGAAACCGCCGCGGGCCAAAAATCAGAGTGCGGAAGGGCCGCGCTCGTCGTTGCGGATGCGAATGGCGTCGTCGATTTTGGAGACGAAGATTTTGCCGTCGCCGATTTTGCCGGTGCGCGCCGAAGAGAGGATGGCCTGGATGGCCTTGTCGGCCATTTCGTCGCGGACCACCATCTCGATTTTGATTTTGGGCAAGAGGTCGACGGTGTATTCGCGGCCGCGATAGAACTCGGTGTGACCCTTCTGGCGGCCGTGACCGCGGGCCTCGAGGATGGTCATGCCTTCGATGCCCGCTTCGAGCAGGGCGTCCTTCACTGCGTCCAGCTTGGATGGTTGAATGACAGCTTCGATCTTTTGCATTGAGCGCTCGAGTCCTGGCTGAATTCTGAGTATACGTGGTTGATTACGAACCGAAATCGTAGCCTTCTTCGCCGTGCTGGGTAATGTCCAAACCTTCGATCTCGTCGTCGCGGGTAACGCGCAGGCCAATCACCATGTCGACGATCTTGAGCAGGATGAGCGTGCCGACGATGGAGAGCACCCAGGCGATGGCGACGCCGATGAACTGATTGAGCACCTGATGCCAGTTGCCCTCGATTCCGCCTGTGGGTTTTCCCGCGCCGTAAACGGGATTGATGGCGCTGGAGGCGAAGACGCCGGTGAGGATGGCGCCGACGCTGCCGCCTGCGCCATGCACGCCGAAGGCGTCGAGGGAATCGTCGTAGCCGAACCAGCCTTTGACGGTGGTGACCATGAGGAAGCAAACGACGCCGGCGACCACTCCGATGACGAGGGCCGACATGGGCTGCACGAAACCGGAAGCAGGGGTGATGGCGACGAGTCCGGCGACCGCGCCGGAAATGGCGCCGAGAGCGCTGGGCTTGCCGTTACGAATCCACTCGGCGACGCTCCAGCCGATGGCCGCGGCGGCGGTAGCGAAGTGGGTGTTGACGAATGCGCTGGTAGCGAGGCCGCTGGCGTTGACGGCGGAGCCGGCGTTGAAGCCGAACCAGCCCACCCACAGCAGGCAGGCTCCGATGAAGCTGAGGACGACGGAGTGTGGCGGGGACGGTTCTTTGGGATAGCCGACGCGTTTGCCGAGATAGAGCGCGCAGACCAGCGCCGAGACGCCGGAGGTGACGTGAACCACGGTGCCGCCGGCAAAGTCGAGGCAGGGAATCTTGCCGCCGAGAGAGGCGTTGAGGAATCCGCCTTTGCCCCAGACCATGTGCGCCATGGGCGAATAGACGACGATGGCCCAGAGAGTAAGGAACAGGCACATGGCGCTGAATTTCATCCGCTCGGCGAAGGCTCCGGTGATGAGCGCCGGCGTAATGATGGCGAACATGAGCTGGTAGATCATGTAGGTCTGCGCGGGGACGGTGGGTCCGTAATCGGGATCGGGCGCGAGGCCGACGCCGTGCATGAAGGCGTTATGCAGGCCGCCGATGAAAGCATTGCCGGTGCCGAAAGCCAGGCTGTAGCTGACCAGCGCCCAGAGCACGGTGATGATGCACATCATGGCGAAGCTCTGCATCATGGTGGAGAGGACGTTCTTGCGGCGGACGAGACCGCCATAGAAGAGGGCGAGGCCAGGGCCGGTCATCATGAGCACCAGCGCGGCGCTGGTGAGCATCCAGGCGTTATCGCCGGCGGAGACCACGGGAGCGGCGGGTGTTTGGGCCAGCGCGGCAGAGGCGCAACCGAGAGGGACGAGGCAAAGCAACCGAATCAGACGACGAGGGTGCATATAACTCCGCTGGCGAGCGACGGAAATATGTCACGACGGGGTGACCGGTGAGGCGCGGGCCGATTATTGCCGACGCCTGAATGGATTGGGAACGAGCGTGATCCGGAAATACCTGGAACTCACTTTTACATATTTTTGGCAAATCGAAAACAGAGAAATTCAAAGGTGGGCGGGATCGGGGGCGGAGGCCAAGCGAGATTCTCGAAGCAAAGTGCCGCGATTTCAGGGCCGGAAACGGATGCTGTTGGCCGATGGGACGATGGCGCGCCGGTTTGAAGCGCGTTTCCCTATGCGGGAGGGGGAAGATCGGGAAGCGCCCACAAGTACTGATTCCGCGCTCAAGGTTGGATATAGTGGAAATATGACGGAGACGTTGCGGGATCGGCGGCTGTTCGGGACGCTGGAAAGCAGCGCGAAGAACCGCGAGAAAGTTCTGGAGGCGAGCTACGGCTACGAGCAGCCGGACGGCATATTTCTAACCACGGTGGATGCGGCGATCAACTGGGTCCGCAAGAGCTCGATATGGCCGATGACCTTTGGTCTGGCCTGCTGCGCCATCGAGATGATGTCGATGGGCGCGTCTCGATTCGATTTGGCCCGCTTTGGCATGGAGGTGTTTCGCCCGTCTCCGCGGCAGTCGGACCTGATGGTGATTGCGGGGCGGGTTTCCTGGAAGATGGCACCGGTGATCCGGCGCCTCTATGACCAGATGCCCGAACCGAAGTGGGTGATTTCCATGGGCGCGTGTGCTACGTCAGGGGGCGTGTTCAACAATTACGCCCTGGTGCAGGGTGTGAATCAGGTGATCCCGGTCGATGTGTATGTGCCGGGGTGCCCGCCGCGTCCGGAGCAACTGCTGTACGCGATCACACTTCTGCAGGAGAAGATTCAGCACGAGCACGGAAGCCTGAAGCGTGTTCTGAACTTGCAATAGGCGTGGGGTTTTAGTATCTTTGTATGCAACAGGAACCCCCCGCGGCCTGAAAGCGGCCGTGATTTCCCCCACAACATGAAAGATTTTGTTTACCCGCTCACGCTGGAGCGACAGCACGGGTTAACCATGATGATACTGTCGGAAATTTTGCTGCTCGCATCGGGCAACCGATTGAAATAATTGCATTCTTAAGCAAGTTGTTCCTGTGGTCACTTCTTTGCCGTTTGCCCTTGTTCGTTGCGGAAGTTTTTGTCCGGCTCCCTCCCCGGCAGCCACTCCGGATTTGTGAGAAGGTGGCTCGGGTTTTGCAGAGGTTTTTTTTCAGCAATCAGTGAGTTTGATTTGCGGAGGATTAGACGCATGCATTTTCGTCCGTTCAGCTATTGGGGCCGAATCCTGCTCGCCGGGTGCGCCATGCTGCCTGGAGCATCGGTGGTCCTGGGCCAATCTTCGTCAGCAACGTCCGCTGCCACGGCGGATCAGTATGCATCCCGTATCGACGTGTTCACCGGGTATTCGTATGTGGCCCCTCATGGGACGGTGGACACACCCGAGGCAGGTGGGACGAATACGCCTCTCGATTACTCGTCCATCAACTACGGCGCGATCGGCAGTTTCGCTTACTACTTCAACCGCTATGTGGGCGGGCAGGTTGAATACGCCAACCATCCGAACGGCGCGAACGACGGAGCGCAGACGGCGCAGGCTGGAGTCATCTTCCGCTACCCGACCGAAGGCATGGCGGTATTTGTTCATGGGCTGGCGGGAGGTGTTCGCCTCGGAGGGCCCAACGTTTCCGGTCCAGGCCTACAGCCGAAGCACGGCTATACCTGGGGTCCGGCGCTGACCGCCGGAGGAGGGATGGATTACGACCTGCCCTTTGGGGGACATCGCATCGCATGGCGGATTTTCCAGGCGGATTATGAATATTGGCATGCGGACTTTGGCTACGAGGAGGGAAACGGGGGCCGCGCCAACGTTAGCGCGGTTCGACTGAGCACAGGATTGCTGTTCCACTTCGGCAGCATCGCCCCTCCGCCGCCGGTGCAGTATGCCTGCGGGATCAATCCGGCATCGGTGTTCCCGGGCGAGCAGGTCACGGTTACGGGAACGGCGACAAATCTGAATCCGAAGAAGACGCCCGTGTATAGCTGGAGCGGGCAGGGTCTGACGGTGGGCGGGACGAGTCCCACCTCCACTATCGATACCGGCAGCCTGCAGCCCGGCAGTTATACGGTCACCGGACATGTGACCGAGGGCGTGAAGGTCGGCCAGTCCGCCGACTGCACCGCGCAGTTTACGGTGAAGCAGTTCGAGCCTCCGACCATCAGCTGCAGCGCGAACCCAACCACGGTACAGCCGGGCGCGAGCTCGACGATTACGTGCAACGGGGTGAGCCCGCAAAGCCGTCCGCTGACGTACAGCTATTCGGCTTCGGCAGGTTCGATCAACGGAACCGGCAACACCGCGACGCTGTCGACCACGGGAGCGCCGTCGGGAACGATTACGGTGACGGGCACGGTGCAGGACGACAAGGGCCAGACGGCTTCAGCGACGACCACGGTCAATGTGGAAGCGCCGCCGCCGCCGCCGGCACCGAAGACGCAGACGCTATGCTCGATCCAGTTCGATAAGGACAAGCGGCGTCCGGCGCGTGTCGACAACGAAGCCAAGGCTTGCCTGGATGACGTGGGGCTGAACGCTCAGCAGAAGGCGGATGCCTCTGTGGTGGTGGTCGGCAACTCGGCGCCCGTGCCGGCACCGAAGACGAAATACCAGCGCGCGCACGCAGTAACCGCCGAGCAACTGGCGGCGCAGCGCGCGGTGAACACCAAGGCCTACCTGGTAACGGAGAAAGGCATCGACGCCAGCCGCATCCAGGTGAGGACGGGCACTAACGGCCAGAACGAGGTGGAGAATTACCTGGTTCCGGCGGGCGCAACCTTCGACAACGACGTGCCGAGCACGACGCCTGTCGACGAGAACGCCGTCAAGGCCCAGCCTCGGACGGCTCCGGTGGTGCACCACCATCACAAGGCGGCGGCGAAAAAGCCCGCAGCAGCTCAGTAAACTGAGCGCGCCTGAACAGGACAGGGCTGACCGGAATTCCGGCCGGCCCTGTTTTTTGTCATCACAGCAAGGGGATTCCGGAGCGATTTTGGGCCGCCCTGTTCCCGGTGCAATTTTTCGAGACGCGAATCGGCGATGGAAGCTCGGATTTCCGCGAAAACCGCTAGCATGACCTAAAGCGGCTTTCGCGGCTGGAGCGATTCGCGGGATTCCCGCATCCGCAAAAATGGGAATAATGCATTCGATGCGTTTTCGACTTTATCTGGCGGCTTTCGCCGCCTTCCTGCCGCTTCTGTGCGGTTCGCCGGCTCTGGCTGCGAATTCCCCCTGGTCTCCCACGGGTCCTGACGGCGGCGATGCGCGGCGGTTCGCCTTCAGCGCGCTCGATCCGGACCGGATCTACCTGGGAACGACCGATAGCTGGATCTACGTCTCCTCCGACGGGGGCTCGTCATGGGAAAGGCTGGCGAAGCTGGGGAGCAGAGACGATCTGGTGGTGGACAGCCTGGTGGTCGATCGCACCGATCCGCACACGCTCTATGCCGGTGTGTGGGTGCTGGGTCACTCCGACGGCGGCATTTACATCAGCCACGACCAGGGAAAAACGTGGACCGAGGTTGCGGACATGCGCGGCCAGTCGGTGCGGGCGCTGGCCCAGGCGGCTGCGAATCCGCAGTTGCTGATAGCGGGCACGCTGAGCGGGGTTTACCGCAGTGCGGACAGGGGCCAGCACTGGAGCGAGATCAGCCCGCCCAGCGGCAGCGAGATTCACGAGGTGGAATCGGTCGCCATCGACCCCTACGATCCGGAAATCATCTATGCGGGCACGTGGCACCTGCCCTGGAAGACCAACGACGGCGGGGCGCACTGGAACAACATCCACGAGGGCGTGATCGACGACTCGGATGTTTTCTCGATGATCGTGGACCCCTCGCGGCCGAGCGTGATGTTTCTGAGCGCGTGCTCGGGAATCTACAAGAGCGAGAATTTCGGATACGAATTCCGCAAAGTGCAGGGCATACCGTCCACCGCACGGCGCACGCGCTCTCTGCGCATGGACCCGGCGGACCGCAATACGGTGTACGCGGGAACCACCGAGGGACTGTACAAGACCCAGGATGGGGGTGAGAACTGGATGCGCACCACCGGCCCCGACGTGATCGTCAACGATGTCTATGTCGATCCGCGCAATCCGAAGCACGTGCTGCTGGCGACGGATCGCAGCGGAGTGCTGGCGAGCGAAGACGGCGGGACAGGATTTGAGGCATCCAACAGCGGGTTTTCGCAGCGCCAGGTCACGGCCCTGCTGGTCGATGCACGGTCTCCGCAGACGATGTATGCCGGAGTCATCAACGATAAGAGCTACGGCGGAGTCTTCGTGAGCAGCGATCTGGGCAGGACCTGGAAGCAGCAAAGCGAAGGCCTGCACGGCGGCGACGTATTTGTTCTTGCCCAGAGCGCCGACGGCGCCCTGCTGGCCGGGAGCAGCGATGGGATTTTCCGTTGGGATGGAAGCGCGTGGGTTGCGGCCGACGCTCTTGCCGGTGCGCCGGCCCCCTTGCCGCCGTTACCGGTCAGGGAGACGCCGCATGGGCGCGCGAACAGAGGTTCCGCGCTCCCGGCCGCGGTGGTGCAGCCGGTGGATCCACCGAAGCTGGGCGGACGAGTGGCAGCGTTATCGGCCGCGGGCGATACCTGGTTCGCGGTCACGGCGCAGGGTGTTTTTCGCAGCGCCGACCGGGGAACAACGTGGACGCCGGCTCTGACCGCAAACTCTTCGGAGGGCCGCGACTACCTGACCATTGCCGCGGACGGAAAGATGGTCTTCATCGGTCGCCGCGAAGGCATGATGGCCTCGGACGATAACGGCGCAACCTGGCGGCCGCTGAAGCTCCCCGCAGGTCTGACCGTTCTGGCCAGCCTCGCATTCACCCCTGAGGGAACGCTGTGGGCCGGCGGCCGCGAAGGCGTCTTCTATTCCCGCGACAACGGTGAATCCTGGACGGCGCTCGAGCGTCTTCCCGTGGTTGCTGTGAACGGCCTTACCTGGGATGCAACCCTGAACCGGCTGATTGTCACCTGCGGCGTGGGCACGGTGATCTACTCCGTCGATCCGCGCGATCAGTCCTGGAATTGGTGGAACGCCGGATGGATGGTGCATTCGGTCGCATCGCTCAATGGGCGGCTGGCGGCCGCGTCGCTCTACAGCGGCGTAGTGCTGCAACCGGCAGCCGAGACCGGCAGGGCAGGGGACAGCGTGCAGGATGCGCGAAGATAGTCTGGCCTTCTCGCTGCGGCCCGCCGTCCACGACGATTACCTGGCGCTCTACAGGCTCGATCAGGCTTGCTTCGCTCCTGGGATCGCATGGTCGAGGGCCGAGCTCGAATACTTCCTGAAGTATCCCGGCAACCTCAGCATCGTTGCAGAAAACGAAGCGGGACGCATCGTGGGATTTGCGATTGCCGGCAGGCAGCGCCGGCAGGGAGCGCTGCTGGGGCGGCTGATCACCATCGATGTCGCTGCTGCGCTGCGCCGGCAAGGCGTGGGGCACAGGCTGCTCGAGGGGATCGAGAGCCAGCTCCGCGGACTGGGGGCTACGGCGGTGCTCCTCGAAGTGGCCGTGGACAACACCGCGGCGCAGGAGTTCTATGTGCGGCATGGCTTCGCGCGCACGGGAAGGATTCCCGGCTATTACCTGGGCCGCATCGATGCACTGGCGATGGAAAAGCAGCTGGGGTGACGCAGACCTACGGGCTCAGCCGGCCTGAGGGCACGCGACTACAATGAGGACGATGCTACCTGTCAGGCGGATAGTTGCGTGCGGGATCGCGGCCTTTGTATGCGCTGGGGCGCCGGCGCTTTCCCAGGCCGTGAAGGATCTGCCGAAGCCCACCGATTACGTGAGCGACGATGCGCATGTCATGTCGCCGCAGGCCATCGATCAGCTGAATCACCTGTGCGGCGAAGTGGATCACGAGGCGCATGCGCAGATCGCGGTCGTGACCGTCGACACGCTGAATGGCGAACCGATTGAGCAGTACGCGGTGGAACTTGAAGATGCGTGGAAGGTCGGACCGAAGGGGAGCGATCGCGGTGTGATCGTGCTGCTCGCGGTGAAGGACCGACGGCGCTGGATTGAAACCGGGTACGGCCTCGAAGGCATCTTGCCGGATGGCAAAGTCGGTGAGATCAGCCGCCAGACGGTGCCTTTGCTCCGCAACAACGACTTTGACGGCGCGATGACTCTGGCGGTCGACGAGATTTCCCAGATCATTGCGCAGGATGCGGGCGTGAAGCTCCAACCGCTGACGCGCGGGGGCGCCGCGCAACAGCAGCCGCACGCCAGCGCCGGGCAGATTATCGGCGGCGTCGTGTTCCTGATCCTCGTGGTGATCTTCCTTGTGTGGGCCGGGGGAACGGGGCTGCTTGGTTTTCTGCTGGGCATGTTCTTCGGCGGCGGCGGGCGCTGGGGTGGCGGTGGG
>JBEKIN010000049.1:0-18880 GCA_050011735.1 Acidobacteriaceae bacterium | reverse complement strand
CACGCCGGTGGGGGGTGTCGGCGCCGGCTGGGTGGAGGCTGCGGCCGGTGGCGTTGCTTGAGCTGGCGGGGCCTGCTCCTGTTGATAGAGTGCCGACCCACCGATGAGGGTAAGAACCGAGACAATCAAAAAAGGCTTCAACATAGCAGCCTCCAGGACAACTGGGATTTGGAAGTCCCGGCAACACTTTACGCCCGCTGACCCACATTGGGACAGGGTTTTTCAACGCCGTGGGGGAATTAACGTAATCGGCATGGGCTTTCCGCGCTGCGCCGGCAGCGGGAAATCGGGCACGCTACTGCCGGAGTGAAGTCTGGCCGAGGGCCTTCGGCCGCTGACTCTCTAGTGCGAGTAGCGCTTTTCCCCAACCGGCAGCGCGAGAGCCAGACGATTCCGTTCCGGAGGAAGCGGGCAGGTGGCGTACGGGGTGTAGGCGCAGGGAGGGTTCTGGAGACGGTTGAAATCAAGCACGATTTTGCCGGGATGCTCAAGCCCGTGGTCGGGGTAATCGGTATAGAGGAATCGCCCGGCGCCGTAGCTGGTGGTGCGACTGGTGGAGTCACGCACGATGAAGAAGAGCTGCTTGTCTCCTGGATCTTCCAGCACGGGTTCCAGCTGGATCGTCTGGCCGTCGAGGGTGAATTCCGCCAGGCCGGGGGCGGGCATTTCGATGGTGGTGCCGATGATGGTGGGAATTTTCTCCTGGCGGACGGGAACCCAGGGAATCCATTTTGCCTCGACGCGGAACTGCGGATCGGGTGGATACCAGTGGAGGCCACGGAAGTTAAGGCGGGTGGGTGATTGCGCGTCCTTCACGCGGAGCGCGTAGCGATCGCCGCGGTGGATCACGATCATTGTGAGAGTGCCGGCGGTGAGAACCGAGGGTTCGCCATCGTCCCCCGCCAGCGTGGTCGCGTGAGCGGGGTGGCCATCGACCAGCAGCGTTGGGGGAAAGCCCTGCGCCGGGGCGACCAGACGAACCTGATCGCCGCGGAGATTGAACACGCCGAGATGCGCGGCGACGGGCGAGTCCAGACGAATGCGGTTGTCGGGCGCGGCGCCGAAGGAGTTGTCCCCGGGCTGGAGCCAGTCGAGGCCCACCAGCGTGAGCCAGCCATCGGGCGCGGAGAGATGCTGTGCGCGCAGCGCACGCCAGGCGAGGAGATCGCTTTGCCAGTCCTCGGTCTTTGCGGAGACATGGGAAAAGGCGACGATGGCCGCAACAACGGCGAAAGAGACGGCGGCGAGGATTGCGAGGCGCATGCGCTGGGATGTAGAGGTCATGGGCCCAATGCTCCGAAAGGAATTCTGGGCAAGCGGGGCGTGAGGAACGGGGACGGGATGAGGTGAGCGCGAGGTCAGCGACAACAGCGGTCGCGACAGGGGCCAGGGGATGGCTGGAGACGGCTCACGAGGACAGAGTAGCGCGGTGCGGAGGACGCGTCAAAAGAATCGCAGCTGCGAGCGCTCGCTACAATCAGCAGGTGTCTCTGACCTTTCAGATCGACGAGAGCCGCGGGCTGGGGCGGCGCGCCACCCTGACGCTGCCGCATGGCGCCGTCGAGACGCCGGTCTTCATGCCGGTGGGCACGCAGGGGACGGTCAAGGCGATTCCGCAGCACATGCTGGAGGAGCTGAACGTCGAGCTGCTGCTGGGCAATACCTATCATCTGTATCTGCGTCCGGGGCATGAGGCGATCCAGCGCTTGGGCGGGCTGCATCGCTTCATGAGCTGGGGGCGGAACATCCTTACTGATTCTGGTGGGTTCCAGGTCTTCAGCCTGAGCGATCTGCGCAAGGTGACGGACGAGGGCGTGGCCTTCCGATCGCATATTGACGGGTCTTCGCATTTTTTCTCGCCTGAGCACTCGATGGATGTGCAGATCGCGCTCGGTTCGGATATCGCGATGGCCTTCGACGAGTGCACGGAGTACCCGGCGGATCGGGCGCGGGCCAGGGCGTCGCTGGATATGACGTTGCGCTGGGCGCAGCGCAGCAAGGATCATTTCGACGCGCACAAGCACAGCGCGCCGTGGGCGCAACATGCAGAGCACAGTGCTCAGAGCTCAGAGCTCAGCATGCGGAGCGGCGAGCGCAGAGCGCAGAGCTCGGCGATCGAAGATCGGAAGGCGGACCTTGAGGGCAAGACGCCAAGCCTGTTTGGCATTGTGCAGGGGGGGATGTTCGCCGATCTGCGGCGCGAATCGGCGGAGCGGCTGGTGGAGATGGATTTTCCCGGCTATGCCATCGGCGGGCTGAGCGTGGGCGAACCGCGCGAACTCACGCGGGAGATGATCGCGACGACGCTGCCGCTGTTGCCGGCGGACAAGCCTCGCTACGTGATGGGGGTCGGGTATCCGGATGAGATTGCCGAATACGCGCGCATGGGCGTCGACATGATGGATTGCGTGCTTCCGACGCGAGCGGCGCGCCACGGGCTGCTGTTTACATCCGAGGGGCGGCTGAACATCAAGAACCGCCGGTATGCCGAGGATCAGGGACCGGCCGATCCCAACTGCGCATGTATGGTCTGCCGGCGCTACAGCCGCGCCTATCTGCGGCACCTGATGGCGGCGCAGGAGCCGCTGGCAGCGGTGCTGAATACGCTGCACAACCTGGCGTTCTATCTGGAAACGATGCGCAAGGTGCGGGAGGAGATCGCCGCGGCGAAGGGATAAAACACAAAGTCCTTCGCCGGCTCACTCCTCAGGATGACAGCGGTTGCGGTGCGCGCAAGTAGCGATCGAGGCCGGCGCGCTCCGCATGCTCGGCAATGGCGGCGGTGATGTCGAGCGCGAGGGCCAGCGCGGCTCGCCCGTCTTCTCCTGAAACGCGGGGCGCGGAGCGGGTGCGCACGCAATCGAGGAAGGATTCGATCTCGAGACGCAGCGGTTCGCCGGGCCGGACGTCGGGCTTTTCGATATTGAGGCCTGGGAATCCGGAGACGCCTGCGGAAGCTGCGGCAGCAGCCATCGCGGCTGGATCGGCGTTCGCGGCGCGCGAGACGTCGATGATGAGCAGATCCTGCCGGGCGTAATCGATGGAGACGTACTGGTGGGGCTGGAAGAAGCGCAGCTTGCGGACTTTCTCAGTGCTGACGCGGCTGGCGGTGAAATTGGCTATGCAGCCGGACTCGAATTCGATGCGGACGTTGGCGATGTCGACCTTGCGCGAGAGGATGGGAAGGCCAACGGCGTGCAGCGAGCGAACCGGCGACTGCACGAGGTTCAGAACGATGTCGAGGTCATGCACCATCAGGTCGAGGACGACGTCGACGTCGAGGGAGCGTGGGCTGAAGATGCTGAGCCGGTGCGCCTCGAAGAACATGGGGTGGTTCAGGATGGGCACTGTGGCGATGACGGCGGGATTGAAACGCTCGAGATGACCCGTTTGCAGAATGCGACCGTGGTTCGCGGCGAGCGCAATGAGGCGGCTGGCTTCGCTGACGCTGGTGGCGATCGGCTTCTCGACAAGAATGTCGATGCCGGCAGCCAGGAGAGCTTCGCCTACCTGGAAATGGGATGAGGTCGGCGTACAAATCGAAGCGGCGCCCAAAACGACTTCATTTCTGGAGCGCGCGGCGAGACATTCGTCCACAGAGGAGAAGACGGGCGCGCCCCACTCGTTGGCGGCAGCGCCGGCGCGGACGAGATCGGGCTCGACAATCGCGGCGAGGCGTATCGGCGCGCCTTCATCTTCCAGGGCCCGGTACACACGAAGATGGTTGCGGCCAAAAACGCCTGCTCCGCAGACGAGAATCCCGAGATGAGGCGGGTGGGACAAGGAGTTTACCCCGGGAGCCTACGCCGGCTTTCCTTCCACGACGCGCAGGCAGCGGGCGTACAACTCCAGCAAGTGGGTCACCTGCTCCTCGGGTTTGGGAGCGCCACCCGCGACGAAGCCGGTGGCGGGCGCGCTGGCGCGGCCTACGCCCGCAGTGGCAGCCACAAACTTCAGCAGGTCAAGCGCGATGTCTTCGTTGCGCCGAGCGCCATTACCTGGGGCTGGAACTGAATCCATGGAACACCTCTGAGGGCGATGCTATCAGAGCGCGGCGATGGGCTGACACGTCCGCCTAGACCTCGGAAATACAAAGGCAGACGCGGCCCACGAGCAGATCGGAAGGAGAGTCCTCGGGCGCCAGCTCGATGACTTCGATGGGATATTCGAGGGCGCGGGGGCGCAGCACAAGACGGTTGGACTCGAAGATGACGTGGCGGAAAAGAATCTGCGTTCCTGCGCGCACTCCATAGAGATTCGGATTGGGCGGTCTCCAGGCGGCCAGCGAGTTGTAGTGGCGGTCGAGTACGACGATGGAGCCGATGCGGAGGACCGGGTCCATGGGCAGGGCCTGCGCGGCGGAGATGCGAACCGCAACGAATCGCTCCCAGCTGCGGCGGCTGACCGCGCGACGGGCAGGAAAACTGACCAGCCAGCCGGAAGGGACTTGCACGCAGCCGAGAACCGCGCGAGGGGCGATGATGGGCGAAGACATGGCGACGATCTGGGAAACGATGGGCACAATGTCCATGGAGCCTTCGACCGCTTCCAGAGACGAGACGCCGGAGGGAGACAGATCTTCCACGCCGATGGCCTGGGCGCGGAGGAGGCGGTCCAGAGCCGGAAGGCTGAGGCGCCTGCGGCGGTGAAGGAAATTGGAGATGTGCGCCTGCGCCAGCCCGGTCTGACGGGCCAGCAGCGAACTGCTGAGGATTCCCTGGTCGATGCGGCGCCACGTCTCGAGCCGCAGGCGCTCGTGTAACTCGAGGAATTTCATCTTTCAGAAGTTTGCAGAAAGCTATACAGCCATTACCTCAGGGTTTGCAGAAAGAATCGCTGTTTCGCGAAGCCCGCCCGATGCGGAGAAAGACTTCAGTACCCAGCTATTGCCAGACTATGTGTTTGACGCTGCCCGGTGATTGAACGCCTGGCTGCATGTAATTAGTGTCGGACTACTCGCACCGGTCAGACATAGTACTTTCGCTCGCTGCAGTCAGTAACACGCGGAAGTAGCATGCCTCCGGCAAACCTTCCAAATAACGGAGGACGGCGTTGGATCCAGTGCCTGATTACCTGACAGACCAATGAAACGGAAGGCCGATATCGCCGCGTGGCGGCCAGGCCTTCTTCCTCCTTTAACTCCGCGAGACCGCAGGAAAATCGAGGTTCCGCGGACGGCTGAACTCTGGAGAAATGACTGATGTACCTGCGAATCTTTCTGAAAGTGTGTGAGGGATGCGGTGTGCTCTGGTTCCGCGCTCAGGGCTGCGCCGAGGTTTATTGCCCAGGCTGCGCTCGCAAGATGCGGTGTTTGCCGCCGGTGCGACGATCGCGCCGGCCGAGACGCCGGGGATGCCACAGAAATCCTGCGCTCGTAACCGGAGGAATGGTATGAGCGCAGCTCTGGCGATACCCTGCATTGTGGCCACCGCGAGGGCGGTGGCCGAAGAGTTCCCCCTGGCGCGGCCCAAACCTATCGTGGGCTTTGCGTTCTACCGGAAGCACACGGTGGGGCTGCTGAACCGGTATCTGCGCATCTCCATGGAGATTGGCCGGGCACCCTCCGCACTGGGAAGAATCGTGTTACGCGGGCGGGTTTCCAGCTATCGTCTGCGGACCTTCGAAGATGGCATTATCTTTGTTCTGGACGTGGGGAAGGCCCTGAAGCAGCTGGATCGGTTCTCCCTGGCCGTGGTTACCCACATCGTCCTGGAGGACTACACGATTCCGGAGACGGCTGCTTTGATTGGTGAATGCGAGCGAACCATCCGCCGTATATATGGAGAGGCGATGGACCGTCTGACGGCTTGTTTTTTGCAATTCGGGCTGCTGACGCCAAATGTGGAAAAATTGTCAAGAGGGGAGGCAAAAATCGAAAGTAATGAGGCAACATAACAAAGGGCTTCCACCACAATACGCTCAAAGAATTTTGGCCGATTTATACTCTCCATCTGGTATTCTGAACTTATAGAGTAAAAAAAGAAAAAGAAGGGACACCTCACGGTGTCCCTTTTCCATTTGGTCCCGGCGGGTCGGCATCTATGGCGAAGGCCCGGACGGGTTGAGAAGGCATCTTGCCGGTTCCAGAAACGAGGAATATGCGGAACAGAAACTGCAAAGAGCGGGTGCGCGTTTGCGCGCCGGTGTGGCGCGCAGCGTTCGGACTCATGGCAATCGCGGTGGCCGTGCTTCCGCCGCGTGTAGCCGCGCAAATGAATACGACGACGGTGCAGGGCACCGTCTATCGCGCCGACGGAACGCCAGCCAGCGGAACGCTGCTGCTGAGCTGGTCCGCATTTACGACGCCGCAGAACCAGGCGGTGGCGGCAGGCAATCTGAGCGCACCCATCAGCGCTGACGGCTTCGTCAGCCTGAACCTGACGCCCAATGCCAGTGCGTTACCGGCCGGGAGTTACTACACAGCCGTTTATCACCTGAGCGACGGAACCGTGAACCAGGAATACTGGGTGGTTCCCTCGACGGCGACGGCGACCATTGCGGCGGTGCGGGCGCAGCTGGAACCTTCCACGGTAGCGGTGCAGGGGGTTTCGCAGGCCTATGTGGAGAGCGCAATCTCGTCGCTGAGCGGTTCGTGGCTGCCGCTGGCCGGAGGAGCCATGACCGGCCCACTGACGCTGAACTCGGATCCGGCGGCCCAAAACCAGGCAGCGACAAAACATTACGCCGATCAGCTGGCCGCAGCGGACCTTCCGCTGAGCGGCGGGAACATCACCGGGCTGATCGCCGCGCAGGATGCTGTCAACAAGCTGCCACGGGTGGACATCACGCACCCGGATTTCGGCGCGGCGGCGGGATGCGCAAACGGCGCCGACCTAACCGGAGCCGGCGATTCGACCTGCGCGATTCAGGCGGCAATCAATTTCGCATGGGCTCAGTGCGCCTCGCTGAACCCCGAAAGCTGTCCGGCAGTCTACATTCCTCGCGGCACGTTCAGAATCAACGGCACTCTTACCGTGCCTCGGGGCCTGAACATCATCGGCGACGGACCAGGCATGTCGAGCATTCTTTGGGAAACGAATGCGACGGCGAACCTGCTCACCGTTGCGGAACCTTCGACGCCGCCTTATGACAGCCTGACCTCTCCATACTCCGGCAGCATTGAGAACGTGCAGTTACAAGGAAACGACCACCTGACCGGAGGAACACTTCTGGAGCTGGACGGCACGGGCGCTTACACGCTCAACCATGTTCGATTCTGGAACCATGGCGGCCGCGGGCTGGTCCTTTTCGAGAACGACGAACAGAGCAAGTTTTACGATCTTCAGTTCGGTTATGTGCGCTGGCCGGTGATGGCGGCGGGCGACAGCTTCAAGTTTATCGGCATCAACCTGGCCGCTCCCGGACGGACAGTTTCCGGGTATTGCTGGACTCCGAATGTTTGCATCAACGGTGTTGCTCCAGGCCCATTGACCGAGACGCTGCTCTCGGCGGCTGGGAACGGTACAACGCAGACCTACGTGCACAGCGGCAATGGCGGCGTCTCTCCGGTGGCGGCTGGAAACTACGTTCACTATGCCGGGATCACGACGACCACGGCCCTCAACGGAGACTTCCTGGTTTCCTCGGTTTCGAACAATACACCGAGCTCGGGAGAATTCACCGTCGTGGTGAACGGCGGCGCGAGCGGCACGGGGAATATTTCCGGTGCAAGCGCGGCCACCGACATCGTGCCGAATGACCGCAACGCTGCCATCTGGTCGGCGGGTTTCAGCCAGGACTGGGGGTTCGGAGACTGGAAGCCATTGGTTTTCCTGTCCGCGTTCAAATCGATGGGCGCTAACGCCGTCACGGTGCACGACATCTACTGGGAGGGTCAGGGAGGCATCTACGGCAACGGCAATGTGAACTCCGGCTTGCTCGAGCCCGGCTTGCCCGACCGGATGGCAACAACCGGGACTCTCGCCAACTGCACGGTCGGGTCGAACACCTACGCCTGCGTACCCGCGACCACAGCGTGGTGGCCGGCCTACGTGGGGAACCCAGCCAGCATCGCAGCCAATGGCGGATCAGAGTACCTGGGAAGCGATGTCGGAATCACCTATGTGTTTCCCTGCGACTACAATCCGGCTTCATCGTCGCCCTCGGCCTGCAACTCCGGCGTTCAGCAGAATCAGTATGAGATCGGTTATGGCGTGGCGGCGGGAGACGGCAACGCTTACCTCATCACCAGGAACTTATCGGGCTCGACTGCCCCGGCAAATACGGCCTGGGTCAATGCAGTTTGGGAGATGGCGCCTTCTGGCGGAGGGAGCACGGGCACAGCGCTAAGGCTCAGGAATGTCGGCGGCGCGGCGGCGGTCAACACGGGATTCAGTGCGGGGTATGCACCCTACTGCGTCGATGCCTCCCTCCTCCAGTGTCAGGAGATCGAGCTGGGGCTGATGAGCGACGGGTACATCGAGGCACAGCACGGCTGGGGTACGGGGGCGGTCGCCGCTGCGTCAGGACAAGTGACGATGGAGCAGGAGGGTGGCATCCCTGCCGGACTCTACGCCGAAACAACTGGCATGTACTGGATCAAAGGATCGTCGAACGCGGGAGTTGGTTTTCCGGATGCGGGGCCCTCCTCCCTTCCGGAGACCACTGAGCTAACGACCTTCGATTCGGGCGCGGTAACGCAGAACTCCGCAATTTTTCCCATGATCGCTGTCAGCGGCACGCTCACCGGCCCCAACTACCACAATGCGGCGGCCGGAGGAAACGCCACTGCGATCTATTACGACCAGCAGGTGGTGGGACCGAACCCAGCTGGGCTGGGGCCAAACCCCGGCTGGAGCAACTGGTTCATGGGTTCTCAGTTCTACGATTCGCTTTGCACGGCGGATGTGGGAACGTGGAACGGGACGACAGGTCATGCGCAGAGCCGATTCTGCCTGCGCGGATCCGCGAACACGAACGGGGCGGGCCTCGAGTGGGACACGTGGAATGGCAGCATCTGGTCCCCGGCATTTTCGGCCTCGAGCAGCGGCGTCGGGGGAAGCAGCCTCAGAACACAGGGAGCCATGACCGGAGCCACCATCAACGGGGAATTCACCGTGGATGGCATGGCGTACACGACGGTCAGCGCCGCATGGAATGCCGCAGTCAGCCTGGCGAATACCAGCGGTCAAAATCAGACAGTGCGGCTGGGCCCGGGAACCTTTCCGGTCACAACGACGCTTACGGAACCCGCCAATGGCGCATGCGTGAGCGTGCTCGGCTCGGCCGGAACCACGGTGAATGCCGACAGCACGCAGATCGCGACCACGCTGACCGTCCCCAGCGCCCTGGGCGGAGACGTGTTTTATCTCGGGAATGCGGCTCAGGCGCAGGGCTGTACGTTTAAGGACCTGAATCTGCTGGCCGGCGGCAATGCCACGCATGGTTTTGAACTGCAATGGTTCCGGGGCGTGCTGATCGACAACGTAACCGTGAACGATACGACCGCCGAAGGCATCCTGCTGGGCGAAGAGAACACAGCGGCGGGCCATCAGGCCAACTTCACCCTGCGCAACCTGACCGTGAGCTACAGCAGCGCGGCGTTTACTCCGGCGAATCGGTCGGCGTATGGCGTTCATCTGCAGAAGACCGCGATCGACAGCCATCTGGACAACGTCATCGTGCGCAATGCGCTGACGGCCGCGGTCTACAACGAAGGAACGGGGAATACCGGTTACCTGATCCACGGCTTCGGCTATCCCTACACCTGCTCCACTGCGCCCTGTGCCAACAATGCATCGTCCTCGTCGGCGAGCAATGCATCCTATGCGACGAGTTACGTCATCTACGACACCGGCGGTTCGGGCAGCGTATGGACCGACACGTATGCCGACAGCCCGGCGGTCGCGGGCTTCTATGTCGGAGCGAACGGGGTAGAAATCCACGGCGGTCACATTCAATGGCCGGACCTGACCAGCTTCCCGGCGGCGAACCTGGCCACCGTAGCGTCAAGCGTCAGCAATAACCTGCTGATCGCCGATGTGGACTGCCTGGAGATGGCCAGCGGCGTCAACTGGATCACCTATGCGGGCGCGTCGGGCAATCCGCCGACTTACTCGAGCGTTCATCATCTGACCGGTTGCGGCAACTACTATCAGGCGCTCGAGGATGCGGAAGTGACCGGCTTCTCCAGCGGGGGCGCGAATATCAACGATCCCAGCAGCGCGACGCCGCGCGTGTGGTCCACGCCCATCGCAGCGGGGTCGAATTATCCCGCCTACGCGGCGCAGATGTACACCGGCGATCAGGGCGACGCATTCCAGGCGCACTTTTCCGGGGTCAATCCGTTCTTCAACGTCACGTATCAGGGCACGATCCGGTCGAGCGGCGGCATCGCGCTCGGCACCGTCATTAACACCGCGTCGACTCTGACCCTGACATCGGCCAACAAGAACGTGATCGCCAACGCCGCCAGCGGCGCCCAGACGATTACTCTGCCCAGCTGCTACACACCGTTGCTGGACCGGGCATCGCCCACCGGGCTCGAGTTCACCATCGTCAAGTCGGATACGTCGGCGAATGCGGTGACGCTGCAGACGACGAACGCGCAGCTGATCTACAGCCAGGGCGCGTCCGCGACGACGCTGGTCTTGTCCTCGCCCTCGACGCAGACTCTGGTCTGCGGGCCGGACTACAACTGGTACGTCGCGGGCAGCGCGAGTGCCGCGGTCACCGGTAACGCCCCGACGGCCACGGCGCTGGCGGCTGCGCCATCGCAGTGTCCGGCAGGCTCCTACGCGACAGGCATTACGGCGAACGGAACCGCGAACTGTTCGCAGTCGTGGCACTTTACCTGGTTCGGCTATTTTGGAGGAACCTTCGGGGCCTCCACGAACAACTCGCTGGGCTCGATCTGGTCGCCCACCGCGGCGGTGAACATGACGCGGCTGGATATCGCCATCGGCGCGGCGCCCTCCGGCTGCACGACGTATCCGGTGATCGGCATCTACGACAGCACCGCGTCCGCCTGGCTGAAGACCGTCACGCTCGCGTCCGGCACCTACAGCTATCGCAACGCCGTCAGCGGCGTCTCGATCGCCGCGGGCCACAATCTGTCGATGGGCGTGCAGACCGCCGGTGTGGGCTGCACGACGAGCCCTGGATCGGCCCAGCTGACCATGGAATACACGATGAATCAGTGACCCGGCAGACGACCATGAATTTCGACTGGGGAAGCGGCACGAGGGAGGACCTGATCCACCTGGGAGAGCAGCTGGACACCGGCAAAAAAGCGGCGCTGGCGCTGGCGGAGACGGTCCTTAAAATCAGAAACCGGCTGGGGCACAACGTTGCCCTGGCCGCCAACCCCGCGCAGCGGATGTACGAAGAGACGGCGGGCAGGAGAAACATCGTGCTCAAGGCTCGACAGATGGGTGTGAGCACGTGGATTGCGGGGAACTTCTTTTTGCGAACCATCACTCATCCCGGAACGGTCACCGTGCAGGTGGCGCACACGCAGGAGGCGGCGGAGCAGATTTTTCGCATCGTGCACCGCTTCCTGGCGCTGCTGCCGGAGCCGCTTTGCGCAGGGGCGCTGAAGAACGTGAAGAGAAGCGCGCAGCGGATTGTGTTTCCGGAAATCGACAGCGAATACCTGGTGGAGACGGCGGGCGATCGCAACGCGGGTCGCGGCCTGACCATCACCAACCTGCACTGCACCGAGCTGGCGCGCTGGCCGGGCGATGCGGCGGAAATCCTGTACGGACTGATGGCCACGCTCTCGCCCGCCGGCCAGCTGGCGATGGAATCAACCCCGATGGGCGCATCGGGATGCTTCTGGAAGGAATGGCAGGAGGCGGAGAAGACAAATACGGTGCGACACTTTTTCCCCTGGTGGCTGGAGGGGGCCTACGTGGCCGCGCCCCCGGAAGAAGCATCGCTGACCGATGCGGAGCGGTTGCTGATGCGGGAACACGACCTGAGCCGGGAGCAGATCGGCTACCGGCGGCAGATCCAGAGGAACTTCCGAGGTCTGGCGAAGCAGGAGTACGCGGAGGATCCGACCGCGTGCTTTCTCGCCAGCGGGGCGTGCTTCTTCGAAACGGCGGCGATCGACGCGCGCCTGCGGTCGATCCAGGATCCGGTGGCGGAGCGGCGCAACAGCGCCCTGCACATCTGGCTGACGCCGCAGGCGGGGCGGGAATATCTGGTGGCGGTCGATCCGGCGGGCGGCGGAACGAGCGGCGACTTCACGGCGATGCAGGTCATCGATCTGCAGTCCGGGCTGCAGTGCGCGGAGTGGTGTTCGCGGCTGACGCCGCTGGAAACCGCCCGGGAAGCCGCCGCGCTGGCGCGCGAATACCGCGGGGCTCTGCTCGCGGTGGAGCGCAACAATCAGGGCGAGGCGGTGCTGGCGCATCTGCGTGGGATCTGCCGCTACGATCGGATTTTTCAGCAGGAACGCCGGGACGGATATTTGACGACGTCCGTGACGCGGCCGCAGATGCTGGGGCAGCTGGATGCGGCGCTGGTGGAGACGCCGGATATCTTCTCGAGCGAGCGGCTGCTGCGGGAGTGCCGCAGCTTTGTGCGCCATGCCAGCGGGCGCGCCGAAGCGCAGGCCGGGGAGCACGACGACTGCGTCATGGCCATGGCCCTGGCGCTGACGGTTCGTGAGGAAAAGCTCACGGGGAAGCGCGGTGCAGTAGCATGAGAAATCCGGGGGAGCCGTGACGGTTCGCGCCATTCAACAAATCCGGAAAATGCGGGGCGGGGCGCAGAGCCATCTGATGCTGGGTGACGATGGCAACGCCTGGATTGTGAAGTTCCAGAACAACCCGCAGCATCTGCGGGTGCTGCCCAACGAGCTGCTGGGGACGCGGCTGGGCTCCCTGCTCGGCCTGAACATGCCGCAGTGCGACGTGGTCGAGGTGACGCCGTGGCTGATCGAGCGGACCCCGGAACTGGAGATGGACTACGGGCCTCGCCGGGAACGCTGCCGCGCCGGCCTGCACTTCGGATCGCAGCTGGTGGGCGGCTTGATGCCGGGGCATGTGGCGGATTACCTGCCCGAGGAGCAGCTGATGGAGGTACGGAATCTGAGGGAATTCGCGGGAGCCCTGTTGCTGGATAAGTGGACCTGCAACGCCAACGGGCGGCAGGCCCTGTTTCACCGCAAAGGCCGCGAACGGCGCTACAGCGCGACGTTCATCGACCAGGGCTTCTGTTTTAATTCCGGGGAGTGGCGCTTCCTCGATGCGCCGCTGCGCGGCGTCTACGCGCGCAACGTGGTGTACCGCGAGGTGACCGGATGGGAGAGCTTCGAACCCTGGCTGAGCGCCATGGAGCAGCTGGAGCCGCAGCGTATCTGGGAGATCGCGGAAACGCTGCCGCCGGAGTGGTACGAAGGCAACGTGGAGGTTCTGGAGGAACTGGTGGGCAAGCTGCTTTCGCGGCGGGCGCAGGTGCGGGATCGGATCACGGAGTTTCGGGAATCGTCGCGGCAGCCGTTTCCAAACTGGAACAGGGCGTTGGGAGAGGTGCGATCGGGACAGTTTGCGGAGCAGATGCGGGGCGATAGTTATCCTGGAAGGGTGATGTGAACGAGCAGCGACAGTGCGAATTCCTCCTCGTCCGCTATGTGCCGGACCCGGTGAAGAACGAGTTCGTGAATATCGGGGTGATGCTGCGGGAGACCGCGCGCCCCGGTGAGGCCGATGGAGGCGCGCCTCTGGTGCGTTTTACCAGGGACTGGGCGCGGGTGCGCTGCGTCGATCCTGACGCCGATATCGAAATGCTGGAGGCGATGGAGACGGAAATGCGGCGGCGCCTGCTCGAGCCGGGATCGGACGGTCCGCCGCTGCTGGCGATCATGGAGGATTCGTTCTCGCATCAGGTCCAAATCACCGCGCCGAAGGCGTGCCTGGCGGAAAACGCCGCCGCCGGGATGGAACAGCTGATGCAACTGTATGTGGAGCCGCGCAAGCTGCGGGCACGGCAGGCGCTGAGTGGGCGCGCGGCCATCGCGCGGAGCATGCGGACCCACTTTGAGCACGCGCGGGTGTGGGATCTGATGCAAAGACGGATTGCCGCGTCGGCCTACACGCGGCCCGGCGACTCGCTGAAGATCGACTGCGGCTATCGTCCCAACGGGACCGTCCGGATGTTTCACGCGGTTTCGCTGGGGAGCGACGTGGAGCTGGCCAAGGTGCTGGCGTTCAGCGCGCCGGCGCTGCGCAACGGCGTGGCGCGGGTAGAAAACGCCGAGCTGGAACTGACGGCGATCGTCGAGCCTCTGCGCAACGGCAACGGGGAGGTCGCGGTCGGCGAGGACCAGGTCGAACAGTATCGGTTCGGAGTGGAAACGATGCAGACCCAGCAGATTCGCGTGCTCACGGTCAGCGATCTGGAGCGGGTAGCGGAAACCGCCAGGAGGGAACTGCGGGTGTAGCAAAGCACGGAGCACGGAATTAGACGGCAGCGGCATGGCATCGAGCCATGCCTTTTGTTTTTGGAATGGAAAACGGAGGAGACGTGAAGATCAGAGAGCAATGGAAGCATGCGCTGGCGCTGCTGGGGGCGGGACGCGGGGAAGCCGGGCGCAAAGAGGAAACGGCGCAGCGCAAGACGGTGGCGCTGCCGTCAGTGCTGTCCCCGTATTCCTTCCCGTCGCGGGCGTTGCCCAAACCCACGCCGGCGAATCTGCGCAAGTTTGCGGAGACGCCCGTGGTGCGCCGCGCCATCAACCTCATCAAGGATCGGGTGGCCAGCATGGACTGGCAGGTGCGCCTGAAGCGCGATCACGATCCGGAGAAGGTCGCCTTTGCGGCCAAGCGCGCCAAAGTTCTGCGCCACGCGCTGGAGTTCCCCAACGCTTCGGACTCGTTTCGCACGCTTCTCGAGCAGGCCATCGAGGACGCGCTGGTGGGCGGCTTCGGCGCCATTGAGATGGAGCTGACCGGCGATCCCGCGAAGCCGGTTGAGTTGTGGCCGGTCGATGGCGCGACGATTCGGATCGATCCCCGATGGGACGGCCGTCCGGAGTCGGTTCGCTTCGCGCAGGCCACCGGACTCGCCGGAACCGATGCGGTCATTCCGCTGCTCGACAACCAGCTCATCTACGTGCGCATGAACCCGCGCAGCTTCACGCCGTTTGGCCTGGGGCCGCTGGAAGTCGCCTTTGAAACCGTCAATGCCTTCCTCAGCGCGCACCGCTTCGCCGGCAAGCTGGCCAGCAACGCGGTGGTGCAGTACGCGCTGTGGCTGAACGAAACGACGCCCGCCCAGCACGAGCGGCTCATCCGCTGGTGGCAGGACGAGATTGAAGGCACCGGCCGCGTGCCGCTGCTCTCGACCGAGCAGAAGCCCGAGGTGCTGCGCTTTGCCACCGGCACCGACGCCGACCTGCGGCTCACGTGGCAGGAGTTTCTGATCCGCATGGTGGCGAACGCGTTTTCCCTGCCCCCGGTTTTGCTGGGACTAGAGCAGGACGTGAACCGCTCGACGGCTGAGTCCTTGATGGACGAGGCGTTTCACAGCGCCATCGTGCCCCTGGCGCGGCTGATCGCGGAGCATCTGACCCGCGACTTGTTTGCCAAGAGGCTCGGCTGGCCGGAGTTCGAGTTCATCTTCAACGATCTGGATACGACCGACGAGATGCAGCAGGTGGAGATGCAGACCGCGCTGCTGGCGGCGGGCGTGCTGACCGTGAATGAAGTGCGCGCGATGCGCGGCCTTGCGCCGCTCGCCGGCGACGCCGCCAATCGGGCCGTCAAGAAGGAGGAACACGTCACAACGTCGATTACAAATCAGGAAATTCAGGCAGCACAGGAGAGTCAATGAAGCTGGAAGCCATGGCAGTAACGCTGCCGGAAGTGGCGGGCCACCCCAATCGCGCTCCTTTCACGGGGGTGCTGACGGTGGTGGACGAGCCGAGCACGAAACCGCCCTCGGGCGCGCGCGGGCATCGCGTGATCCTCACGCGCCGGGCGGCGCTGTCCGCGCTGCCGTCCCTGCTGGGGATGGCGGTGGACTACGCGCCCTCCTGGGACGGGCACGACTCCCGGCGCAAGTGCGGCATCATCACCCACGCCGATGTGGAGGGCTCTCGTCTCCTCGTCGCCGGCTATCTTTTCGCGAAGGATTTTCCCGAGGTGGAGCGCCAGGTTCGCCAGGGCCTGCCGGGCACCATGGGCATGTCCTGGGAGCTGGCCGACGCCCACGTCGAGGACATGCGGGCGGAGATCTGGACGCTGACGCGGGCGACCTTTACCGGCGCGGCGATCCTGCTGCGCGAGAAAGCGGCGTATCGCAACACCTCGTTCGAGCTGGCAGCCGCGCGCTGCCGGTCCACATTGACCCGCTTCGCCCCCGCGGAGTGCGTGCAGGCGGGCGCAACCGGACGCTTCCGGGATGGAGCCAGGGTGGCCCTCCCGAAGAGACCACTACGAAAGGAACAGACATGGAATCACCAACAGGCGAAAACATGGTCGCGCTGACCGAGGGCATGGAGCGCATGGAATCCCGGTTCGAAGCCGCTGCCGCTCTCTTCGAGCGGGCGGCCACGCTGCTCGAGGAGCGCGAAAGCTCCATGAGCGGCGAGGTGCGGAAGATCGTCGCGGCCGTCGAAACCAGCCGGGAAGCGGAGCTCCAGAAAAAGCTGGACGCCGCCGAGCAGCAGATCGCGGAGTTGCGCGCCCAGATTGAAACGCAACCCGAGATGCACGCGAAGTCCGCGCGCAAAACGGTGCCCGCTTCGACGGCGCAGTTCCTGGCCAAACAGGGCCTCAGCACGCTGGAGTCAGTGGAAGCGGGCGCGCTGGACGCGGCGCTGAACGGGCTGAGCCTGGAACAGCGCATCGCGGTGAAGGCGCAGCTGCTGCGCGCCGGCGTCGTGAGCTGATCGCCGACTGACCTGAGGCCGACGCTGCGCGCCGGCTTTTTTTGTTGCCAACAGATTTTTCTTCACGAAAGGAAGCTATGACCGCCAATTTCCTGGACATTCACGCCGCTGCGGACTACATCGGACCCGGCGCGATTGAAGTTCCCCTCTATCAGACCGAGATCGTCGACATCGTGCGCCGCCGCAACCTCTTCGGCCAGCGCATCCGGCAGGTCCCGGCCACCGGCCATCCGTCGCGCTACTTCGAGCAGACGGCGATCCCGAATCCCTTGACGGCCGGCTTTGTCGATCCGCGCAACATCAGCGCGCCCGTGGTCACGCCCACCCGCGTCGAGCGCAGCGTGCCGCTGAAGGCCGTGGTTGCGCAGCTCAACTACAACCTGTTCGACATGGAACTGGGCGCGCAGCAGAAGCAGTTCGCCTATCTGCAGGCCAAGGACCTGGTGGACACCATCGACGGCGTGATGCTCGCGCATGACGTCGCGCTGTGGAACGGCAGCGACACTTCGCTGAGCACGCCCACCACGCTGCAGTACTTCGGCGCGGCCGGGCAGATCGCCGCGGGCGGCAACACGACGACCATCGGCGCCACCGCCTGCATCACCGACGGCCTGAAGTCGACCATCGCCCTGATGACGGCCAACACCAGCTATGCGGTGCGGCCCACGGCCATCTATGCGAACCCGGTTCTTCTCGATCTGATCGATCGCGAGATGAAGGCCGAGTTCAACGTGGTGCTGAACACGAAGGAAATCGCCGCCGGCTTCACGGTGAAGATGCTCACCACCCAGGCGGGCGAGCTGCCGCTCATCCCGGACTGGTCGCTGGCTTACACCGGCACGCCCGGCGCGGGCTCCGCGGTGCTGCCGGCGTACATCGTCACCGAAGACCTGATCGAGTACCACTGGCTCAGCGATCCCAATCCGCGCGTCTTCCAGCTCGGCACACCCGGCTCGCTGGCCTCGCAGCATGTGGTCGTGAAGTTCGGCGCTCCGGTGGTCAAGGGCGCGAACTACGCGCACTACCAGGTGCTGGTCGACCGGTAATCGAAAGGCGTGCTCCGCACAACGAAGCGGAGTTTTGAAGGGAAGGGCCGGTTCGAACCTGAACCGGCCCTTCTCATTTCTATGCCCTGAGCCCGAGACTCTGAGTTCCAGGCTCACGGCTCTGTTGCAGCAAGGAGATTGCATGGCGTCCTATCTTCAGCCAACCGAATACCAGACGTATGGCCTGGCTTCCGATGTCACCGATGACTGGATCACCACCGCGTCGTCGCTCATCGACAGCCACTGCCGCCGCACCAGCCTCAACCCCACCCAGTACAGCGAGCGCATGCGCATCGTGGAGGGCTCGCAGACAGCGCGGCTGAGTCATCTGCCGCTGGCGCCCATCGCGCCCTTAACCCTGCCGTTCGTCTCGATCGAGGCGCGTTATGCGAAGCCCCGGCGCGGCCAGATCGGGTATCCGCAGTTCCAGGAGGAAATCCTCTGGACGTTTTCCCTGCCCGGCGCCTGGACCACCGTCGACGCAACCACCGTCGACTTTGTCGCCGATACCGGGGAGCTGATCTTCCCTCTCAGCATCCTGGGTCTGCCCTACAACGAGGTAGCGGTGACGTACACCGCGGGGCTGGCCACGCTTCCTAACGCAGTGAAGTGCGCCTGCGCGCAGATCGTCAAGAACGCCCAGGCGACGCCGGGCCTCAACGTCAAGTCGTCGAAGATCGACACCCTGCAGCTCCAGTATTTTTCCGGGGCGCTCGTCGATGCGACCGTCGCAGCGATGCTCAAACCCTGGGTTTCCGTGAGGATGGGATAGCCATGGCCGACCTCAGTACACAGAATCCATGCGGCCTGGCGCAACGTGTGGCCACCGCTCTGCTGCGCGCCGGCGGAGGCACGACCGCGTGCCTGCAGATGCCGCCGCTCCGGGGAGACGCGACGAATGCGGGGCAAATCGGCCTCAACGCGCCGGGCTTCCTCTCACTGCCGCTGGCGCCCGCTGTCTTTCGCAAATCCCGCGTCGCGATGCAGGATGGGC
>JBEKIN010000048.1:0-19115 GCA_050011735.1 Acidobacteriaceae bacterium | reverse complement strand
AGCGCGACGAAGCCAAGGAGCGCGATCAGGAAACCTCCGACGGAGTGTACCAGGCGCTCTACGATCCGAAGAAAAACATGGTCCCGCCGCCGGTCGAGCCGATTCCGCCTTATCTGAATTTCGCGCCCCTCGATCAGGCCTCCGACGATTTGACCGATGCCGCGAAAGCCTTCGACGCAGCCTATTCTGCCGCCGGTGGCAACGCGCCCGACGGCCTGAACGCCGATCTGATCCGCAGCGAGCGCCTGCTGACCGACGACCGCGGGCTGCCGAACCGGCCGTGGTTCCAGCACCTGCTCTATGCGCCGGGCTTCTACACCGGCTACGGCGTCAAGACCATTCCCGGCGTCCGCGAAGCCATCGAGCAAAAGAAATGGCCGGAGGCGGATGAACAAATCGTCCGTGTCTCCACTGCCCTGGAGCATGAGGTCGACTTACTGAAGCAGGCGACGCAGTTATTGCCTGCAAAGAAGGCGGAGTAGCTCAACTCGGTAGTTGAACCCGGCTCGCTATAGAAGAGGAGACACCCATGAACCTCGTTCGTGCCGCTTTCCGAGTTGCTGTCGTCGCATGGTTGCCGATCGCCGTGGCCGTTTCGCAGGATGCGCCCGCCGCCGTCACCGTCGTGCATTGCCCGAAGCTCTTCGACAGCGCCACCGGAAAGATGCTGGGACCAACCACGGTCTTCATTTCCGACGACAAGTTCGACAAAGTCGAGCCGGGTTTGCAGAGTCCAGCGGGCGCTACGATCATCGAGCTAAACGGCTCAACCTGTCTCCCCGGACTCATCGACGACCACGTGCATCTTGACGATCAGTTCGGCAAGAACACCTACGCTGAGGCGGCGCACGTCAATTTTGCAGACCAGGTGCTCCGCTCCACGCTCTACGCGCGACGTACGCTGTTGGCCGGCTTCACCACGGTCCGCAATGTCGGCGATACGAACTACGACACCGTGGCGCTGCGCAATGCCGTCGCCGCGGGCACCGCGATCGGCCCGCGCATCTTCACCGCCGGGCCAGCCATCAGCACCACCGGCGGCCATGCTGATCACACCAACGGCCTCAGCATGGATCTGCAGGGCGATCCGGGTCCGCTGCAATCCATCTTCAACGGCCCCGATGAAGCGCGAAAGGTCGTCCGCCTCCACTACAAGGAAGGCGCCGATCTCATCAAGGCCATGCCATCCGGCGGCGTCATGGACCTCGGCACCAACGGTTCGGGTCCGCAAATGACCGAAGACGAAATTCGCGCCATCGTCGACACTGCCCACGACTACGGGATGAAGGTCGCCGTCCATGCCCATGGCGCCGAGGCCATCCGTCGCTCCGTCGTAGCGGGCGTGGATTCTGTCGAACACGGCACCTTCATGGATGACCAGGACATCCGGCTGATGAAGGAGCATGGAACCTTCTACTGTCCCACTGTTTACACCGGACAATTTGTCGCCGAGCAGGCGAAGAAAGGCGCCTATCCGCCGACCGTCGCGAAGAAAGCGATCGAAATTGGTCCGCAAATCATGAAGACCGTTACGCGCGCCTACCAGGGTGGGGTGAAATTCGCCTATGGCACTGACGCCGGGGTCTATCCCCACGGCCAGAACTGGGAAGACTTCGTCTATCTCGTCAAGGCCGGTCTTCCGCCCGCCTACACCTTGCAGATGGCCACTATTAACGCGGCGCAGTTACTCGGCCATGACGACGAGCTAGGTACAGTAGCACCCGGTAAGTTCGCCGACCTGGTCGCTGTGCCCGGTGATCCGCTCGACGACATCACTGTGATGAGCAAAGTGAGCTTCGTCATGAAGGCCGGCGTCGTTTACAAGCGTGACGGCCAGGAAGTGCTGACGCAGTAGCAGCAACCTCGCCCCGCACCGGGGCTGTCGGCCGCCGCTCCGTCGCAGCCTGCGACCTCTTTGCCTGCGATCAGGAAATCGAGCGCCCCCGAGCCGCCGATCAGGCCTTCAGAGCCGCTCATCACAAATTCTGGACCCGCAGATACAAAGGCCTCCATAACAAAGGCCATGAAAAAAGTAACCCGGCTGTATTGGATTTGCCAGATCTGTCGTTGGGGAGCCTACAGTGCGATCGGGTTGTGGGTCGCCGTACTGGACCACGGCTGGAGGCCCAGCGCCACCTGGGGCTACGCTCCGTTTTTCCTGTACAACATCGGCCTCGCCCACCTCCTGCGCAGCGTGATCCTTCGCCGCAACTGGACCAGCCTGCCTCTGCCGCGCCTTCTCGTGCCGTTGACGCGGCTGGGCGAGTGACATGGTCCGGGCCGGGAAAAAGACGGTTGAAAGGTTCCAACTTTCGATGGAGGCGCTTCCCTGATCGATGCAGGTAATATCAACGCGCAACGAGAATCCCCAGCGGCCCCCCAGCCCGCAACCTTCTTTAGCCTGGCCGTGCAGGAGTTGGCTCCGTGCTGCCAGGACAGATTGCGTGCAGTGATAAGGACTGAATCGATGCAGGACGAGAATACGGCGAGAACGAACCTGCGGGTTCAGCTGCGCCCGATAGCGTTCATCGCAGCCTTGCTCGTGCTTTGGAGTATCGGGATACGAAGGGAGCCGAGCCACCTGTTACCCGGGCCGTGGGGCGTGGTGGGCGGCATTGCGGATCTGGTGCGGCATGGATTGTTGGTGAAATATGTCGTTGCCTCTCTCTTTCGCGTCACGTGGGGCTTCGTCCTGGCGGTGGTGCTGGCCATTCCTCTTGGTCTTACCGTCGGGTGGAACCGCAGGGCCGAAATGGCGCTGAACCCGATTTTGCAGATTCTTCGCCCGATTTCCCCGCTGGCCTGGATTCCGATCGCGATTCTGTGGTTTGGTGTAGGGGATCTTGCCGCCATTTTCCTGATTTTCGTTGGCTGTTTCTTCCCGCTGATGCTCACGGCGATCAACGCCGTGCAGAGCATTCCCGCGGTCTATGTGAATGCCGGGCGCAATTTTGGGTTGAGTTCAGCCGCCCTCGTGTATCGCGTGCTCTATCCGGCCGTGGTTCCCAACCTCATTGTCGGGCTGCGGATCACCCTGGGCATCGCCTGGCTGGTGGTGGTGGCCGCCGAGATGATTGCTGTTAGTTCCGGCCTGGGATTTCTGATTGTCGATGCGCGCAATGCGGGTAATCGCTATGACCTGGTCCTGGCGGGCATGCTCATCATCGGAGTGATCGGGCTGATGCTCGATATGGGCATGCGATCGCTCGAGAAGGTGAAGTCGTTCCGCTGGGGATATTCGGAGGATTAGTGTCGCTTACGCAACCAGTCTCAGCGCCTGCCGCGGTCACGATCAAGCTTTCGGTCGAGCACGTCAGTATGGTTTTCGAACGTGACGGCAAGAGCACACACGTTCTCAATGACATCAGCCTTAAGGTGGGCGATGGAGAATTCGTTTGCCTGCTCGGCCCCTCGGGCTGCGGTAAATCGACACTGCTGAATGCCATGGCGGGGTTCCTGTCGCCCACCAGCGGCGAAATCAAAGTAAGCGGCGAGGTGGTGCGGAAACCGGACCCGCGCCGGATCTTTGTTTTCCAGGAACGCGGTGTGTTTCCGTGGCTGACCGTCGAAGGCAATATCGGCTTCGGCTTGTCAAAATTACCGCGCGCGGAGCGTGAACAGCGCATCGCTCACTATGTGAAAATGGTCGGCCTCGAGGGCTTCGAGAGGACTTATCCGCAGGAATTATCCGGGGGCATGAAGCAACGCCTTGAAGTGGCGCGGGCTTTGGCCGTCAACCCCGACATGCTCCTTCTCGACGAGCCCTTCGGCGCGCTCGATTCCATTACTCGCCTGATCATGCGCGGCGAGTTATTGCGCATCTGGGAAGCGGAGCGCAAAACCATTGTTTTTGTAACGCACGACATCGATGAAGCTGTGCAACTCGCCGATCGCGTCGTGGTGATGAGCGCCCGCCCGGCCACCATCCAGCAGATCGTAAACATCGACATCGCGCATCCTCGCGACATCAGCTCCCCACGCTATCTCGAGCTGCGCGACGGCATCTTCCAGCAGATCGGTTTAGCGCATAAGTTATGAACTCACTGAGTGAGCCGCGGAAATGGGAGCGCTTCTTCTGGCCGATCTTTGCCTCGGCGCTGCTGCTGGCTCTATGGCACTACTCTGTCGTCTGGAGCGGCACAAAGGTTTTTCCTTCTCCGCGGGAAGTGGAGAAGGGGATGGGTGAATTGCTGCGGCACCATGTCCTGTGGCGGGATATCGTGGACTCCCTGCGCCGCGTCGCTGCCGGCTTTGGCGCCGCGGTCCTGCTCGGCGTTCCCCTCGGCCTGACGCTGGGCTGGTATCCGGCGGCTAACCAGGTGGTGAATCCGGTGATGCAGGTCCTGCGCCCCATCAGCCCGATTGCGTGGATTCCGGTGGCGATCATCTTTTTCGGAGTTGGGGATCGCGCGGCCATGTTCCTGATCTTCCTGGGCGCATTCTTTCCTATTGTGGTGGCCTGCATCAGCGGAGTGTCCAACGTGCCTTCCGTGTTCCGCCGCGCCGGGCGGAATTTCGGACTAACTGCGCCGCAACTCCTCGCCAAAGTCCTGTTGCCTGCCGCTCTCCCACAGATACTGATTGGACTGCGCATCGCGCTGGGGATTGCGTGGCTCGTTGTGGTAGCAGCGGAAATGATTGCGGTGGATTCAGGGCTTGGCTATCTGGTCATCGATTCCCGAAACTCCGGGAAACGATATGACCTGGTGGTTGCAGCTATTTTAATGATCGGCGTGATTGGCCTTGTGCTGGACCTTGCCTTTCGCCGCCTGGAAAAACTCCGCTCTGTTCGCTGGGGGTTTCGATTTGAATCCTAAGAAGGTCGCTCTGTTTGTAGTTGCATGGCTCGTACTCATTACCGGACTGCATGCCTGGCTCAACGTCAACTGGATTGCGGTGCTCAACGATTTTCGCCCACCGGCGCAGCGCAGGATCACCGTTGCTTACATTCCTGTAACCTGCCAGCTCACCTGCCCCGTAACGGACTACATCTCGAAATTCTCTGAAAACGGCGAGCTGTTTCTACCCCGCCTGTTTCAGGGATTCCCGGAGATCAAGGAAGCGTTGATCTCCAACAAGGTGCAGGCAGCGTTCATCGTCGCGCCGCTGGCCATTGCTCTGGCATCTCAGGGCGTACCCATCAAGGTCGTGTACCTCGGGCATCGTTACGGCAGCGCCCTGGTGGTGAAGAAGAACGGGCCGGTCCATACTTTTGCCGATTTACGCGGACGAACGATCGCAATTCCCAGCCGCTTCTCCGACGAGAGGCTGATTGTTTTTCGAGCGATGAAGATATGGGGCATGAAGCCGGGAGACATCAAGATGGTGGAGATGGCTCCGCCCGACGTGTCCGGAGCCCTGGCGGCGGGCGCCATCGACGGATTCGTAATGGGAGAGCCATTTCCCTCGCAGGCGGAGATGGGCGGGTTCGGCCGAATCCTGTTTCAGGCCCGCGATTACTGGCCGGACTACATGTCCTGCATTCTCGTTGTTCGCCAGGATTTGATCGACAAGCGGCCGGAGACGGTCCAGATTCTGGTCGATGGCATCGCTCGTTCCGGCCTGTGGCTCGACAAAGGAAAGCCATATCGCGAAGATGCGGCGGACTTCGTGGGCCGTTACTACTACAACCAGAAACCGGCTCTGCTCCGTTGGGCTCTGACTAAGCCGATGGACCGAGTTGTTTACACACAGCTCGCCCCGCGAAAGGCCGATTTCGATATGGTCCGCGATCTGATGATCGAAACTGGCGTTCTGAACAAGAAGATCGAATTCAGCCAGTACACCGACACGCGGTTCTCCGACAAGGCCTCGTATCAAACCGCGTGGAAATACGAACCCGGCATTGCTACAGCAAAATGAGTCGTCCGAATGCGCGACTCTACCCGGCGCAACCCAAGGAGAAAGCAACCGTGCAACGCAGACGCTTCGTTCAGATGATGACCCTCGCCAGCGCCGGCACTCTGGCAGCGGTGGAAGTGGCAGCCCGCGCCGGCGAGACGACGACCGTCTCGTACAAAGTGCGGGGATTCACCTGCATCACCTGTGCGGTGGGGCTCGAAACAATGCTTGGCCAGCAAAAGGGAGTGAAGTGGGTGAAGGCCACTTATCCCGATGCGTTAGTGGTCATCAAATATGATCCCTCGACCGTCACCGAACCCGCACTGAGAGGATTCATTTCCGATCTGGGATTTACCGCGGAGCCCGAGCACCGCGGCTGACTCGATCGAATGCTGAACCACGGACAACGAAAACTTCATAGCCTCCGAGGAACATTATGAACGCTGATTTTGCAGCAATCGCAAATCTCCTGACTACTTCCCTCCATCTGCAACAGGCTCCCATCGCCATATCCTTCTCGGATTCTCTGCCCACCGGGGTTCCCACGCATAGCGGACGTGCGCCCGCCGGATGCAGGTTCTGGGAGGATGCGGCGGCCGGAGCGTTTGCAACGACCGCTGCAAACCACAACAATTGCGCGATCGGCGTTTACACGCACAATCTGCAGCCGTCTCCGGAACAGCAGACCGACCTGATGGACGCGCTCAAGGTGTTCGCCGACCTTGGCTATGTGACCGAGGAGGACCTGCCTCTCATCCCGGTTCTGAAGTCGCAGCCAAAGTACGTCGTCTATTCTCCGCTGGCGCGTGCGCCGCTTTCGCCCGATGTTGTCATCCTGTTCGTGCATGCAAATCAGACGCTGATTCTCTCCGAGGCTGCGCAGCAGGTGGAAAATCAGGTTCCACCCGCGATGGGCCGTCCTGCCTGCGCGGTGGTGCCACAGGTAATGAACACGGGTCGCGCGGCCCTGAGCCTCGGATGCTGCGGGGCTCGCGCCTATCTCGACGTGTTTTCCGACGAGGTAGCTGTCTTTGCGATCCCTGGCGCCAGGCTGGCAGAGTATGCCGAACGCATCGCGGTTCTCGCGAAGGCAAATGCCGTGCTTGCGCAGTTTCATCGCATTCGGCGGCAACAAATCGAAGCCGGGCAGACCCCAACCATCAAGGATTCCCTGGCCGCTCTTAGCGCCTGACCCGCACGCTCTCCACAGCGGCGCGCACCCCCGGCGAACAACACCGCCGCCCTGGCGCATTCGCCTGAATTTCGCTCAATTGAAAGGAAATGCGGACCCGAAGGGTAAACAGGGTCCAGCGATTGGTTGCGGGGGGTGGATTTGAACCACCGACCTTTGGGTTATGAGCCCAACGAGCTACCAGGCTGCTCCACCCCGCATCCTTATCTTAACAATCGCCACGGGGCGGGTCAAACCTCGAAAAATCAATAACCACGCGGTTGTTCCGCATCGCGCGCGCTCCATTTCACCCTCCCTAAACCCATCCCCGCGCGTCATTTCCACTCATCCCTGGGGCAATCGCGAAAAACCCCAATCCCACTGTGATGGCCATCACACCTGCATGTGTGCTGGAACACAGCCGTCCCGCCATACCCCCTCGAAACTAGGGTCAGTCAGCGCTCGCAACGCTGCCAGGTGACGTCATGACCCTCCCGCAGGACCCAATCGCAAGTGCGTTTACCGCGCCCGGCAAAATCGTCGTTGCCACCGATCTCACCGACACCGAGTACCTGCTCCCCCACGCCATCGCGCAGGCCAAAGCCAGCGGCGCCTCGATCATCCTGACCCACGCCGTGCTGCCCCATGAGTCGATGCCGGTCGAGACCGGCGCCATTCCCTATTACGACCCGCTGCGCATGGATCGCGACGCGCGCCTGATGCTCGATAGCCTGGCGCACGATGTCCGCACCCAGGGCGTCGAGTGTGTCGCCGCCGTCCGCCACGGATTCGTCCCCGATGTCGTTGCCGACATCGTGAAGAACTCCGGCGCCGGCCGCCTGATTCTGGGCACCCATGGCCGCCGCGGCCTCAAGAAATTCGTCCTCGGCTCGGTCGCCCGCCAGCTGCTGGAAACCGTCGACGTACCCGTCTGCACGGTAGGACCACGCGCCCACAAAAGAACTCCTGACTCTCCCGGAACCATCCTGCATCCCGTCTCGCTGGCCGGCATGCATGAGAACAGCGCCGCTCTTTCCATCGGCCTCGGGCAGCAGTTCCAGGCCCAGGTGTTGCTCCTGCACGTCATCACGCTGTCGCCCGCGGTCGCCAAAGATCCCGCCGCAGCCGTCGTCGCCGCAACCGGGGAGCTGGAGAAGCTGGTTCCCAGGCAGGCGCGGTCCTGGACGCGCGTGCAGGCCAAAATCGCCGCCGGCAGCCTCGTCCAGGAAATTCTCTCCGCGGCCCAGGAAAACCAGGCCGGCCTCATCGTGCTCGGCGTCCACGCTCCCGCGCACAGCTGGCTGCCCGGCACCGAGCCGGCCGCCTACAAGATTCTGGTTTCCGCGCCCTGCCCGGTCATCTCGCTCAGAGTTAGTCCGGCGCTGGTCGAGGAGAAGTTAGGCCACAAGGAAGTCGCAAGTCCCCTGGCGATCGGCTGAAAGTCAGATTGCAGGAATGCAAGTGCTGTCTTCGGAGTGATGCATGACGTGTGCGAATCCAGCCTGTGGCGCCCAAGCGCTCTATTTGCGGAGCGGCGGAATCTATTCAGTCGATTTCCCCGGCGCGGACGGGAATGCGGGTGGATGCCAGATTATTCGGCGGAGGGTCATCTGGCTGTGCGACGCCTGCACCTCGTTGTTTGCCGTCGAGACCTGGAGGCCGCCTGGACAACAAGTGCGGCCTTCCAGGAGTCATCCCACCGCATCTCCTCGCGCCCGACGCCGCATGGCCTCGGCCCAGAACTGGAGCTAAATGGCCACCTCAGGAAAAAACGGAACGCCCACCGCAACACGCCAGGTTCCCGAGCGCTGCGCCCAGTGTACCGACCGCGCGGAACGCCTCTTCTGCAATCTGCCCGAGGAGGCCATCGAGCGCTTCGACGAAATCGCCATGCAGATTTCCTACCCGAGCCGCTCCATCGTCTTTGAAGAAGGCCAGCGCGCCGCCGGGATCTTTGTCGTGTGCAGCGGCCAGATCAAGCTCGCCGCCACCTCGCGCGACGGCCGCACCATGATCCTCAAAATCGCCGTACCCGGCGACGTCCTCGGCCTCACCGCTACGCTCAACGATCTGCCCTACGAGGTGACTGCGGAGACCCTCGAGCCCTGCCAGATTCGCAGCGTCCGCCGCCGCGATTTCCTCGAGTTCCTCAGCCACTTCGGCGACGTCAGCCGCCATGCGGCCCAGGTCATCGCGCGCGAATACCACGAAGTGTTCCTCGACGCCCGCCGCCTCGCGCTCTCCGGCTCCGCCGCCGGACGACTCGCGCAGCTGCTGCTCGACTGGGCCCGCACCAGTTCCTGCGGTAAGCCGGAGCTTCGCTTCACCATGGCGCTCACCCACGAGGAGCTGGCCAATATGGCGGGCACTTCCCGCGAGACCGTTACCCGCCTGCTCAACCAGTTCGAGCGCGACGAGCTGATCGCCCGTCACGGCGCCTCCATCTCCATCCTTCACCCGGTCGACATGGAACGCATGGTTGGCTGAGCGGCCCGCGCCATGCGGAGCGAAGCGCCGAGCAGTAACTCATCGAAGCCGCGGAAAGTTCTATCTCCTCCGCAGTAATATGCCCCGAAATAAGACAAGGCGTTGTGCCGCCTGGCTGGAAGATAAGTTGCTCTTTATGCTGAGGTAATCCCTCTTCACGCTGAGGTAATTCCACTCTGACGTAATTCCACTCCGGCGTCATTGCTGCTGGTGCGGATTCGGGTTCCAATCATCCAACAGTCGTACAAAACCCCACGACAGGGGCATTGGCCAATTGAATCGCGGGGCTCGGCCCTTTCAAGCTTTTCTCTCAGGTCACAAGAGGCCGGCATTCCGAGGGTCGCCAATCGGCCCTCGGTCTTTTTCTGCGCCAATATCGCCGACTGACTACACGTCTTTCGAGGCGGCCGCTGAAGGCCTCCAACCCTGGCTAACCTTATAGAGGCGGAGCAGATCGCAGACGTGCGCCAGTTCGCAGGGATACAGTTGCTCCTCTTTTTGAGCGGACGCTACGGTCGCAAGGCATCGGCTGCAGGTTGAATCGTAGCTGCCATCCCCGTTTTGCCTGTGGGGAAAGTGGGGTTGCGCCGGTGAAAGCATCATGTGCCCCTCCCGTTTTTGCAGCACGGGTGAGTCTATGCGCGCAGCGTAGCGACAGCCATAAGGACTGACTGTGCAATATTGCTCACTTATCCCTGAGAGGGTATCTAGATCGTTAACGTGACTTAGACGGGTACGCCAAAGGTACGGAGACAGGCTCTCAGGCGATCCAGCTTTTTCTGGAACGCAACCTGATCCCCGTCCGTCATGATAAGCGGCCTGCTGCGCCTCAGCAGGTCGATGTAATTGCTGTGGGCGTTCGCAACCGTGTCCTCGACGATTCCGCGGTTTCCTCGCACGTCCTCAAGCTCCGTGAGCGCCAGGGCGCGATCTGTATCTGCCAGCAGAGCATGAACTGCCGTTCGGTTCCAGTCGTCACCCCGCATAAGGGAACCTCGATAGCGTAACTGTACAAATATCCATCCGGTCCCCGCTGTGCAAAGTCGCTCACTTACCTGTGGCATGAAAGCGGCCTGCGGACCCCTCGGACAGGCGGCAGGTTTTTTCTCATGCGGTGAGCGATATTGAACAGACACGCCGAATCGCAATCGGTACAGTCGTGCTCAGTATCAAGTACTACGTACTACCTCACCTTGGCCCGCCGTCCTTCACTGAGCGGCGGCCATTTTTTTTTGCGCGAATGCTCCTCAGGACCGGCGAGCAATATTGCACAGACGCGCTGCATGGCTGCAGGTAGACTCCACGCAATCGACTTCCCATTTTGGGAAAACGGAGGAAGCGCACCATGGCCCGACTGGCTGGACAACGCTTTCCGCACAGGCGTAACGCGGACGGTAGCTACGATTCAATCTGCATCGTGTGCCTTGCGACGGTGGCGTCCGTTCTGAAGGAAGAGCAACTCTACCTGCGCGAGTCGGCGCATGTCTGCGATCCGCTCCGCCTCTATCAGGTCAGCCAGGGCCAGAACCCTTTGGTGGCTGGCCCATGACAGGCCGCCCTTTTTCGTCCCGCTAAAGCCAGTCAGCGATCGCAGCCTTTCTTGCGCCAGCTCTTCGCCAAAGCGCTGGTTGGACGAAGCTCGCACATCGCCGGCGGTCCAGCTTCAAATCAACCTGCATCCCGAGCGCTGTCCCAACCGGCCTCGGTCTTTTTCCGCTTCATGCACTCGGTAGCATTATGCTACCCTGTTTCTATGAGCCAACCCGTCAAGCTCTCTGATAGCCTGGTCCTCGATGCCCGGCTCGCGGGCGAAGTCATGGAGCGCTCTATCGCCGGCCAGGTCGAATTCTGGGCGCGCATCGGCCGCTCCGTCGATCAGTTGCTCGAAGGTCAGCAGGTCACAGCCCTCAGCCGCAATGCGGGGGTGCGGCCGCTCTCGGAAATGCTCACGACCGTCGACTCGCCCGAAGGCCGCAGGCGGGTCGCCGCTTACCTCGAAACGCTGCCCTTCCCGCACTTCGGCGCACACCCCGGCCGGCCCGGCCTGCTCGAAAAAATCGATGAGGACGGAACCCGCACCGTGGGCCGGTTCGTCAACCGTGCATTCGTCGCCGTCCACCCCTCGGTCAAACCCGCGCGCAGGCTGGCCAAGCCCGCGTCGTCCGTGCGCAGCCGTCGCCTTCGCGCCGCAGCGGGCGACTGAACGTTTCTCGTTAGGTTCCGGTGCTCAGCGTGGTTTCCCTCCTCAACCGCCGTCCCATCGTCATGGCGCTCGCGGGACCCAATGGCGCCGGCAAGACCACCTTCTACTATTCCCATCTCCAGCCTGCCGGCCTGCGCCTTGTCAATGCCGACCTGCTCGCGGGCGCGCTCCAGATGGATCCCTACAAAGCAGCCGCGCTCGCCGGCTACATCCGTGACGAACTTCTGCGCCAGCGCGAGAGCTTCGTCTTTGAAACCGTTTTTTCCGATCCGGTCGACGACAAGCTCGGCTTTCTCCGCCGCGCCGCGGACGCGGGCTATACCGTCCTGCTCGGCTTCATCGGAATCTCGGGACCCAAAGTGTCCCGGCAGCGCGTCGGCATGCGCGTGATGCAGGGCGGCCACGACGTCCCCGCCGCCGAGCTGATCTCCCGCTACCCGCGCATCCTCAAAAACCTCAAAGCCGCCCTCCGCGACCTGCCCCAGGTCTGGGTCTTCGACAACGACGACCTCAGCGACCCCTTCCGTCTGGTCGCGGTTCGCGAAAACGGCCGCCTCGTGCAACTGGAGAAGCCAGTGCCGCAGTGGTTGAAGCGGTCGGTGCCGCGCAAGTCTTAGCGTTGTTTCGCCCCTGAGCATGGAGCTCATCCCGACCCCCCTTGCCTGGCCGGTAACTTGTTTTGTGCAGGTTGGCTGGTGTTTGTGAGTTCGACGAGGCTGAAGTGATCCGCGACTAATCAGATGCGAGGCGGCCGAGTGTGACTCATACTCGGTCGAGTTTGATGCAGCCTCGGCCGAGTTGGGCGTGGATGATTGAGCGGGGGTCACTTGTAGCTCGGCCGAGGTTGATTCATTGTCGGCCGAGGCTGACCGCCTCCCGGCTGAGGTTGCGTCATGGTCGGCTGAGGCTGATGCAGGCTCGGCCGAGTTGACTGGGATTCGCCGAAGACCTGTCGCTCCAGGGAAGAGAGCAGAGAGCTGAAGAGCGCGGGGTCCAGAGGCGGTGGGGCGGGTTTTCTTTCTGACGGTGGAGGTGCGGCAAGCACGCGTGGGGCGGGTTGCGCTGCTTCGGGCTCCATATCAAGCGAGTCAGGCATGGAAAAGGGGACCGAGCCGAGGCGGCGGAGAAGGCCGCGGAGGAGACGGCCAGCCTCGCGGTCGGAGATGCCGAGTGTGTCGTCCTGAAGGAGCGCGTACAGGATGGAGTAGATTTCGATCGGGATTTCGGAGGGTTCGAGCCACGGGATGCCACGGCTAAGCTCGGCCCAGTGCCAGAGGCGCGAGTAGCGGTCCCGTTTGGCGAGGGGCGGCGGGCCGGCGACGGCGGGTTTGGGGGCGTGGTGGCGGCACAGAGCCTGGTTACGGGTGGCGGGGCAGCGGCAGTTGCGGCCGGTGGGCAGGATGTAGGAGCATTCGCGAGCCATTTGTTTCCTCCGGAAATAGCCGGTAGCCGGTAGCGGGTAGCCGGTAGCCAACGGGCAATGAAAAAGCCTCGCGCGAGCGAGGCTGATGGGTGTTTCTGAAACTGGATCAGGCGGGGGAAATTTCTTTTTTACCCTCTATTATCAGAATACCAAGTCCAGCACTAAAACCGGCCAAATATCTTTGCGGGTATAAGGGTGTAAGTGGCGTGTTATGAGGGGTCATTACTTCGGATTTTGGGGGTCCCTCTTGACAAGTTTTCCACATTTTGGGTTTTGGGGTGATTTTGGGAATTTTGGCGGGTGCAGGCGGCGATGGATGGTACTCAGGGGCTAAAGTCCACTTTTGTTTTGGGCCGGTTATCGGCACGACTGAAAGTCGGGCCCTGATACAGAGGCATAAAGCGGCGCGCTTCCTACCCCATCACGCCAACAGCAGGCGTGCCGGGGGCCCCGGTTTTGGCGCGATTCCCGGGCGGCCTGAAAGTCGAGCCCCGGGGCACCTGGCGGTGCCGTTTTGGTGCCGAGAGAGTACTTAGGAGTTGAAGGCCGGCAATTGGTTGTACGGGCAGGGCGCAGTGCGAGGTTACGCTTCTTGCTATGAGGTGAATCTGGCCGGGTGCGGCGGCGGGGGCGGTTGCTTTTTTCCGCAAGCTGTGAAGTCGTGCCCTGACACGTGTCGGTTAGAAAGGTGAGATTGGAGCTGAGTCATGGTTTCTGCCGGACGGCGGTGGAATCGCCGGTGCGGTGATCCTGAATCTGAAACGCCAGGAAGTCGTGCACAGCGCTGAGCGCTTCGGGGTCGGCGGTAACGATTCGAACCCGTCCGCCTCGATCGGTGGGCTGAAACAGGTATGAGATGGCGGTCTGCTTTGCCTTCATCACAGGGACGCCGGGCGGGACCTGGTCGTGGATGAACATGGGGACGTCGAAATTGCCGGCGGAGAACATGGCGGCGATATGGGTGAGGTGTGCGCGAATCTGGTCGCGGGAGGTATCGTCGCGGTCCGCTTTGATGTCGACCTCGATGATGCCGCCGTCGGGAAGCAGAGTGAAATGGTGGGCGGTGGCGTCGTGAGAGAAGCCCATGGCGTGGTCACCGCGCATGTCAACGCCAGCGGCATGCTGATCAGCCGCGCCTTGCTCCTGATGCATGGGGCACACCATGGGGCTTTGTGCGGAGGAGGCGGCGGCGAGGGAAAGGGCTGAGAGGAGGATGGCGATTGTCATGGGCGGTTTCCTTTCGGGGATCAATGTTGAGTTGCTCGCGGGCGAGCGATTCCAGGAGTCCTGCGCGCTGGCCGGCCGGGGTGCGGTTGAGACGCTGTTGCCAGGCAGCGACGGTTTGGGAGAGCCAGTCACGGAGCTGGGTTAACTGTGCGATTTGCCGGTCGAGGGAGCGGACTTTTTCTGATGCGAGGCTTGCCACGCGTCGGCAGGGTGCGCCGCCGGCGGCTCGTTCACGGAAGATTCCTGCGAGCTCCGCGAGGCTGAAGCCGGCATGGAGACCGGCGCGGATCATCCGGACCTGGGTGAGCCCGTCGCTGGGAAAGAGGCGATAGCCTGCCGCAGTGCGCAACGCGGTGGAGAGGAGGCCCAGCTGCTCATAGTGGCGGATGGTGTCGGGGCTGACGCCGGTCGCGGCGGCGAGTTCGCCGGTTGTCATTGCACCTTTTGGCCGGGGAGCTTTCATTCTGGAGACAGTATGGACTCTGGAACCGGTTCGAGGGTCAAGGGGAAAAAGGGCGAGGCATTTTGAACCCGGGTCACAAAGGCGCGGCTCGGTGAGCGCAATCTATAATCGGTGTTTGATCTGATCTTCACCCAACCGCAACGCCGATTCCGACTGAGAGAGGTGAACGATGGCTGCTTCCAATCCAACGCTTGAGATTCTGAAACCGCGCGCCGACTGGGTCGTCCGCCGCAAGGCCGAGGCTGCGCGCACCGGCGACACCAACCTGTCGCAGATGCACTTTGCGCGGAAAGGCCTGCTGACCGAGGAAATGGCCTACGTCGCGAAGCGCGAGGACCTGGCGGTGGAGGTGATCCGCGACGAAGTAGCCGTGGGACGGCTGATTATTCCGGCCAACGTGAACCATCCGGAGCTGGAGCCGATGGGGATCGGGATCGCGACGCGGTGCAAGGTGAACGCGAACATCGGCAACTCGGCGATCACGTCGAACATCGACGAGGAGCTGCGCAAGCTGCACATGGCGATCCAGCACGGGGCGGACACGGTGATGGACCTGTCGACGGGCGGCGATATACCTGAGATTCGGGACGCCATCCTGCGCCATTCGCCGGTGCCGATCGGGACGGTGCCGATTTATGAGGCGCTGGCGCGGGTGAAACGGCTCGAGGACCTGAACATCGATGTGTACCTCGAAGTGATCGAGGAGCAGGCCGAGCAGGGCGTGGACTACTTCACGATTCATGCGGGGGTGCTGATCCAGTACGTGCCGATGGTGGCGAAGCGCATCACGGGGATCGTGAGCCGGGGCGGCGCGATTCTGGCGCAGTGGATGACGCATCACCACAAGCAGAATTTCCTGTACGAGAACTTCGACCGCATCGTGAAAGTGATGGCGAAGTACGACGTGAGCTTTTCGCTGGGCGATGGGCTGCGGCCGGGATCGATCGCCGATGCTTCGGACGAAGCGCAGTTCAGCGAGCTGAAGACGCTGGGCGAGCTGACGGCCAAGGCGTGGGAGAGCGACGTGCAGGTGATGATCGAAGGGCCAGGGCACGTGCCGCTGGACAAGATCAAGGAGCAAGTGGACAAGGAAGTGGAGTACTGCTTCGGGGCTCCGTTTTACACGCTGGGACCGCTGGTGACGGACATTGCACCGGGCTACGACCACATCACGAGCGCGATTGGCGCGGCGCTGATCGGGTGGCATGGGGCTTCGATGCTGTGCTACGTGACGCCGAAGGAACACCTGGGGCTGCCAAACGAGAAGGACGTGAAGGACGGGATGATCGCGTACAAGATTGCGGCGCACGCGGCGGACATCGCGCGGCACCGGCCAGGAGCGCGGGACCGCGACGACGCGATCAGCTATGCGCGGTACACGTTCGACTGGGAGAAGCAGTTTGCGTTGTCGCTCGATCCGGAGACGGCGCGGTCGATGCACGATGAGACGCTGCCGGACGATTACTACAAGGAGGCGGCGTTCTGCTCGATGTGCGGGCCGAAGTTCTGCTCGATGAACTGGTCGACGAAGGTGGACGAGTTCAACCGGACGGTACATGGGCTGGAAAAGCAGGACCTGAGCGAGCTGGTGACGCTGCAGGCGCAGCAACTGGCGGCGAAGAAATGAGACGCGGGGCGAGTTCCGAGGGAAAGCCGTCCATGATGGTGGGCGGCCTTTCTGTTTTGGGCCATTGGTTTTGCACAGGAAGGAATCTACGCAACCAACAGATGATCCGTCGTATCTGACGAGAAGAGCGCAAAATGAGAAGAGGAGCAAGACCATGACGACATGGAAATTCTGGGCAGCCTTTGGAGTTGGGGTCGCGGCTGGAGCGGCTCTCGCTTTGATTTATGCGCCGCAGTCGGGCGCGCGGACGCGGCGGCAGATTCGGCGCAGCATCGCGGAAGCGGGCGACATCATCCGCGATACGGCCGACAGCGTCCAGGATTATGCCGGCAAGTACATGAAGGCCGGCAAGAATGTGGTCGGCGACGTGGTCGATTCGGCGCAGAATGTGGTGACGGCGGCGAAGCGGATGACCACTTTCGGGTGAGAAGAAGCCTGTAGCCGGGAGCCTGGAGCCGGGAGCAGGTGGCCTGTAGCCCGCAGCTCCCGAGGCTGGAAAATCAACTGCGCCGACGCAGGAAATCTGCAAGGATAGGCACATGACTACGACTGCTGCCGAGCTGTTCTCCGACCGAATTGGGCGGATTGAGATTTCCGCCACCATGGCTGTGACCGCGGAAGCCGCGAAGCTGCGCGCGCAGGGGGCGAAGCTGGTGGATTTTGGCGCGGGCGAGCCGCACTTTGCCACGCCACAGCATATTAAGGATGCGGCGATCGCGGCGATCCAGGCGAATTTCTCGAAGTACACCGTGGTTTCCGGGATTCCGGAGGTGCGCCAGGCGATTGTGGAGCGCCACGGCGCGGATTTCGGGTCGAGCTACACGCCGGACGAGGCGATTTTCTCGACGGGCGGCAAGCTGGCGATCTTCAATGCCATTCAGGTGCTGGTGGATCACGGCGATGAGGTGATTGTGCCGGTGCCGTACTGGGTGTCGTACAAGGACATCGTGCAGTACGCGGGCGCGACGTGCGTGTTTGTCGAGGCGCCGGAAGCGGAGAATTTCCGGATCACGGCGGATGCGATCGAGCGGGCAATCACGCCGAAGACGAAGGCGATCATCCTGAATTCGCCGTCGAATCCTTCAGGGGCTGTGGTATCGCCGAAGGATCTGGAGCGGATCGTGCATCTGGCGCACGAGCGCGGGATCTGGGTGCTGCTCGACGAGTGCTATGTGTATCTGCAGTACACGGGCGCGCTGGTGAGCGGAGGATCGTTTACGGATGCGAAGGAGCACGTGGTGGTGCTGGGGTCGCTGTCGAAGACGTACGCGATGACGGGATGGCGCGCGGGGTTTGCGCTGGGGCCGAAGCCGGTGATTGCAGCGATGGCGAAGCTGCAGAGCCAGTCGACGTCGAGCACTGCGTCGTTTGTGCAGAAGGCGGCGATTGCGGCACTGCGCGGGTCGCAGGATTGCGTGGGCGAGATGCGTGCGGATTATTTGAAGCTGCGGGATCGGATTCTGGCGCGGCTGGGGGAGATTCCGGGGATCACGTGCACGAAGCCGGAGGGCGCGTTTTACGTGTATCCCAACGTGGCAAAGTACCTGGGGAAGGCGGGCGTGCCGACGGCGATGGAGCTGTCGAAGCGGCTGCTGCACGAGGCGCATGTGGTGACGGTTCCGGGGGAGGCGTTCGGGACTTCGCAGCATATCCGGCTGTCGTATGCCGTGTCGCACGCCGATGTGGAAGAAGGGCTGGATCGGATGAAGGCGTGGTTCGCGAAGCTGTGAAGAAGCAGCCGGTAGCGGGTAGCCTGTAGCCGGTAGCTGGCCCATCCAGTTCGAAACGCCAACGCCAAAGGGCGCTTGAGTATCCCGGGTTAGTCAGTTCCACTTCCTGGACTGCCGTGAGTCACCCAAAACGCATGCCTTGCCAACGCAAAGGGCAAACGCGAGGTCCTTCGCTTCGCTCAGGATGACAGCTGTGTTGCGTCGAGCTTGAGGACCAGCATGGTCATGTCGTCGTGCTGGGGCGCGCCGGCGGTGAATTTGTCGGCGGCGGCGAACAGGCCGCGGAGAACGTCGTCGGCGGGTTTGTCGCGGAATTTGCGGGCGGCGGCGATCATGCGCTCTTCGCCCCATTCTTCGTCGTCGTCGGTCATGGCTTCGCTGATGCCGTCGGTGTAGAGGAGCAGCAGGTCGCCGGGCTCGAGAGTGAGCGCCTGCTCGACGTAAGGGGCGAGGGGCAGCAGACCGACGACCGGACCACCGGCTTCGAGGCGGATGACCTGGCCATTGCGCAGCAGAACGGGCGGATTGTGGCCGGCGTTCACGCACTCGATGCGGCGGGTGCGCGGATCGAACGCGGCAAAGAAGAAGGTGGCGTAGCGGTTGGAGGCTGAGGCTTCATATACGAGCACATTGATCTTGTGCATGAGGTCGGCGAAGTTGCGGGGGCTGTTGAGGGAGACTCCACGGAGGGAGGCGCGCAGGCTGGCCATGAGCAGAGCGGCGGAGATGCCCTTGCCGGAGACATCGCCGATGGCGAGGCCGAGGCGGCCATCCTCGAGCGAGAAGACGTCGTAGTAGTCGCCGCCGACGCCGAGAGCGGCGCGGCAGGCGCCGGCGAGCGAGGCGCCGGTAATGATGGGCATTTCCTGCGGGAAAAGGCGCTCCTGGACTTCGCGGGCGATCTCCATTTCGCGATCGACGCGCTCGCGCTGGGCGGCTTCCG
>JBEKIN010000047.1:0-19271 GCA_050011735.1 Acidobacteriaceae bacterium | reverse complement strand
TTGGGCCACAGCGGTGACGCTGAGTGGTGCTTCGCCGTGCATGAACCACGTCATGAGGTCCGCGCCGTAGCAGCCAAAGTCGTAGAGGGCGCCGGCGCCGTTCTCGGCCGGGTCAGTGAGCCACTGGAGAAATTCCGGCTGAACGCCGATTTCCTTTGGCCCCTGATGGCCATCGTGAATGACCACTTTGCGAATCTCACCGAGCCGGTTTTCCTGGAGCAGATCGAAGATAGCGCGATTGCTGGCATACCAGGTGGTCTCGTAGTTCACCAGCACCTGGATATGGTGTTCGCGTGCAGCGCGGCGGATGGCGAGAGCATCGTCCAGCGAAATCGTGAGCGGCTTTTCGACCATGACGTCGATGTGATGGGCCGCGGCCGCTTCGATGACGCGGCGGTGTTGTCCGATGGAGGTGTATACGAGCAGCGCCTGCGGCTGCTGATGGGCGAAGAGGTCGTCGAGGGTCGCGTAGAAGAGACTGGAGTCGAGATGGAATTGTTGCTCGTACTTGGTGCGCAACGCGGAGTCGGCGTCGACGATGCCCACCAGTTCTGTGTCGTGTTGCTTTGGGAACTGTGGCAGAAAGCCGACGACATGGCCGTGCTCGAGGCCGACGATGGCGACGCGAACGGGAGCGGGTTGAGCAAAAATCTGCGAAGAGATAAGTCCGGAGACGACGGCGACAGCGAGGAGTGCAGTTCGCAACTTCGGTGCAGGCATATATTTATGCTACCGCTGCGCGGAACCCATGGCGCATCCCGTTGCCATGCCGGTTTCGAAGGTGTTAGCTTGGGTATTCGATCCGTCCATTGACGCAAATCAGCGAAGGAAATCAGCACACATGCAGACCAGCTATAACGGGTTAACTTTGCCCAAAGACGGCGAGGCGATCCAGTATGCGAACGGGAAGTACAGCGTTCCCGATCGTCCGATCATTCCGTTTATCGAGGGCGATGGCACGGGCCGCGACATCTGGCGCGCCTCGCAGCGTGTTTTCGACGCCGCGGTAGAGAAGGCCTATGGCGGAAAGCGCGCGGTGAAGTGGTTCGAGATTTTTGCCGGCGAGAAGGCGTTTCGACAGTTCAAGAACTGGCTCCCCGACGATTCGGTGAAGGCGGCGACCGACTTCCGTGTGTCGATTAAGGGCCCGCTGACGACGCCGGTGGGCGGCGGCATTCGCTCGCTGAACGTGGCTCTGCGGCAGATCATGGATCTTTACGCCTGCATACGGCCAGTGAAGTACTACTCGGGCGTGCCGTCTCCCGTGAAGCGGCCGGAGAAGCTGGATGTGGTGATCTTCCGCGAGAACACTGAAGACGTGTATGCGGGCATTGAGTTCAAAGAAGGGACGGCGGACGCGAAAAAGCTGATTTCGTTCCTGAACGACGACTTGCTGAAGGGCGGGAAGAAGAGGGTTCGCGAAGATTCGGGCGTGGGGATCAAACCCATCTCGATAACCGGAACGAAGCGGCTGGTGCGGTATGCGATTCGCCATGCAATCTCGAACAGGCGCAAATCCGTCACGCTGGTGCACAAGGGGAATATTCAGAAATTCACCGAAGGCGCGTTTCGGGAGTGGGGGTATGAAGTCGCGGTCGAAGAATTCCGCGGCGATGTGGTGACCGAGCGCGAGAGCTGGATTCTCGGAAACGTGGAAGCGACTCCGGGGCTGACCGCGGAGCAGAATGCGGCTCTGATCGAACCGGGGCTGGAGTTCGGGAACGAGGAATTCCGGCAGCAGCTCTATGCCGAAATCAAAGGCGTGCTGGACGCGATCGGCAAGACGCATGGGAACGGCCAGTGGAAGAAGAAGGTCCTGATCAACGACCGCATCGCGGATTCAATTTTCCAGCAGGTGATAATCCGGCCGGAGGAATACAGCATCCTGGCGTGCCCAAACCTCAATGGCGACTACATTTCGGACGCGTGCGCGGCGCAGGTCGGTGGGCTCGGCATCGCGCCGGGGGCGAATATCGGCGATGGCTACGCGGTTTTCGAGGCGACTCACGGGACGGCTCCTAAGTATGCGGACAAGGACGTGATTAATCCCGGCTCGGTGATGCTGTCCGGAGTGATGATGTTCGAGTTTCTGGGTTGGCCTGAAGCGGCGAAGCTGATCGAGAGCTCGCTGGAGAAGACGATTCAGCAAAAATATGTGACTTACGATTTCGAACGGCAGATGCAGGGCGCGACGAAGGTAAAGACCAGCGAGTTTGCCACGAGAATGATCGGCAACATGTAACGGCTGGCCGTCGAGGCGGACGCGGCTTCGCCGCAAAATCAGATCACTCACTGTTACGTAAAGACAGAGGAGAGGTATGCGGAAGAAGGTAACGATTGTCGGTGCAGGGAATGTAGGCGCAACGGCCGCCCATTGGATCGCTTCGAAGGAGCTGGCCGATGTTGTGCTGATCGACGTGGTCGAGGGGATTCCGCAGGGCAAGGCGCTGGACCTGCTGGAGGCCATGCCGATCGAGAAACGAGACTGCGATATTACCGGCACCAATGATTACGCGGATACGGCGAACTCCGACATTGTGGTGATTACGGCGGGCATTCCACGCAAGCCAGGCATGAGCCGCGACGACCTGCTGCAAACGAATTACAAAATCATGTCGGATGTGGTGGGCAAGGTGACGGCGAACTCGCCGAACTGCATTCTGATCGTGGTGTCGAATCCTCTGGACGCGATGGCGCAGGCGGCGTTCCGGCAGTCGAAGTTCAATCGCGAGCGGGTGATTGGGATGGCCGGCGTGCTGGATTCGGCGCGGTTTCGCACGTTTATCGCAGAGGAGTTGAAAGTATCGGTCGAGAATGTGACCGCGTTCGTGCTGGGTGGACACGGAGACACCATGGTTCCGCTGCCGCGCTATTCGACGGTAGCCGGAATTCCGATTACCGAGCTCATCGCGAAAGACAAGCTGGATGCGATTGTGCAGAGGACGCGCGATGGCGGCGCCGAGATCGTGAAGTATCTCAAGGCGGGCAGCGCATATTACGCGCCGTCAGCTGCAACGGTGGAGATGGTTGAGGCCATTTTGAAGGACAAGAAGAAGATTCTGCCCTGCGCCGCGTATCTGGAGGGCGAATACGGCATCCGCGGCTATTACATCGGGGTGCCCTGCAAGCTGGGATCGCGAGGTCTGGAACAGATTATCGAGATTAAGCTCACGCCCGAAGAGGATGCGGCGCTGAAGAAGAGCGCAGCGGCGGTGAAGGAACTTTGCGCAGTGATCGGCGTCTGATCAGCCGCGAGCGCGCAGGAACGCGATCACGTGATCCGCTTCGACCACACCTACCAGCTTGCCCGCCTTGTCGATGACGGGCAGCGCGCGAAGGTTGTACTTATCGAATAGTTCCGCTACCTCGTTTTCGTGCTGATCGGCGCGGACTGAGATGAAGTGGGTTTCGGTCAGCACTTCGAGGCGGGTTTCCGGGCGGGCAAGCACCAGGCGCGCCAGGGGAACAACACCCTGGAGACCTTCGCCGGAATCGATCAGGTAAACCTCGGTGATCGTTTCGGGGTCGCCTTCGAATCCGCGGAGAGCGCGAATGCCGTCTGCGACAGTGGCGCTTTGCGGCACCGCAACGTATTCGGTGGTCATGCGGCCCGCGGCGGAATCCTCGCGGAATTCCAGGAGATCCTTAACTTCCTGGCGCTCCTCTGGATCCATCTCTTCGAGGATGGCTTCGGAGCGTTCTTCGGGGAGCTCAGCGAGCAGATCGGCGGCGGCGGATGGATCCATCTCCTCGACGATGCCGGCGGCGGTTTCCGAATCGAGCGCCTGGACCAGGGATTTCTGAAGCTTCGGCTCGACCTCTTCGAGGGTTTCTGCGGCCACCTCTTCGTCAAGAGTGCGCAGGACGGCTTCGCGCTCGGCCGGGGCCAGATCTTCCAGGATGTCGGCGATATCGGAGGGGTGCAGCTGCGCGAGCCGTTCATGCTCGATATTGAGCCGGACGCGGCGCGCGGGATCGACCTCGATCATGTCGACGAAATTCCAGGGGATCACGCGCGCAGGCAGTTTCGAGGCGAGGACTTCGAGGGTCCGCTTGGGGAGGGTGCCGCTGAACATGCGGAGCACGGCGCCGCGCAGGCCTACTTCAACTTCAGCAACGCTCAACTGCTCGCCGGAGTCGCCGTTGGAGTGCCAGCGCAGATTGACGTCGTTGACGCGGACGACCTTTCGTCCGTGAACATCGATGATCTGGCGATCGAGCAGATCCCGGCGAAGCAGGATGAAGTTTTCGTCGCCCTGCCAGGGATTCAGCGTGGCTTCCGGTCGGAGTTCCAAAGCGCCGCTGGGCGTCCAGCGAACGTCCTGAAAGGAGACAATCTCGAGGCCCTTGCGGGTCTTCAACACCAGACCGGCAACGCGTCCGGCTTCTTCGCCGATGCCCACAGCGACATCCCGGAGACGGCCCCGCATCCGCCCGCGCGCGCTGGTGATGGGAGTGCCGAGAATGGCGGTCAGCGACCGCACTGTGACTTCGTCACTCATGCAAGCAGTTCTCGGCTAGAGTGTACCAGCCTGTTTTTCCCGCAGGGCGGCGAAGGAGCTCCGGAAATTGCGGAAATGGAATTCTCTGCCGGGAAGGATGAAGAAGGTGAGCCAACACTGCGCGACGCAGGCGTTGATTTCCGATTGCCAGGCGACACACCGCAGTTTTCGTTGACTGGGCAGCGCTATGGACATACACTCAGCGCTGGGCGCGTCGGCGGGAGTACACAGCGGGGCCGCGACCGCCGAAGGGCGTCTTCCCTCACCCATGTCCTCAGGAACCACCCGGTACGCGCCGCAGTCCAACCGTGTGAAGCTGGTCGTTGCTTCCTCGGTCATGCTCACCTTTATTTCTTTTTGGCGAGCCGCGGCCGTGGTGCTCAACGATCTGGGATCCTCGGCTTTCTACGCCGGAGGCATCGCGGAGCAGGCGGTAGGAAAAGCGGCGCCCTGGTTCATCCTGGGAGTGATGCTGTTTTCCTTCGCCGTTCGCTCCGTTTACGTCGAGAGCTGCTCGATGTTCACCCGAGGCGGCGTTTATCGCGTCGTGAAGGAAGCGCTCGGCGGAAATTTCGCCAAGCTCAGCGTGTCGGCGCTGATGTTCGATTACATCCTGACAGGCCCCATCTCAGGAGTTTCGGCTGGGCTATACATTACCGGCTTGCTGAATGAGCTGCTGGGTGTGGGGGCGGCGCGTGGCTGGCTGCCGTCTTCTCTGCTGTCCGCCGCGCACGCGGGCCTCCCAATGAACGAGACTGCCGCGCTGTTTGCCGCGGCTGTGACCATCTACTACTGGTGGCAAAACACCAAGGGCATCGAAGAGTCGAGTGACAAGGCGCTGAGCGTCATGCAGGTGACGACGGTGATGGTAGTGCTGCTGCTGGGGTGGGGATTCGTCACCGCCTTCCACAATCATGCCAGGCTGCCACCGCTGCCGATTCCGGCCAATCTGCATTTTTCCCCGGACGCGCTCGGATTCCTGAGTGGGACTGGGCTGGCGAAGACGTTGGGGCTCTTCGGCATTCTGATGGCTTTCGGACACTCGGTGCTGGCCATGAGCGGCGAGGAAACCCTGGCTCAGGTCAATCGCGAGATCGAGCACCCGAAGCTGAAGAACCTGAAGCGCGCTGCCATCGTCATCGCGATTTACAGCTTCGTCTTTACCGGAGTCGGGACGCTGCTGGCGACCATGATCATTCCCGACGCCGTGCGCGTGCCGGTCTACCGCGACAATTTGATCGCCGGCATGGCCATGTCGATGTGGGGACCGCAGGTTCTGCGGATTATCTTCCGCGTCTTCGTGGTTATCGTCGGATTCCTGATTCTTTCCGGGGCAATCAATACTTCGATCATTGGGTCGACGGGCGTGATGATGCGCGTCGCGGAAGACGGCGTGCTGACGGACTGGTTCCGCAAACCGCATCGGCGCTTCGGGACGAGCTACCGCATCATTAATCTGATTACCGGACTGCAGCTCTTCACCATTGTCGTGAGCCGGGGCAACGTGATCACCCTGGGTGAGGCCTACGCGTTTGGGGTGATCTGGAGTTTCACCTTCAATTCCCTGGCCATGCTGGTCCTGCGACGAAAATACAAGGGAGAACGCGGTTGGAAGGTGCCGGTGAACCTGCGCATCGGGAATACCGAGCTGCCGATCGGCCTCTTTTGCGTGTTCCTGACTCTGCTGGCGATCGCCCTCGTCAACCTGGCAACCAAGAGTGTGGCGACGGAGAGCGGAATCGCGTTTACCGCGGTATTCTTCACGATCTTTGCTGTTTCCGAGCGCAGAAACGCCGCGAAACATCAACTGACGCAGCAGCAGATGAAGGAGCACTTCCAGCTTGAGCAGCAGGATACGATTGGGCTGGAGGAGCTCCAGGTAAGGCCCGGCAGCGTCCTCGTTACCATGCGCGACCCGGTGAATCCTTACGCGTTGAAGTGGGCGCTGGCACGCACCCGTACCGATCAGCAGGACATCGTTGTGCTGACTGCTCGGATGATGGGCGCCGGCGGTCCTGAGTACGTCGACCACCAGATATTCAGCGAGCATGAGCAGATGCTTTTCACCAAGGCAGTGTCGGTGGCGGAAAGCTTTGGCAAGCACATATCGCTGCTGGTGGTTCCCGCCGGAGACATCTTCGCGGCTCTGGTGCAGGCGGCTAACTCACTGGAGGTCGCCGCGCTGGTTTCCGGATTATCGACAAGAATGTCGGCGCAGGAGCAGGCTTTCCACGTAGGCCAGGCCTGGGAGAGTCTGCCCGAGCCGAAGCGGCAGTTCACTTTCTACGTGATCATGCCCGATGGCGAGGCCGAGGCCTTCCATATCGGCCCGCATGCGCCGTCACTACGTGCGGAAGACGTGCAGCTGGTCCATCGGCTGTGGCTGAATTTTCGCCGCGATCCGGAAATGCAGGGCCTGCATCACAGCGACATCATGACCTATGCGCTCACCCGCCTGGCCATGGACTATGCCCGCGACAAACAGGAGACCCTGAGGAACCTGCGCCGGTACAGCCAGGACGCCGGACGCGATGCCCAGCTGGGCATCAGTTATCGCCCGCCGGGGCGTGACGATCAGTCGATTCCCGCGCCAAGGCCGTCGCTGGACGATGAAGGGCACTAAGTTCTTCAGACGGCCCATCAGTTTCCATTTGTAAAAGTTATCCCCTTTCCCATATAGTCTCGTAGGAACAAAACGGGTCAGCCCCACCTCCAAAGAGCGGGGCACTATTAGCTTGATTCCAGGAGGCTGCTATGGGAGTTAAGGAGATTGTTGCAGAACTAGACAGGCAAATCGCGCATCTGAAGGAAGCGCGGGGGCTGTTGGCGGGCCAGGCAACAGGCGCAAAGAGACGGGGCAGGCCGCCCGGAAAATCCAACGCCGGTCGCAAACACCGGAAACACCACCTGTCACCCGAAGGCCGGAAGCGGATTTCGGAAGCGCTTAAGCGCCGCTGGGCGCTGCGACGCAAGGCTGCCGGAAAGTAGCCAAATAGTCGTGCCGGTATAAGCGCGGGCAAAAGGGGACGCCCGCTGTCAGGGTTTACAGGGTTCGCCGGAACAACGGCGTCGCGGCCATGAGGGAGACGATCCCGAAGCCGAACAGGAAGAGCACGTCGCTTTGGATCGCCGCAAAGCCGCCATCCTTGATCAGAATCGCTTTGAATCCGTGCACCGCATAAGTAAAAGGGTCGACGACGGCAATGGCTCGCAGCCATGGGGGAAATGCCGTGATTGGATAAATGGCTCCGCTGGGAAAGAACAGAAGCGTGTTCAGAACCCCGAACATGGCGCGTGGAACCAGCGGGTCTTCGACGCGCACCATCAGCAGAAACATCATGCCGTTGAAGGCGATGGACGTGGCGACAATGAGTAGCGCCAGCTGAATGACCGCGGCGGGATGAAAGATGACGCCGAGTCCGGCGAGCAAAGATCCGATCACCGTAAGACTGATCCCGGAAAGCACCGCCTTGATGGCTCCGGCGATGTTAAGCCCCAGCACCAGCTCGAGTTTTGTAATGGGCGTTACCAGATAGCCTTCGTGCACGCCCCTCGCTTTATCGTCGATATATAACATGCCGCCGCCGATCATGACCGAGATATACATGGCCAGGGCGACGGAGCCGGCCAGCAGAAACTTCATGTACTCGATATAGGGGTACAGTTCCACGATGTCGAGAGTGATGGACTGCACCACTTTCGGCTGAATGAGCGGAGCGTTCAGAGCGTCGACCAGCGACTGCATTTCGCTCTCGAGGCTGCCGCTGACGAACTGGTCGGAGTTATCGACGACCAGGCCGATACGCGGGGATTCGCCGGCAAGAACGCGGCGCGAATACTGCGCAGGGATAACAACCGCCGCGTCGATCTTCCCGGTGCGCACGTCTTCCTGAGCGGCCTGCTCATCGGTGTAGGGAACCGTCCGGAAAGTGTGGATGTTGGCGGCGACCGACTGGAAGGCCTCCTGAATCTTGAGCGCCTCCTCGCCATGGTCGTAGTCAACCACGCCCATACGGGCGCCCGTGACTTTGCCGCCGAAGGCATTGCCGAGAATAATCAGCTGCACCAGCGGCAGCGTCATCGACATGAGCATCAGGGTGGGAGAGCGGAAGAACTTCCGCATCTCGCGTTCGACGATCGCCCACATGCGGTTCATGGCTGCATCCCCGGACGCGGCGGCATCATAAAGCCGACAGCTTTCACCTGCTCGTCGCGCAGCTGGCGTCCTGTGTAATAGACAAAAACGTCGTCGAGGGTGGTGTTCTGCACGCTGAGGCCGCGGATGGGATCGCCGTCGGAGGACGCCATCTCCACCAGCTGGGTGGTGGTCAGAGATCCGTTCGAGGTCATCAGGCGATATTCGCCCGAGCCTCGGGACTCGACCGCGGTGACGCCGGACAGATGCTCCAGCTGCGGCTTGTAGTCGGTCTGACCCTTGCCGAACTGCACTTCGACGACACTCGATCCTGGCACGCTGGACTTCAGGCCGAGCGGCGTATCGAGCGCAACCAGCTTGCCGTGGTCGATGATGGCGATGCGGTCGCAGAGATTGTCCGCTTCGTCCATGTAGTGCGTGGTGATAAGAATCGTGAGCTTCATGCGCGAGCGCAGTTTATCGAGCATCTCCCAGACAGCGACCCTCGAAACAGGATCGAGACCCGTCGTAGGTTCGTCGAGAAAGAAGATACGGGGACTATGCACCAGGCCGCGAGCGATTTCGAGCCGTCGTCTCATGCCGCCGGAAAGCGTTTTGGTCTGGGCTTCGCGCCACTTGGTCAGGTCGACAGCTTCGAGCAGCTCCGCGATATTCCGCTCGCGCTGTGCGCGCGGCACCCCATAGAGCTTGGCGTAGATGGAGAGGTTTTCCTCAACGGTCAGGTCGATGTCGCTCGTGAGCGCCTGAGGGATGACGCCGATGAGGCGCCGCACCGCGTCCGGCTCTCGTGCGACATCGTGTCCGGCGATCAGCGCGCGTCCGGCGGTGACCGGGATCAGCGTGGTCATCATGCGAATCAGCGTGGATTTGCCCGCGCCGTTTGGCCCGAGCAGCCCGAAGATCTCCCCGTCTGCAACCTCAAAGCTGACGCCTTTGACCGCCTCGAAAGTCCCGTAGCGCTTGACGATGTTCTCGACAGCAATAGCGGGCGTAGAGGCCGTCGCGGTGGGCGTCGTGGCCGCGTTCGGCGATGGCGCTGCGGAGCTCACGGCTTCACCAGCTTTTCTTTGGGAACGTAGACCTCGGCGATCATTCCCGGGACGAATTTCATGCCGGGGTTGTCGATGAGCAGCTTGATCTGCACGGTTTCGATGTCCCGCTTGCGCCGGCTCACATCGCGCTGTGTGGCGAAGGCGGCCTCAGCGGCCTTGGCGATGACCGTGCCCCACACCGTGGCGCCGCTGGGCATCACTACGCGCAGCTTGTCTCCCAGTTGCACGGCATCGGATTCGGTTTCCGGCAGCGGCGCGTAGACCCAGGTCTGCGAAAGGTCCACGATGGTGACGATGGGCGTGGCAGGCGAGACCACCTCACCCTCGCGTGCGGCGCGTACGTTCACGATGCCGGTGACCGGCGAAACGACATGCGAATAGCCCAACTGGACCTGGGCCTGCTCATACATCGCCTGAGCGTTGCGCATTTCGTCGCGCGTGGCGGCTACGGTCTTTTCCGCGGCCCTGGTCTGAATCAGGTTAGCCTGGGCAGTGCGCACAGAGGCTTCCGCCGCCGCGACGTTCTCGCGCGCCGAATCCACCGCGGCTTTGGCGGCATTGAGGCTGGTCACCTGTTCATCGCGGATTTGCTGGCTGGTGACGCCGGCCTGGGCCAGGGCTACGGCGCGCGTAGTGTCGGCATCCTGATGTTCATACTGCGCCTGGGCCTGTGCCAGGGTCGCTCGGGCCGCGCGCAGTTGCGCCTCGGCGGCGGTCACCTGGCTCGATGTGTCGCCCTGCGTCTGCTCTTCAGTGTCACGCGAGCCGGCCAGCTTGTATTTATCGCCGGAAACCGTGGCTTCCGCGGCGTTGCGTGCGTCGGCCAGATCCTGCGCTTCGATGGTGGCAACCAGCTGGCCCGCCGTGACCGTCTGGCCTTCATCGACGGCCAGCGACTGGATGCGCCCCTGGATGCGCGAGCTGACCACAACTTCGTTCGCGTCCACCGTGCCAACCATCTGGAGGTCGCTGGTGTGTTTGGTGGAGAACAGATACCAGCAGAGCGCGATGACGAGCAGCACGCCCATGATGATGAAGATGCGATTGCGTGGTTTCATGCGGTCTTTCTCTCGGGAATTGCGTTCGCCGGGATGGGCATGGCGGCGAGCACGGTCCTGGCAAGCCGCGCGCCCCGTCTGCGATCGGTAAAAATGGTTTGGCCGAGGTATTCAATAGCGGCTGTGCGCCTGACCGCCATGGGGCCCGGTTCCAGCGGGTCAGAGGATGTGACCAGGCGGACCATGGGCGCGCTGAGGAAATAGAAAACATTCGCGCCGAGGGCTGCGTACATCATCTGCATGGGATCCACGTTACAGAGCTCGCCGGAACGGATGCCCTCCTGCACCAGATTGAGCGCGCGGTCCCACATCGGCTCAAAGGCATTTTTCGCGATGATACGCATGGCATGCGACTGGCCGGTGCGGAAGCGAACCATCTCCTGTTGCATAAGAGACTGAAATCCTTGATGGGAGAGGTTGCGGTCGAAGTGCTGCAGGGCAAAGCGCAGCGCGCGTTCACCGGGCGAGCAGCCGAGATCGAGCACAGCGATCGCGTCTCCGGCAACTTTGCCAGCGACTTCTTCCAGCGCGGCCGTATACAGGGCTTCTTTATCGCGGAAGTAGTAATAGAGCAGGGCCTTGTTGACCCGGGCCGCGGAGGCAATGGCGCTGGTGCGCGCTCCGGCGAGGCCATGCTCGCTGAATTCGCGAATCGCGGCGCGCAGGATGCGGTCGCGGGTCTGGTCGGCGCGGTTGTGCTGGGTTTTGCGCATTCATTAACCGGTTAGTTAGATTAACCGGTTAGTCAAACTGTAGCGCAAAGACCTGCGTTTGGCAAGACGCCGGCTCAATTTTTTGGTCGACAGCGATTACCCAGGTTTTGGGGCCCCGCCTCAGACCCGGCTCAGTGGCCGTGGCCGAGCGGCCGCGTAGTGCCCTCGACGGGCGGAGTTTTGGGCTGCTTGTCCGCATAGCGGCCCAGCAGAAACATGGCGAGCCCGAAGACGAGCATCACCACACCCCAGATGAGGTTGATATCCATGCCCGCGGAACGCGAGTAAATGTCGCTGCCGCGGGTGACCAGGCCGTAGACAGAAAGCATGGCGCCGACGATCAGAAACATCAGGCCCAGCGGGATGCGGAGATCGAGGCTCATGGCGTTCCTTTCATTCTTCCGATTCAATCCTGCTGAAGAGCTCTATCTGAAGATGATGTTGACGGCGACCAGCAGCACCAGCAGGCCGATGGCGATGTTCCCGGGGCGTGCGTACCACGCCATGTGGTGTTCGATGGGTTTGGGGGTGAGCGAGTAGACCAGTCCGACGAGTTCGGCCTCAGGGCGCGGCTTGGTCATCAGGCTGATGATCACCGTGAGGACGAAGTTGACGGTGAAGGCGATGATCGCCTGGTAGAAATTAAGAGCCATGGCGCTGGGATAAACGTGGACGACGTGGATCCAGCCGCCGTGGATCCCCGTCGCGGTGGCTGCGGGGACCGTGAGTCCATGGTGCAGCACCGCGGCCAGAGTGCCGCTGACCAGGCCGGTGAAGGCCGCGTGGCCGGTCGAGCGCTTCCAGAACATGCCCAGCAGAAAGGTCGCGAACAGCGGCGCGTTCACAATGGAAAACACCAGCTGCAGCGTATCCATAATGTTATTGAAGCCCAGCACCACATAGGCAGTGGCCATCGAGATCAGAATGCCCACGACCGTGGTCCATCGCCCCATCCTCAGATAGTGAGCGTCGGTGGCGCCTTTGCGGATGTAGGACTGGTACAGATCGAAGGTCCACACCGTGTTAAACGCGGTCACGTTGCCGGCCATGCCGGACATGAAGCTGGCCAGCAGCGCGGTGAGTCCGAGGCCGAGAATGCCGGTGGGAAAGTAGTGCAACAGCATGTTAGGAATGGCGAGGTCGTAGTCGAGCACGGGCTGGCCCTGCGTGTCGAGCATGATCTTGCCCGTAACCGGATCGACCTTCGCAGGAATGAGGCCGCGTCCGGCGCTGAGGTTCTCCGATCCGCTGGTGCTTGCGGTCATGCCGACCGGAGCGGCCTGGCTCATGGCGTGGCGCGTCACCATGGGCGTGCCGATGGCGATAAGGCCAGGAAGAATCACCAGGAACGGGAAGAACATCTTCGGAACGGCGGCGATGAGCGGCACGCGGCGCGCCGATTCTTCTGAGTTGGCGGCCATCGCAGTCTGAATAACCAGGAAGTCAGTACACCAGTAGCCGAAGGAGAGCACAAAGCCGAGCCCGGCCACGAGGCCGAACGAATCCACGCCTAGCGGATTGGTGTGCGCGCTGCCCATGCCCTGCCAGGAATGCGTGTACGCCGATGGCAGCGTAGCTTTCAACCCGTCCCAGCCGCCAACATTCTTGAGCCCGACCCACACCAGCGGCAGGAATCCGGCAACGATCAGGAAAAACTGAAGAACCTCGTTGTAAATGGCGCTGGTGAGTCCGCCGAGGAAGATGTAACAGAGCACAATGACGGCAGAGAGGATGATGGCGAAGTGGAAAATCCACGCGACGGGCATGCCGAGGTGGATGAACATCTTGTCGAAAACGTGCAGGGTCTGGATCAGCCGCGCCATCGCGTACATCGAGATGCCGGAGGAGAAGACGGTCATCGCGGCGAAGCTGCACGCGTTCCAGGCTCGCGTCTTTTCGTCGAAGCGCAGTCGCAGAAACTCCGGCACAGAGCGCGCTTTCGAGCCGTAGTAGAACGGCATCATGAAGACGCCGACAAAAATCATGGCGGGGATAGCGCCAATCCAGTAGAAGTGACTGGTGACGATCCCGTATTTGGCGCCGGAAGCGCCCATGCCGATGACTTCCTGAGCGCCGAGGTTGGCCGAGATGAAAGCCAGGCCGCAGATCCACGCGGGCAGCGAGCGCCCGGCCTGCAGGAAGTCCTTGCTGGTTTTCATGAAGCGTTTCAGTGCGAAGCCGATGCCCAGCACAAAAACGAAGTACAGCAGCATGATGAGCCAGTCGATGGTGGTCAGGTTCACGCTTTGCTTTCCTCAGTGGAGGATTTGGATGCCGTCGACGCAGGCCACTGTACACGGTTGCATGGACCAAGTCCAGATCGCAAATGGAACCCCGACTGGGTCCTTGATGCGAAGTGAATCGATTTAGAGCGACTGAACCGGAATGAGGGTCAGATCGTCGACCAAGCCGACTTCCTTCTGCACAAACGGTTCGGCATAGCGCACACCGGCAAGCGTTCCGTAGTGACGCGCCTCGGCGAACGTGCGCTCGCGAATCTCCTCCTCCGGCACAAACAACCCGCCGCCGGCAGACTGGTTCGCGTATTGCGAGTGGTAAGCCATCAGCGCGCGATGACGGTCCTCAATGAACGGCGTGATGTCCACGACAAAGCTGGGGCGTACGTCGGCGTAGAGGCTGGCATACACAATCTTGAACGGCCGATGCGGCGCGGTTCCCGTTTCAATCTTCGCCAGGCCGGAAAGAAAACACGCCTCATAGCCGAGCGTCGACGCCGTAGCGTGGTCGGGATGGCGCGCCGTCCAGTAAGGAAGAATCACCACGCGAGGCCGCACCCTCCGCAGAACCTCAACAACCTTCAGCTTGTTCTCCCAGGTATTTTCCACGCGGCCATCGGGGATATCCAGCGCCTCCCGCCAGCCGGCGCCCAGGATGCGCGCCGCTTCGGTGGCCTCGGCAGCGCGTTCGGTCGCCGAACCGCGGCTGCCTGCCTCACCCTGCGTCAGATCCAGAATGGCGGTAGACACGCCGACGGAGTGCATGCGGAGCAGAGTGCCGCCGCAGGTCTGCTCCACGTCGTCGCGGTGAGCGGCGATGGCAAGAACCTCAGTCGCGGATGCTGGGGCGATCGGTTGTTCCGCCATGCCGGATTCCCGCGCTAAAAAGTTCCTTAGTAGATGGTGTTGTCGTCGTCGGTACCGGCGTCCATGTAGGCGCAGTCGATGGCGGTGCCGGCAATGGTCACGTTGGAATTATCGAGTTGGGCCATGTTGGTCGTGCTGTAGATATAAATCTGCCCGCCCTCGGTGGTATAGACCTTATGCAGACCCTCGATTCCGGCGATGCCGGTGCCGTCACCCTGATAGGAATCGATGGTCACGGCGCCGGTCGCGGTATCGAACATGGTGATGCAGCCGAACTGAACGCTGGCCCCGGTTTGCGACTGCTGATAGCGGACGCCCTGATTGCACTGCGAGGAACCGATCCAAAGCGTATTGTCGTCGGCGAAGACCATGCGATTATGCATCCCGTCGCTGATGGAGTACGTTCCGGCAATCGTATTGGCGGGCGTGTTGAGCACGGTGAGGTAGCCGGCAAAGAGGCCGCTGGTTGCCTGGTATTGCTGGCCGGCAATGTAAAGCGTATTGCCGCTGAAGACCGCGTTGGTGGCTCCGTCGGGAATAGCGATGTTGCTTTGCGCCACCAGCGCGATGCCGCTCGCTCCGGTGCTGCCGGAATTGATGGACGACGCGGTGATGGGGATGGCCGTCAGCCCGGCGGTGGTGCCGCCGCACTCAGGGCCGCAATCGATGACGTACGCTGTCGAGCCATCCGGTGAGAAAACCGCCTTGATGGGATGATCGAAGGTGGCCGAAGCTCCTGTGCTTACGGGAAACACGCACCAGGTGGGCAGCTTCTGCGGCTCACAATCCTGAGCGCCCAGATAGTTCGGATTATTGATGGCCGCGGTCTGCTGCGCCTGGGTCAGCTGCACCACGCTGTAGACAGCAAAGCTCTGCGGGGGCGCAACGTTGACGGTTTGGCCCGCGGCCTGGGTGGCGTTCTGGATGAACACCAGAGCGACCGTGCCGCCGGGATTGACCGAGATGCCGTAGGCATTGGGCAGGTTCAGCGTCACACCGCTGCCGTTGTTCCGGTTGGCCACGCTGATGACGTGGCTGGACGGATTGGCGGCGTAGACGTAGGTCAGATCGCGACTGATGAATATGCCGTTGTACGGGACCCCTTCCGTGCTGCTGGAGAGGCTGCCGGGGATGGAGACCGACCCGCTGACTTTTTCCTGCGCGTAACTGATCAGTGTCAGGCTGCCGTCGCCTTCGCCATACACTGCGCCGGTTTGTTGCTCCGGCATGTTTTGAATCGTCAGGGGTAGTTTGCCGGAGTACCCGTTGATCACCAGTTGCCCGGAGGAGGTGTTAAACGGGTGGCGAATGTCGTAGTACGCATCCATGAAAGGCAGCGCGCCGGTCGCGAACGCACTGGGATTCTGCTCCGCAATCAGCACCCGATTCAGCACCCCGCTGGGTGGCAGCGTGCGTCCGGCGAAATAGAAACTCTGGCCGCATGAACTCATGACGTTGCAGACCAGGAAAACCGAGCTGAGGACGGCAACGAAGTACAGGGAACTTCTCTTCTTCAAAACCTTAAAACCTCACCATGCGCGTCGCTGATTACGATCCTGCGGGAAAGCCCAAGTATAACAGGGCGATGGACGACAGTTCGTTGGACGCTGAGGCCGGCCCCAGGTGAGAGGCGCTGCGCGAAAAGCCCCTGCGACACCGGACTCCGGGCTCCCAAACTGAGCCGGCGAGCGGCTCTGCGTCTGCCTTTCTTTGCCTGATACCATGAACCAGGATATCCCCGCATGACCAGCCGTCTTGAACAGGTCTTTGGCAAGCGCACCGTTCTCTGCGATGGCGCAATGGGCACGTCTCTCTATGCGCGCGGCGTCTTTATCAACCGCTGCTTCGACGAGCTGAACCTCTCGCAGCCGGAACTGGTGCGCAGCGTGCACGAGGATTACCTGCAGGCCGGCGCGGAAATTATCGAGACCAACACTTTTGGCGCGAATGCGCTCCGGCTGCAACGATACGGACTGCGCGACAAGGTTGGCGAGATCAACCAGGCCGGCGTCAGGATTGCGCGCCAGGCGGTTCGCCAGCTGGCCGACAAGCAGGCGGGTACCGCGTACGTGGCGGGTTCGGTGGGGCCTCTCGGCGTGCATCTGGAGCCGCTCGGCAAGACCGGCCTCGAGGAGGCGCGCGACGCTTTCGCCGAACAGATTCGTGCCCTCGTCAGCGGCGGACCAGGCGAGGGCGTCGACCTGCTGATTATCGAAACCATGCCCGCCCTGAATGAAGCGGAGCAGGCGGTACTGGCGGCGCGCGCGGCTGCGCCGGATGTCCCTGTGGTCGTGATGGTCACCGTCGATGAGGAAGCCAACTGCCTCGATGGAGCATCGCCGGAAACCGCGGCGGCGCGCATTGAATCCTGGGGCGTCGACGGGATTGGCTGCAACTGCAGCGTTGGCCCCGCGACCGTGCTGACCGCCATCGAGCGCATGGCAGCGGTCACAACCCTGCCGCTGATGGCGATGCCGAACGCAGGCATGCCGCGTTCCGTCGACGGCCGCAACATCTATTTGTGCTCCCCCGAGTACATGGCCAGCTTCGCCCGCAAATTTACCAGGGCCGGCGTGCAGTTCATCGGCGGCTGCTGCGGAACCACGGCGCAGCACATTCGCGCCATGAAGTCAGCGCTGCGTGCGACGGAAGCCCAGGCCGCCGCCGGCGAACGGACCACACGGCACGAGCCGATTGTCACCGAGACGCCGCCCGCCGCGATTCAGGAGCGCTCGCGCCTGGGCCGGCTCGTGCACGAGGGCGCCTTCATCACTATGGTGGAGATCGTCCCGCCGCGCGGGATCGACTGCGGCAAGGAACTCAAGGGTGCGCAGGAAATGGCGGATCTGGGCGTACACGCCATTAATGTCCCCGATTCGCCCCGTGCCTCGGCCCGCATGAGCGCGCAGAGCCTGTGTATCCAGATTCAGCAGAAGACCGGCATTGAGACGCTCCTGCACTACACCTGCCGCGATCGCAACGTGCTGAGCATCCAGAGCGATTTGCTGGGCGCGTCGTCGATCGGACTGAAGAACATCCTGTGCCTCACCGGCGATCCGCCCAAGCTCGGCAATTATCCGGATGCAACCGCCGTCTACGACGTGGACGCAATCGGGCTGGTCAACATTGTGCATCGGCTCAATCATGGCCTCGATATCGGCGGCAATCCCATCGGCGCATCCACCGGATTCACCATTGCCGTGGCGGCAAATCCTGGCGTCCCCGACCTGGATAACGAAGTCCGTCGTTTTGCCTGGAAAGTCGAGGCCGGAGCGGAGTACGGCATCACCCAGCCGGTCTTCGATATGCGCGTTCTTGAGGCGTTTCTCAAGCGCATCGAGGGCTTTCGCATTCCGATCGTCGCGGGCATCTGGCCCCTGACCAGCCTGCGCAACGCTGAGTTCATGAAGAACGACCTGCGCGTGAGCGTTCCGGACGAGATTCTGCTCCGGATGCAGCGGGCCGCGAATCCGGAGGCAGCGCGCGCGGAAGGAATTTCGATCGCGCAGGAAATGCTCGCCGCCGCGCGGTCCATGGTCCAGGGTGTGCAGGTCAGCGCGCCGTTCGGGCGCTACAGCGCGGCGGCCGAAGTGCTTCGGGAGGTATTGCCACCGGGCCCTTCGGCTGACAATCCGGGCCGTGTCCCAGCCGTCGCGCCGGAGGAGGCCAAAGTTGGCCAGCTTTGAGGAATCGCTCACCAAGCTGGAACAGATTGTCGCCAGGCTCGAGGGCGGCGATCTGAACCTCGAGGATTCCGTGCGCCTCTTCGAAGAAGGCACCCGCCTTTCCGCCGAATGCCGGAAGCAGCTGGAAGAAGCCGAAGGCAAAGTGGAGCTGCTGGTCAAGCAGCGCGACGGCTCGATGAAGCGCGAGCCCTTCGGCTCGTAGTGTTGTGTGCCGGAAGTTCGCGACACAAGTGTTCTTTTGGTTTTGTGTCAGGGCACGGCTCAATGGGTGCCCCATATCTGCCCGGTTCTGGCAGATGTGGGAATGCACAGTCCCCCGCAGGCCGGCTTTGTGTCAGGGCACGGCCTTCAGCCGTGCCGTAAAAGCCTGAAAATGAAGCGGGCTTCAGCCCCTGAGGGTGGTTCGACTGCTTTATCAGAGCTTCCCTGTAGCAGCTAATCAAGCAAGGCTGCTTTCTGAACTCTGTACCCTGAACGCTGAACGCTGTTTTTTTGTCAAGCATCCACCACTTACCCAAAGTAACTTTAGGTGGCAACACGCCACTTACGGGCAAACATATTTGGCCGGTTTACCCCCTCCAGTATGATATTCTGAACTTAGAGTAGAAAAAGAAAAAAGCCGCCATTCAGGCGGCTTTTCTGCTTTGGTTTGGGAAAGGAGAAGCCTGTGCGGTCACAAAACATCGTCACGTCCCCCGTCGCCAACCTGCGTGCCGAGCGGCAGTCGGCCCTATCGTCTCCTGGCTCCTGCTTCCCCGGCAACTCGGCCGTCTGTGTAACAAACACGGCCGAGTCGCAACTGACCCATTTTCAATCACTTAACCTAGGAGACAAGCACGAACCCACCTGTTATCACACACTTACCAAAAACAGATGGGGTAGGGGTGGGCTACTGGCTACTGGCTGCCTTTAAATCAAACACTTACCAAAAGCAGATGGGGCAGGGGTGGGCTACTGGCTACTGGCTACCGGCTACTGGCTGCCTTTAAATCACACACTT
>JBEKIN010000046.1:0-19307 GCA_050011735.1 Acidobacteriaceae bacterium | reverse complement strand
CTCGGAGCAAAGTACCGCACAAAAATCTACAGCTCCAAGACCATCGACGGCCTACTTGCCGAGCTTGAACTGCTATAGCCGTCGGGGCCACTCTGCCACCAACGGCAGGCGCCGCTTAGTCTCGAATTGCCGTGGCATCTCAGCCCCTCTTGCGTCACAGCGGGGCGTTCCCCAAAAACTGTCAACCCCCGCACCTCTTCACCAAAGTAATGCCCCCTCATTTCAAACCACTTCCACCCTTATACCCGCAAAGAGTTTTGGCCGGTTTTAGTGCTGGACTTGGTATTCTGATAATAGGGGGCAAAGAAGAAATTTCCGCCCCGACAGATCTGAACGACAGGCCGCCCAGCGCGGCCTTTTCCTTTTCCGGAGGTAAGTGATGGCAAGCTTCTGCACCCCGCTGAAACCCTGCGATCCCCCACCCCCCCGGGGACCCCTCGCCAAAAGGCCCCCGCAAGAGCCCCATTTTCAGCAACTTGCCACAGTCCAAAACGAGCCGCCGGCAACCCCTGTCATCCCAACGACATGCCACAGCCCCACCCCAGGGGGAGGGGGGGGCCCCCCGAATCGCCCGATCACTGTTCACTGATCACTGTTCACCGATCACTGATCACTGTTAGAAGTCCAGCCGAAGCGCCAGCTGTCCTGTTCTGTTTCCGCCCGAGCCCTGCGGCAGAACCTGAGTCAGCGCCCCAAACGTCGCCGTGTTGCTGATGTTCGTCTGCGGCGGTGCGAAGTTCGACCGGTTCAGCACGTTGGTGAACGTCGCCTCGAAGCGCAGCTTGTAGTTCTCGTGCAGGTTCACGCTCTTCGCCAGTCCGGAGTTGACGTTCAGCAACCCAGGTCCCTCGAGGATCCCGACGCCGCAGTTGCCGAATCGCCCTGCGCCCGCCGGCGTTTCCGCAAACGCGCCGAGGTTGAAGAACACGCCCGGCGTCGTGCTCTTATAAGCGTTGCCGGAGCCGCAGTCCGGCCGCAGAATCGCTCCACCGCCTGACCGCACCGCCATGCCCGTGTTCGACTGGTCGAACGCCGGACTGGTCGACGGCGTCAGCCACTGTCCTGACTGCATCGTCGTCACCGTGCTGATGTCCCAGCCGCCCAGCACGGCGTTCATCGCACGCGGCCCGTTCCACGCGCGACCCGGCCCATACGGCAGCTGCCAAGTCCCGCTGATCAGCGCCCGATGCCGCGGCGTCGCCACCACGTTGCCGCGGTCCGATTTCAGATTGAACCGGTTCGCAACCTCCACGGCGTACGCCTCTTCGCTGGCGAACACCGTCGGCGCGTCGCTGCCCTGCGCGTCGCTGATGTCCTTCGCCCACGTGTAGTTCGCATGCAGCGCCAGCCCGTGACTCATCCGATGTTCCCATTCGCCGATCGCCGCCGCGTAGCTCGCCTGCCCGAGATTCTCCGACGTCATCAGCAGAGTCCAGTTCTGATACGGCGCGCGGTTGTCGACATAAACGCCAGCCGTCGCGCTCGTATCCCACGGAGTCGTGCTCGCCGGAATCTGGTTCAGGTCGATCGTCACCGGCAACCGGTAGTTCGACACGCCCACATAGCTCACGCGCGCCACATTGTTCGGCGTCACCTGCCGCTCCACCGTCAGGTTCCACTGCGCCGCCTGCGGATCGCGGAAGTGCGGATCGTTCGCCTGCTCCAGACTGCCACCGCCCAGCGTCACCGAGGACGTCGACGGCGCGGTCTGCGGGAACTGAAACGCCGCCTGCACCACGGCCAGTCCGCCGTTGGCGCCCGAAACTGCATTCACGTTGGTCAGCAGGTTTGACGTCGGGTTGCCCGCATTGTTGAACGACATCGGACCCAGCGTCGTTTGCGTAAAGATGCCCACACCGGCGCGAATCACCGTCTTGTCATTATTGAACGGCCGATACGCGACGCTGACGCGCGGATCGAGGTCCAGCTTGTACAGCTGCCGCAAGCCCTGGGTAATATGGTCTTGGCTCGCCGTCGCCACGTTCGAACATTGCAGCGCCTTATTCCCCAGCGAGCACGCGTTGAATGTATCGAGAAATCCCGTATAAACGCCCTGCAGCGCCGGCTTGGCAGTCGTCGTCGTGCTTCCCTTCTGCAGAAACGCATCCGGCACCAGCACGCTGTTGATCTTCGGATCGAAACTGCCCAGATCGCCCTGGCTCTCATCGAACGGCGGCAGTAACTCCCACCGCAATCCGTAATTCAGCGTCAGATGGCTGTTCACCTGCCACTCATCCTGCCCGTAAACGCCCCACTGCGTCGACATGGCGTTGATCTGCGGACTCGTGATCGCGAAAAACGATTCCTGCGGCAGCCCCAGCAGCAGATCGCCCAGCGCATAGTTGGTGAACAACCCAGGATAGAAGATGAAATCGCCGTAGTCGTCCGACGGCTGGAAGAACATCAGCGCGTTGTAACGCACACGCCGCGCATCCGCGCCGAACTTCAGCGAGTGCTTGCCGTGCATCCACGTCAGATTGTCCGTGAACTCCGTGGTCTCGGAAATCGTCGTCCCAACTCGGTCCTGCCCGATATTCGAGAAGCTTCCGTCGCTGAAGCTGAACGTCGGAAACGCGTCGCCGGTGAGGTGCGAGCTGAAGTTGATGCCCTGCAGGCCCAGCTTCGTAATCGCCGAGCTTCCTTCGATCGGAAACCCATCGTTCTCTGTGAAGTTCGTAAACCCAAACCTGAATTCATTCACCAGGTTATTGCGCAATACATAGTTGTGCGACGCAAGCAGGCTGCGATTCTGGTCGTGAGCTGTCACGTTGGGCAAAAACTGGTTGGCCGTCAGCCCGCTGCCGCCTTCGCTGAGATCCAGATCCTTCCAGCTAAAACGCGCGTAGACACTTTGCTTTGACGTAAGCGTCTCGTCGGCCCGCAAATCCCAGCCGTCGGTGTTCGATGGAATCGGCACAAGAGCCTGATAGTTATAGCCGTTCCCACTGGCATTGGGCAGCGGATAGTACGAGAGCAACGTCTGAGCCACTGGGCTGATCGTCGGAATCGTATTGTTGGCATACGCCGCGCCCGTGAACGGGTTGTTCACCGGCGCGCCCTGTCCGGGTGCGCTTACCAGATCGCTCAGGTTGCCCGCTCGCTCCGCCGCTGTCGGCACCAGCAGTTCTTCCGGATACGACTGCGTTTTGCGGTTGCCCTCATAATCCAAAAAGAAAAACGTCCGGTCCTTCAGCCAGCCCAGCTTTGGAAGCTCCACTGGACCGCCCAGGCTGCCGCCGAATGCATTGAAGTTCTTCGGCGCCTTGAAGCTGAAGTCGTAGATCGTCGCATCCAGCGCCGCATTCTGAAAATACTCGAACGCGCTGCCGTGCCACCGGTTGGTTCCGCTCTTGGTGGTAAAGGTCACGTCGCCGATCTGCGCGAACTCGGCGTTGTTGTTAAACGCCGTCACTTTCGTCTCGGAAATTCCTTCCGAAGACGGATACGCGTCATGCAGAGCGCCGTTCGACCGCACATTGGCCGTCGAAATGCCGTCCACCGAAAACCCCACCTGTGACGCCGTCGCGCCGCCCACCGCGATGTTTCCCTGGCTGTCCGTCACCACGCTCGGCGAAATCGCCAACGACGCCAGCGGGCTGCTCGATACCGCCCTGGAGTTCATCGGCAGCTGCGTCGCTTCCTGCTGCGCCAGTGTGTTGCTCACCGTTCCGTTCTCGGTATTCAGTGCTGCCGCCTCCGCGCTCACCTCCACCGTCGTCGCATTGGCCGCCACGCTCAGCGTCACCGGAATGCGCAGGTCCTGCCGCGCGTCGAGCTGTGTGCTCTGGACCACCGCCTTCGAAAAGCCCGGATGCTCCACCGTGATGGAATAGTGCCCCGGCTGCAAGTTCTCCACAACAAACTCACCTGCATCGTTGGTCGTCGCCTGCCGGTCGAAGTTCTGTTCCAGCGAATGCACCGTCACCGTCGCGCCCGGAACCACCGCGCCCGATATGTCCGATACCGTCCCGCGAACGCTCCCAAACGTCGACTGCGCTCGCGCGCACCAGGTCGCTGTCAGCAGCACCAGCATCAGCAGCAACGCGTGCCGCAAGATTCCTGGGCCGGCTTTCGTCGCTGGCTCCTCTGCGCTCGTTCCTTCGCGCAGCGCCAAACCTTCCAGCTGCACGCACATCGCTGTGTGGAGTGTTATGGAAGAAGAAGGAAACACATTTGCTGAAGTAACCATGACTTTTCTCGCCTCCGGATAAACCTGGCCATCTTCAGAAGACCTCGAATTGCATAGCCTCGGCGCAAGGGCTCCGTAAGCGATTCGTAGCTATTCAATTCGCTTATTTGTCGAATAAATGGAATGGTTTGCAGCCGATAATTCTTGTTATGGGCCGAATTGGGAAAGCGTCACCAGGGCCTGCACTCTGCCGGCGGCGAGTGACGTTTCACCGGTGCTCGCTCCCCCGTGCACCATCCGGGCACGCGGTCAACCGCACCCGTCCCTGAACCCCTCTCTGAGCGCCGAACGCTGATTCCGGCCAATTGTGGAAAAATTGTCAAGCTTTTCGCCCACGGTACTAAAGTGTTGCCCCTCATTCCACAGGGCTTCCACCTTTATACCCTCGAAGAATTTTGGCGGGTTTATTCTCTCAATCTGATATTCTGAACTTATAGAGTAGAAAAAGAAAAAGGCCGCGCCCACGCGCGGCCTTTTTCACGGCTGGGGTGCCCACGTAGGAACAAAATGCCTGCACCGCGCCACTTTCCCTACTCCCTACTTCCTGTTCCCTGCTTTTCGGAGGAATCTCGTGGCTGTCCCTTCACAACCCGGCTGCCTGACCCGCGACGCCCTCACCGCCGCCCCGTCTGCCACCGGACGCGGCCGCCTCTGTTACAAAAGCGGCCGTCTCTGTAATAAGAGCAGCCGCCTGTGTAACAAACACGGCCGTCGGTGTAACACAGACAGCCGTTTCCCAATTGATCCGCTTTCAAATACATGCAACCCCGAGCAGGTTGTCGAATTCGCCATCCCCCAACCCAACCCCAGCCAAATCAATCGCCATCCCGCAGAAGGAGGTGGGGGAGGGGGGAGGGGGGCCACCGCACTTTGGTTTTTCCAGCGCTCCCGGCTACAGGCTACTGGCCGCCGGCTGCCGGGCTGCTTCTCTCAGAACGACTCCAGGATGTCAGCGACAGCAGCCTGGGCAAATTCACGCGCCAGCCGCCGCGTTGCCGCCGAGTCTTCCTGGATGTAGCTCGCCAGATCCTGGCTCTGCTCGTACTGCTGACGGAACATGTAAGCCGGATTCTGCCAGATCGTCTTTTCCTGGCGATCGACAAGTTCCAGCTTCGTCACGATCGTTACCAGATAGCTCGACGTTTGCCCGGTCGTGTTGTCGTAGGTGAGCGGCGTGATCTGGAAACTCGTGATGGTTCCGCGCAGCGTCGCGTCCGCATCCGCATCTTCACCGGAAACGATGCGATACGAACTCCGGCTGGTGAATTCGCGAATCACCGCCTCGGTAAAGACCGCCTGCGTGTGGTACGACTGCGTGTTGTTCTTAAACGCTGGAATCGCCAGCGTGCGCACGTTGCCCGGCAAATGAACCGCGGAATTGACGGTGTGATAACCGCATCCGCTCACCAGGAGCAATGACAGAAGACCAGGAGCGGCAAGGCGCAAACGCATGCTCACAACATTCTCGCAGATGGGTGGACAGGAAGAATGGCAAATGAAGAGGGCAGCCCGCAAGCGAGCTGCCCTTCGTTCTGCATCAATCGCGATTACGCCGGCGACGGGCTGCCTTCCGGCAATGTGCCGGTACGGCCTGTGTCGGGCTTCAGCACCTGCTGCACATCGGCAACGCCGGGTCCACCGCCTGAAGGCCGCAGCGGTGGCAGTTCCTTGTCGTCGATGAGCGCGCGGATCTCGTTCGCATCGAGCGTTTCCCGCTCCAGCAGCGCAACCGCCAGCCTGTGCATCACCGGCTGGTTCGTATTGAGGATTTCCCACGACGCCTTGTACGCTTCGTCGACCAGACTCCTCACTTCGGAGTCGATCTGCCGCGCCGTCTCTTCGGAGAAGTCGCGATGCTGAGCAATCTCGCGGCCGAGGAAGATTTGCTCTTCCTTCTTGCCGAAGGTCAGCGGTCCAAGCCGGCTCATGCCGTACTCGCAGACCATCTTCCTGGCCAGATCGGTAGCGCGCTCGATGTCGTTGCCGGCGCCTGTCGTCATCTGCTTGAGGAAGATTTCCTCGGCGATGCGGCCGCCCATCAAAATGGCGAGCTGCGTCTCGAGGTAGTCCTTGGTCACGGTGTGCTTATCGTCTTCCGGCAGCTGCATGGTCACGCCCAGCGCCATGCCGCGCGGAATGATAGTGACCTTGTGCAGTGGATCGGCATGAAGGCGCAACGCAGCCACCAGCGCGTGCCCAGCTTCGTGATACGCCGTCACTCGCTTCTCTTCGTCGGTGAGCAGCATCGATTTGCGCTCGGCGCCCATCAGCACCTTGTCCTTGGCCTGCTCGAAATCGAGCATCAGGACCGCCTTGCGGTTATAACGCGCCGCATTCAGCGCCGCCTCATTCACCATGTTGGCCAGATCGGCGCCCGAAAAGCCCGGCGTTCCACGCGCCAGAACACGGAGATCGACATCGTCCGCAATTGGAACCTTGCGAGCATGAACCCGCAGCACCTCTTCACGTCCGCGAACATCGGGCCGTCCGACAACCACGCGCCGGTCGAAGCGACCAGGCCGCAGCAGCGCCGGATCGAGCACGTCAGGCCGGTTGGTCGCCGCCACCAGAATCACGCCGTCGTTCGACTCGAAGCCGTCCATCTCGACCAGCAGCTGGTTCAGGGTTTGCTCGCGCTCGTCGTGACCACCACCAAGTCCAGCGCCGCGATGGCGTCCAACCGCGTCGATTTCGTCGATGAAGATGATGCAGGGAGCGTTCTTCTTGCCCTGCTCGAACAGGTCACGCACGCGGCTTGCGCCGACGCCGACGAACATCTCGACGAAGTCGGAGCCGGAAATGGAGAAGAACGGCACGTTGGCCTCGCCAGCCACAGCGCGCGCCAGCAGGGTTTTGCCGGTTCCAGGAGGTCCAACCAGCAGCACACCCTTTGGAATTCGTCCACCCAGCTTTTGGAACTTCTGCGCCTCGCGCAGGAACTCGATGATCTCTTTCAGCTCTTCCTTGGCTTCATCGACGCCGGCAACATCTTTGAACGTCACCTTCTTCTGCTGCATCGAAAGCAGGCGAGCCCGGCTCTTGCCGAACGAAAGCGCTTTGTTTCCACCACTTTGCATCTGCCGGATCATGAAGAACCAGAGCAGAGCGATCAAGATGAGCGGCGAGAACTGCAGCAACCAACCCCACCAGCTGTTGCCGTCGGTGTTCTTGACCGTAACGCTGACCTTGTTCTGATCGAGCACATCGAACAGGTGCGGGTAGTTCGCGGGAACGACGACGTGGAAGGCGCCTTTGTCGGCGCGGAAATGCCCGCTAACCTCAGGTCCAGTGATGGTGACGTCGGCCACCTGGTTCGATTCCACGTCTCCCAGGAACTGGGAGAAGGTGACTACCTGCTCTCGCGTTCCCATCATGTTGCCCTTCTGGAACAGCTGCCAGAGGACGAGAAGACAGGCAATGATGAGAACCCAGAACAGAATTTGCTTAACGGTCGAGTTCACCTTGGGGAAGACCTCTCTTTTTCACGCGTTCCGGCCAGCCAGGCTCACCCGAAAGATCTGGACCGGACTCACAACCATTTAGACGCCGCAAAGTCGCACCGGGAGTCAAAAGACGCGCAGGAAATATGGGAACGACCGATTGGCTCCGGATCAGTTCGTGCGGATATCCAAGTATTGTACGTCGCTGCTCGGCCTTCTACTAGTCCCATCGTATGCCACCAACGGGTGATCGGGCGACCTCTCCGTGTACCATAAAGTCCAGGAGATGTCCGCAACCAGCACAATCCCTTTGGCTCGTACGACCTCGCGTTCGGTCACACTGCGGATTCTTCCTACCTCGCTGCAGATTTTCCTCTGTTATTTCGCCATCGGCCTGCCCATGGCGATCCTGCCGAGCGTGGTTCATCTCCAATTGCACTTCAACACGGTGCTCGCCGGTCTGGCGATCAGCGCCCAGTATGTGGCCACAGTACTCAGCCGGCCGCAAGCGGGCCGCATGGCCGACCAGGTCGGCTCGCGGCGCACGGTGCTTTCCGGCCTCGTGGCCTGCGGCTGCTCCGGAATTTGCCTGTTCTTCTGCGGCTTCCTCGCTGTGCTTCCGCTGGCGTGCCTGGGTTTGATTCTGATCAGCCGCCTGATCCTCGGTTTTGGCGAGAGCTGGCTGGCGACCGGTTCCTCGCTGTGGGGCATCGGACGTGTCGGCCAGGAACACACAGCCCGCGTCATTTCCTGGAGCGGCATTTGCTCTTATGGAGGGCTGGCGATTGGTGCGCCGTTGGGCGTCTGGATCGAGAAAGCGTGGGGGCTGAGCGGCGTCGGCGTGGTCAGCGTCGCTGTTTCCTGTCTGGGCCTGTTCACTGCGTGGCCGATCGGCGAAGTCGCGACGCCGGAAGGCGAGCCGCTCGCGTTCCGCCAGGTCCTGAACCGGGTGTTTCCGCACGGATTGAGCCTGGCGCTGGCCACGACCGGCTTCGGCACAATCGCGTCGTTCATGGTGCTGTTTTATGCGCATCGGCACTGGGCCGACGCGGCGTTTGCTCTCACCAGTTTTGGAGCGGCCTTCATTTTCGCGCGGTTGCTCTTCGCGCACAGCATCAACCGCTGGGGTGGTTTTCCGGTGGCTCGGGTCTGCCTCTCGGTGGAAATCGCCGGTTTGGCGCTGCTGTGGCTGGCGTTCAATCCCGCTATGGCGTTCACGGGCGCTGCTCTTACTGGGTTTGGGTTTTCACTCGTCTTTCCCGCACTGGGCGTAGAGGCAGTGAACTGTGTCACTCCGGAAAACCGTGGCTCGGCGCTGGGAGTGTTTACGGCCTTTGCGGATCTGTCGCTGGGCCTGACCGGGCCGCTGGTTGGCTTGATCGTCGCGGGAATCGGCTACTCGCCCATTTTTCTTTTTGCGGGGCTGATGGCCGCGTGCGCTCTGGGATTGACGTTGGTGCTGAGCCGACGGCCGACATTCGCGCAGCGGTGCGAGTTCGCCGCAGCGGACTAACCCAGCGAAGGCTCCAGGATTGCATCGCGCATCGCAAAGCTTCGATGTCGTCATAGCCGGTGCAGGTGCGGCCGGACTCATGAGCGCGATCGAGGCGGGCAAGCGCGGCCGGCGCGTCCTCCTTCTCGAACACGCAGACCGCGTCGGCAAAAAAATCCTCATCTCCGGCGGAGGACGCTGCAATTTCACCAACCTTCACACCCGCCCCGACAATTTCCTCTCGGCGAACCCGCACTTCGCCAAATCGGCGCTAGCCCGCTACACGCCCGCCGACTTTATCGCCCTCGTCGAGGGCTACCGCATCGCGTACCACGAGAAAACACTGGGCCAGCTCTTCTGCGACGGCTCCGCGAAACAGATCGTCGCTATGCTTCTGAGCGAAGCGGCCAAAGCCAATGTGACAATCGTTCTCGAAGCCAAAGTCCAGGAAGTCCGCCGCGAACCCCGCGGCCCAAAGGAAGACCGCGGCTTCCGAGTCCTCACCAATAGCGGCGCCTTCACTACCGAAGCTCTCGTGATCGCCACCGGCGGCCTCTCGATCCCTAAAATGGGCGCCACTGGTTTCGGCTACGACATCGCCCGGCAGTTTGGTATCCCCATCTGCGAATGCCGGCCCGGGCTCGTGCCTCTGGTCCTCGGCGGCGCAGAGCTTGCCACCTACAGCGATCTGTCCGGCGTCTCCGCCGACGTGGCAGTTTCGCTCGGCAAGCGCCGCTTCCGCGAAAAGCTCCTCTTCACACATCGCGGGCTTAGCGGCCCCGCCATCCTGCAAATTTCCTCGTACTGGAAAGTGACCGATTCGTTGCAGGTCGATTGGTCCCCCGATCACGAATTCCTCCGCGAACCTGGCTCCCGCCGCGAACTGGCCACCGTCAGGTCAGCCCTCCGCGCCAAACTCCCAGCCCGCCTAGCCGACCGCCTTCTCGAAGCCGCACCGCCCTCGGGCTGGACGAATCACGCCGTGTTCGAGCTGGAGCGTCGTCTGCATGCGTGGTCCTTCACGCCGACCGGGACCGAAGGATACGAAAAGGCCGAAGTCACCGCAGGCGGCGTCAGCACCGACGCCCTTTCCGCGCAAACCATGGAATGTCGCAATGTCCCTGGCCTTTACTTCATTGGTGAAGTCGTCGACGTCACCGGCCATCTCGGCGGGTTCAACTTCCAGTGGGCGTGGGCCTCCGGCGCAGCCGCCGGACGCTTCGTCTAAACTGTCCATCGCTGCGCGGAATCAAGGCTGGGAGCGGCCTGAACGCTGTCTGCTGTCCTTCAGAACCAGCGCGTCATGAGCACCTTTTGCTCGGTGTAGAAGGCGACTGCATCTTTGCCGTGCGCGTGCAGATCGCCGAAGAAGGAATTCTTCCATCCTGCAAACGGGAAAAATGCCATGGGGGCTGCGACGGCCATGTTGACGCCGACCATGCCGACTTCGACACGGCTCTGGTACTCGCGCGCGGCCTTGCCGCTTTTTGTGTAGATCGTGGTCGTGTTGCCGAAATCGGAGGAGTTAACGAGATTGATGGCGTCGTCGAGCGTATCGACTCGCAGGACAGATAAGACAGGTCCGAAGATCTCTTCGCGGGCCACGGTGGCTGTGGGCTGCACGCGGTCCAGCACGGTGGGACCGATGAAGGCGCCCGCCGCATTGGCGTCGACGGCGCGACCATCACAGATAGCCTTCGCGCCTTCGGCAACGCCTTTCTCGATGTAGCCGAGGACGCGCTTCTTCTGATCGGCGCTGACCAGCGGACCGACCTGAATGCCGGCTTCGAGGCCGTCGCCGACGGGCAACGCGCGGGCTTTCTTCACCAGGAGATCGAGCAGCGGTTCGGCGACATCGCCAACCGGAACCAGCACGCTGCCGGCGAGACAGCGCTGGCCTGCGGCTCCGAACGCGGAGCCCATGATCGCATCGACGGTCTGCGGCAAATCGGCGTCGGGCATGACCACGAGATGATTCTTGGCTCCGCCAAGAGCCTGCACGCGCTTGCCGTGCGCGGCAGCCTCTTTGTAGACTATCCTCGCAACCGGCGACGATCCGACGAAGGAGATGGCCTTGATGAGCGGATGCGCCAGCAGCGCCTCGACGACTTCGCGCCCGCCATGGACGAGCTGAATCACGCCAGCGGGAAGCCCGGCTTCGAGCAGCAACTCGACGACGCGCGTTGGGGTCATCGGCACGCGTTCCGACGGCTTGAGGATGAAAGTGTTGCCTGCGGCGATGGCGAAGGGATACATCCAGAGCGGGACCATCGCGGGGAAATTGAAGGGCGTGATGCCGGCGCAGACTCCGATGGGCTGGCGGATGGTGCGGCAGTCGATTCCTTTCGCAACGTCGTTGAGGGAGTCGCCCATCATGAGCGACGGCATGCCGCACGCGACCTCGACCATCTGGATGCCGCGCTTTACCTCGGTCATTGCGTCTTCGAGGGTCTTGCCATTCTCGCGGGTCAGAATGGCGCCGACTTCGCGTACGTTCTTCTCGAGTAGAGCCTTGAAGCGATACAACGGCTGCACCCGGTCGACAACCGGCACTTCGCGCCACTCGAGCCAGGTGCGATGCGCGTCCTTCGCGGCGCGGTCCACATCGGCGGCGGTGGAATAGGGCAGGATCGCCAGCGTCTCACCATTGGCGGGGTTGACGATGGGCTGCGAAGTCTTTCCTTCGGGCGCAACCCAGCGGCCGGCAATGTACGACGAGGTGACCGCGACTTCTTTCGCTTCGGAAATAACAGTGCTCATGCTTCTTCTCCTGCGAGTGAGGGGTTTGGGGCGTGGACTGTGGCGCCGCGCATCAATGCGGTGTAGAGGCCGCCAGAGACGAAGAATCCCACAAACCATGCATAGTCGTAAAGCCAGTGCACGGCGGGAACGAAGCGGCCAATGAGAACCAGGCCGACGCCCACGACCAGCGCGGCGATGGCGCGGGGATTGATGCCGCTGCGGTATTCATAGATTCCGTTGCGCATGTAGAGCGACTCGAGGTCGAGCTGCTTCGAGCGGATGATGAAGTAATCGGCGACCATGATGCCAGCGATCGGACCGAGCAGGCCGGAGTAGCCGACGAGCCAGCCGAAGATGTAGTTGTTGAAGCTCGACAGCAGTTTCCAGGGCATCATCGCCAGTCCAAGGAAGCCGGTGATGAGGCCGCCGGTTCGGAAGGAAATCCACTGCGGGTTCAGGTTGGAGATGTCGTTCGAGGGCGAGACGACATTCGCGGCGACATTCACATTCAGCGTCGCGACCAGCAGCGCAATCATCGCGATGAAGGCGACGACCGGCTGATGGAAGCGCCCCATCAACTCAATCGGGCTCCAGATGGCGTGGCCGAAGATGACGGCCGAGGCTGACGTCACCGCGATTCCGACGAACGAATAGAGCGTCATGGCCACCGGCAATCCAAACGCCTGGCCGACGACCTGGGCGTGTTGGTTTTTCGAGTAACGGGTGAAGTCGGGAATGTTGAGCGCCAGCGTCGCCCAGTAGCCGACCATCGCCGTCAACGAGGGGAAGAAGAAGCGCAGGAAAGAACTGGTGGAGTGGAAATGACTCGGCTCCGACAGCATGGGGCCGAAGCCGCCGGCCTTGTGCAGGGCGAAGAAGAGCAGCAGAAGCGACATGATGAGCATGAAGGGCGCTGAGAATCCCTGCAGGAAGCGGATGCTCTCCACGCCGCGCCAGACGACGACCATATTCAGCGCCCAGAAACCGAGAAAGCAGGCCCAAACGGACCACGGAGCCGCTTCGACGCCGGGCCAAATCACAACCAGCATCGCGTGGATGGCTTGGCCGCCGATCCAGGACTGAATGCCGAACCATCCGCAGGCAACGATGGCGCGGAGGATGGCCGGTATGTTGGCGCCGCGCGTTCCAAACGATGCGCGGACGAGCACGGGGAACGGAATCCCGTACTTCGCGCCCGCGTGCGCGTTGAGCAGCAGCGGGATGAGCACGATCAGGTTGCCCAGCAGGATGGTGGCCAAGGCCTGCTTCCAGTCCATGCCGCCGGCGATGAGGCCGGAAGCGAGCATGTAGGTGCTCACCTCCATCGACATGGAGAACCACAGTGAGATGTAGTTGTAGGTCGTCCACGTGCGATGCGCAGCGGTGGTGGGCGCGAGGTCGGGATTGTAGAGGCTGCCTTCGGGGACGATCACTGCCAGGCGCCTCCGCGCGCAGTGCGGCGCAGGTACGAGCCACGTCCGGCCTTGCCGAGATATTTTCCGTTCTCGACGATCATTTCGCCGTGCGAGTAGACCTGCTTCGCGTTGCCGCGGACTTTGAACCCTTCGAACATCGAGTAGTCAACGCGCATGTTGTGCGTCTTCGCGCTGATGGTGTGCTCGGCGTTCGGATCCCAGAGGACGAGATCGGCGTCGCTGCCGGGCGCGATCGTCCCCTTCTTCGGATACATGCCGAAAATGCGCGCGGGCGCCGTCGAGGTGATCTCAACGAAGCGATCCAAGGAGATTTTCCCCTCGTTCACGCCGTGGTGATATATCAATTGCATCCGGTTCTCGATGCCCGGACCGCCGTTGGGGATCTTCGTGAAGTCGTTCACGCCGAGAATCTTCTGATCGGCGAAGCAGAAGGGACAGTGATCGGTGGAGACGACCTGCAGATGATCGTCTTTCAGCCCATCCCACAGCTTCGGTTGGTTCTTCTTCTCGCGCAGCGGCGGCGTAAGGACCCACTTCGCGTCCTCGAAGGAGTTGTGGTTCATCGTCTCTTCGAGCGAGAGCAGAAGATACTGCGGGCAAGTCTCTGCAAAGGCGGGCAGTCCGCGATCACGCGCCTCGCGCACCTGATTGAGCGCGTCTTCGCTCGAGAGATGGACGATATACACGGGCGCGCCGGCGATCTCCGCCATGGCAATCGCCCGCTGCACCGCCTCTGCCTCGGCCACCGTGGGCCGCGTGAGCGCGTGGTAGATCGGCGCCGTTTTTCCGTCGGCCAGCGCCTGCTGCACGATCACGTCGATGACGCTGCCGTTCTCGGCATGCATGCAGATCAGCGCGCCGTTCTTCGCCGTTTGCTGCAGCGCTTTGAAGATGGTGGCATCGTCGACCATCAGCACATTGGGATACGCCATGAACAGCTTGAAACTGGCCACACCCTCGCGCACCATGTCGTCCATGTCTTCAAGGCCCGACGTTCCAAGGTCCGTGACGATCATGTGGAGCCCGTAGTCGATGCAGGCTTTGCCTTCTGCCTTTTTCCACCAGGTGTCGAGAGCCGCGCGCATCTTCGTGCCCTTGGGCTGGATGGCGAAGTCGACGATGGTTGTCGTTCCGCCGATGGCCGCGGCGCGCGTGCCGGTTTCAAAGTCGTCCGCTGAGGTGGTGCCGCCGAAGGGCATGTCGAGATGGGTGTGCGCATCGATGCCGCCCGGAAGAATCAGCAGTCCGGAGGCGTCGACCGCGGTGTGGCCTCTCGGATCGATGCCCGCGCGCACGTCTTTGATGGTCGCGCCTTCGATGAGGACGCTCGCGGCGAAGGTCTTCTCCGCCGTGACAACCCTGCCGTTCTGGATCAGCAATCCCATTCGCGTTCGTCCTTCATCAATGCTGCGTCAACGCGGGAGGCTTGCAGTCTCCTGCGGCCGTCCGTTCCGCCCACGTCTCCGGCTTCGCGCCGGTCGCGACTTCGACCATGGTGATGCAATTCTCGACCGGACAGACCAGCGAGCACAGATTGCAGCCCACACATTCCGTCTCGTCGATGCGTGGGATGCGCGCCAACGGAGTCGCGTTCCTGCCGTTCGCAGCGGCACCGGCGTGCGCATCGAGTTTCGGGATCGGCGTGACTGTGATGCTGGCGCGGGTTGCCGCTTCAACCGCGGCCGGCTTCGTGTGCAACTCGACCGGTCCGTCGACGGGTCCGGAAACGCGGTCGAGATAAATGCACTGGTGCGCGCCATCCCAGCAGGCGATGTAGCAGAGCTCGCACCCGATGCACTTCGCCTCGTCGATATGAGCGACGATTTTGTAATTCAGGTTAAGGTGCTTCCACTCCGTAACTTTCGGAACAACGAGCCCACGAAAATCCTCGATGGAAGCGTAGCTTTTCTCAGCCATCCAGTTCGTGAGGCCGTCGATCATGTCTTCGACAATGCGATAGCCGTAGTGCATCGCCGCGGTACAGACCTGCACCGTTCCACAGCCGAGCAGGATGAACTCCGCCGCATCTTTCCACGTCGCAACGCCACCGATTCCGGAGATGGGCAGAGCAGCCTCGGGATCACTCGCCACCTGCTGCACCATGTTCAGGGCGATGGGCTTCACGGCCGGTCCGCAATAACCCCCGTGCGAACTTTTGCCATCGACGTTAGGGCGCGGAATGAGCGTGTCGAGATCGATGCCGGTGATGGAGTTGATGGTGTTGATCGCCGAAACCGCATCGGCGCCACCACGCTTCGCGGCGCGCGCGATCACGCGAATGTCGGAGATGTTCGGCGTCAGCTTGACGATGACCGGCGTGCGCGCTTTCTCCTTCACCCATGTGGTGATCATCTCGGTGTACTCGGGCACCTGCCCGACCGCTGAGCCCATGCCGCGCTCGCTCATGCCATGCGGGCAACCGAAGTTGAGTTCCAGTCCGTCAGCGCCCGCGTCCTCCGCCTGCGCGACGATGGTGTGCCACGCTTCACGCTTCGACTCCACCATGAGGGAAGCGATGAGGGCGTTCTTCGGATAGCGCTTCTTCACCTCGGCAATCTCGCGGAGATTGACCTCGAGCGGCCGATCGCTGATCAGCTCAATATTGTTGAGCCCCATCATGCGCTGGCCGTTCCAGTCGATCGAGGAGTAGCGCGAGCTGACGTTCACGATCGGCTCGCCGATCGTCTTCCAGATCGCGCCGCCCCAGCCCGCATCGAAGGCGCGCATGATCTGCTCGCCGCAGTTGGTCGGCGGCGCCGAAGCCAGCCAGAAGGGATTCGGCGAACGAATTCCGGCGAAGTTCACGGCGAGGTTCGGCGCTTCAGGCATGGGCAACCTCGAACGTCCGCGCAATCGCCGCGCCCGCTCGTTTGCCATCGGCGACCGCGTCGACGACTTCGCGTCCGCCATTGACGCAATCGCCGCCGGCAAAGTATTTCGGGTTCGACGTGGAGCCTGTCGCGCGATCGACGACCACGCGGCCGTGGCTCAGTTCGAGCCCGCGGCAGGAGGAAAGCAGCTCCAGCAGCGGCGACTGTCCGATTGCATAAATGATCTGCTGGCAGTCGAAGTGGAAGTTCGATCCGGGAACCGCCGCGAGCACGCCGTCGTAACCGACGGCGGCCTGCACGCATTCGATGGAGCGGATGCCGTGCTCGTCGCTGTGGATTCTGACCGGCATGACGCGCCACAGAAAGCGAACACCCTCCTGCTTGGCGTGCTCATACTCGAAGGCAAAAGCGGACATGTGCCGCTCGGCGCGACGATAAAGAATCGCAACGTTCGAGGCGCCGAGCCGCCGCGCGGCATTGGCGGCATCGATGGCAGTGTTGCCTGCGCCAATGACCGCAACGCTTTCGGCGATGGGCGGCGGATCGGCCGTTTTGTAGCGCGCGATGAACTGTAGGGCGTCGATGACGTCGCGGTGGTCATCTCCAGGAATGCCGAGACGATGCGCCGCGCCGAGCCCAACCCCGAGAAAAAGGCGATCGAATGTGCGCTCCAGTTGCTCAAGGTCCTGCTGGGTTCGAATTTCCGTTTCGTAGCGAAACTCGACGCCGAGGCCGCGAATCAGCTCGATTTCCTCGAGGCTCGCACGCGCCGGCAGCTTGTACTCGGCAACGCCATAGGTATTCAATCCGCCGGGCAATGGCCGACGCTCGAACACGGTCACCTGAAACCCTTGCTGCCGCAGCTCGGCCGCGCAGGCCAGCGACGCCGGTCCCGCGCCGATGCAGGCAAACTTCTCGGGATGCTCCTGCTGCGACTTGCGAAGCAGCGTTCCACCGGCGGCATGAAACGAGTCCATGGCGAAGCGCTGCAGGCGGGCAATCTCAATCGGCTTCCTGTTGTAGCGATGCAGCACGCATGCGCCTTCGCAGAGCACCTCGACCGGACAGGCGCGCGAGCAGCTCGCTCCCAGCACATTGGCATCGAGAATCGTCAGGGCAGAGCCGCGCAGATTGTCGCGCGCGATTTTCCCGATAAAGCGAGGCACGTCGATGTGCGTGGGACAAGCGGCCATGCAGGGCGCATCGAAGCAGTTCAGGCAGCGGTTGGACTCGGCGATGGCCGCCTGCGCCTCGAACGGAGGATGCAGGTCGGGAAAGCGCTCCGCAATTTCCTCGCTCTGCCGCATCGCTTCTCCTTCAGGGCCTCACCAGGTCCGCGTACATGTCGGGCCTGCGATCGCGGAAGAACTGCCAGGTCTTCCGCACTTCGGCGATCTTGTCCAGATCGAGATCGGCGGTGAGCACCTCATCCCTGTCGCGCGAGGCCTGCGCAAAGATTTGTCCGCGCGGATCGCAGAAATAGCTCTGCCCGTAAAACTCGCCGATATTCCACGGCGCTTCGGTTCCGACGCGGTTGATGGCGCCGATGAAGTACCCGTTCGCGGCTGCATGCGCAGGCTGCTCGAGCTTCCAGAGGTATTCGCTTAGACCGGCGACCGTGGCGGATGGATTGAAGACGATCTCCGCTCCGTTCAGTCCCAGCGCCCGCGCGCCTTCGGGAAAATGGCGGTCGTAGCAGATGTACACGCCGATTTTGCAGAAGCCAAGATCGAAGACCGGATAGCCGAGATTGCCGGGGCGAAAGTAGAACTTCTCCCAGAAGCCCGGCGCGACATGCGGGATGTGCGTCTTGCGATATTTGCCGAGATATTGGCCGGCGCGATCGATCACCGCGGCGGTGTTGTAGTAGACCCCTTCGTTTTCGACCTCGTAAATCGGGACGATCAGCGCGATGCCCAGTTCCTTCGCCAACGACTGCATCAGCTGGATCGTGGGTCCATCCGGAACCGGTTCGGTCGAGTCGTACCAGCGCGTGCTCTGTTCGGCGCAGAAATAGGGTCCATAGAAGATTTCCTGCAGACAGACGATCTGCGCGCCTTCGCCGGCTGCCTGGCGGATCAGGCCGAGGTGTTTGTCGATCATGGCCTTCTTGATCTGGGCCAGCGACTTCTCGGCAGGCTCCACGTTGGTGGCCTGGATGAGCGAACATCGAACAACGCGCGGCATGAATCAGACCCCTTTTGCAAAATGAAAAACTGCTGCCCTGGCAACGCCAGGAACAAGATCGAAAGCAGCCAGAATCGAGCCAGGAGATCATCAGTCTACTTGAATTCGACTGGGCTGCCACGGATTTCGCACGCCGAACGACCATGGAACGACACGCTCTCAGGCGCGGCTTCCGTGCGGCGAGATCGGCTTGTTATACTTTTAGAGTTGGTCTCGAGTGCGGAAGTGGTGAAATTGGCAGACACACCATCTTGAGGGGGTGGCGCCCAAAAGGCATGGGGGTTCAAGTCCCCCCTTCCGCACCAACATTTTCGGCCTGAGTTTCTCCGGCGCACCCTGAGGTTCCTAAGAAAATCGTGATTATTCTTGTAACGACCATCCACGTTATCGTTTGTTTTCTGCTGATCATCATCATCCTGCTGCAGCAGGGCAAGAGCGCCGATCTGGCTGCCGCTTTCGGCGGGCAGGGTTCGCAGACAGCCTTTGGACCGCGCTCGACGGCGAACCTGCTGACGAAATCCACGACCTGGCTGGCGGGCATTTTCGTTATCACTTCCATTACCCTGACGGTTCTGCTGCAGCACCAGACGACGCATCGGCACTCGGTGCTGTCGGGTACGACCAGCTCGCAGTCGACGCCGAAGAGCAAGTAAGCGGCGTTTTGTGATCCTCGAAACATTTCCGGTTGGGCCGCTGCAGTGCAACTGCACCATCCTTGGCGATGAGACGAGCGGCGAAGCGATGGTTGTCGATCCTGGCGACAATATTCCGCAGATTCTCTCCTTTCTTGCAAGACATCAGCTGAAACTGCAGCAGATCGTTGTGACGCATGGGCACATCGATCACGTGGGCGGCGCGGCACGGCTGAAAAAGGCTACGGGCGCTCCGATTCTGCTGAACCAGAACGATCTGCCGCTGCTGAAAATGATGGACGAGCAGGCCGGCTGGCTGGGCATTGCGACGCCGGAGATCGTTCCTCCGGATGCGAGC
>JBEKIN010000045.1:0-19499 GCA_050011735.1 Acidobacteriaceae bacterium | reverse complement strand
CGGCACCATGACCCGTCTCCGTAAATTCACAGCTAAGCGTGCCGAGTCCGCGGCTGAATCGACTCAATAATCGGCGGCGTTCTCGCGCAGGTGGGAACTGAAATTCAACCCCGGATGCAGCCTGCCTTCTAATCGATCTTCACAACGCCGGGAGCAACGGCGGGGAAGCGGCTGAAAATCGCCGGATCGTGACCGGGAATGATGAACTCCGGCCGGGACGCCAATGTCCGCATGCGATCCTGCGTAGCTAGGTTCGATTTACTGTCGAGCGTAGCTGCAATCGGCACGTGCTTATCGAGGTTTTCATACAGGTAAACGTTGTCGGACGCGAGCACAACCGTGCCGTCTTTCGCGCGGACTGTTACAAACTGCGACTGCCGGGTATGTTTGCCGCCGATGTAGCACCTGATGCCAGGCAGGATCTGCTGATCGTCGGCTTCGACGAACGAAATGGTGCCGGCGATGTTGGCCTTCACCAGGGCCTCGACGTCGTCCGGGTCGATGCCGCCGTGCGTGCGCGGATGGTGCCACGCCTCGCCGGTGTAGTAGGTATATTCGTCGCGCTGGATCCAGATATGCGCCTTTGGAAAGAGGTCTAAACCGTCGGCGTGATCCCAGTGCATATGGGTGATGACAATGTCCGTGATGTCTTCCGGCTGTTACCCGGCGTTGCGCAGCGCGGCGGAGGGCTTCTGATAGTCGGCGATCTTCCAGTCCCGGAAAAACTGAGGACGATAGAAGCCGGAGTCGACGAGAATGTTGCGGCCATCGCCCTGTACAGGCCAGAAGACCATCGCGATGTCCATGTGGCGCGTCTTGTCAGCGCCTGCGACGAGGCTGGCGACCGGAAAGTCTTTGATCGTCCCGTAGCGAATGGCTTCGACGCTATAGACCGGGGTGGCCGTCTGCGCGCTGGCTGCAATGCAGGCGGGGAGAAAGAAGACGACGGCAAGCAGAGAGCGAATCGTGGTTCGGGTCATCGGTGGGTACAGGTTAGCGCATGCCCGGCCTGCGGGATTGCCAACAGTATCCTGACAATCCGCTGACAGACGTATGACACGCCCCCGCGCAGGCAAAGCCAGGATAAGGACAGCTTGTGCGGCACAGCAGTTGTCACGCGATCGTCTCGGCAAATCATCGGCCTCTGGAGCCGCAAGCCCGACGAAAAAGCCGCGGATAGCGGAGGGATATGAGAAACAGATTGTTTGCCACGGCCGCTCTCGGCCTGCTTTTCTGCGGAATTTTTGTCGTGCAGGGTGCGGCGCCGGAGACCCAGCCGCGCCGCATTGAAATTACGGCGAAACGGTTCTCCTTCGATCCGGGTGAACTGACGCTGAAGAAGGGAGAGCCGGTGGTCCTGGTTCTGAAAAGTGTTGACGTGGCGCACGGTCTGCGTGTTCGCGAACTGGGCGTCGACGTGAAGGTCGGCAAGGGAGCCACGACTGAAGTGCAGTTCACTCCGGAAAAAACCGGGAATTTTGTGGGTCATTGCTCGGTTTTCTGCGGCGGGGGTCATGGTTCGATGAAGCTGACGCTGCATGTGGTGGAGTAAGCGTGGGTCGGATTCGTTCGATTTCAGGTGCGGCCACTGCCGCATTTCTGTTGGTTTTGGCGGGCTGCAAGGCCACACCTCCCAACGCTTTCGAAACATGGTTTGTGACTGCGGCCAAGCATCATGTGTTCGTCGGGAACCGCTCGCAGAAGAACCCCTTCGCCGCAACTGCGGATGTGATCGCTGAAGGCAAGGAGGCGTTTTCTCACTATTGCGTTGCGTGCCACGGGATGGATGGACGGAGCACCGGCGTCCCGTTTGTCGACCACATCTCGCCGCCTATCCCGTCGCTCGCCTCTCCGGATGTGCAGCGCTACTCGGATGGCCAGCTGAAATGGGTGATCGACAACGGCATCTGGCCTTCGGGAATGCCGGGTTCCAAAGGCACACTCAGCGACGAAGAAATCTGGTCGATCGTCGCGTTTCTCCGTCACCTTCCACCCGCCGGCAGCCAGGGCGAACCAGAAATGTACTCCCACTGAATCGCGAATGAAAACCCTCACACACATCTCGGGCTCCGCCTTCCCTGGATTTATCGCGAGGTGGAAGGCTTCATCCGCATGCCGGGGACTTCTTCTGTCTTCGCTGACCTCGGGTGATGCAGCTCTTCTGCTGGTGCTCTTGTTCCTGGCAGGCGGCAGCGTTCTTCGCGCGCAGACCGGCGAAGGCGGAGCGTCGACCAGCGCCGGTTCATCCCAGAGCGCTGGCAGTTCTCTTGCGGTTCCCGGCTCGGGCCTGGATGTACCTCCAGCGGCTCTCCCCCGCGACCCAGACGCGAGCGGCCTCTCCATCGGCAGCCTCGACATGGGGCTGACCGCGCGGCAAATTTTCAACCTGATCGAGGACAAGCCGGAGGTTGTCGTCGAGTTGAAGCAGTTGCTGGCTGACACGCTGTCGCAGCAGGGGGTCTCTGTCGATCCCAACTCCATCACCGACGAAATGCTGTACCGGCAGATCGCCTCCAGCCGCGAAGTTCGCACGACTATCACTCTCTTTCTGCGCGGACGCGGTTATGTTTCAGACGAAGAGATTCAGAGCGCAGCAGCGGGCGGCTTCGGCGGCGAGCAGTACCCGATGCTGCCGGGCGACGCGATGGGGCCGCTGGAAATGCCGGACACGCTCTCTCCGCTCTGCGGAGCCACAGCAACGGGGACCTCGCTTCTGTCATCGTGTATGCCGGGCACGCGCCAGGAATCGGCGGACGGCACGCAGTTTCCCTTTTCAGGGCAGAGAGCTAACCGCGGCCTTGCAGCTGAAGTCCAGAAGTCCCCCCGGCAACCGAACATCACCGAAGCGCCCGAGGTTCTGCGCGAGCCCGCGCCCTACAATCTGAACTCCCTGCGCGACCTGTATACGCAAGTCCCGGACGTGCCCGAGAAATTAAAGCGTTTCGGTTCCGAAGTCTTTCTCAACCGCAGCATGGGCATGGCTACGCGGCTCGGCGGCTCTACCAATATGCCCACTCTCGACGTCCCCATCGGTCCCGACTACGTTGTCGGCCCCGGAGACAGCCTCACTATCAATATGTGGGGCGGAGTCTCGCAGACGATGATGCGGACCATCGATCGCAATGGCAGCCTGATGCTGCCGGAAGCCGGGGAGGTCCAGGTGGCCGGGCTCACACTGGAGCGCGCCCAGGATGCGATCGATCATGCGCTTCGGCAGCAATTTAGAAATGCTCAGATCACGGTTACAATTGCGCGCCTGCGCTCGGCGCGGGTTTACGTGGTGGGCGATGTGCAGTCGCCGGGAGCCTACGACATCCCTTCGCTGTCCACGGCATTGAGCGCGCTCTATGCGGCTGGAGGCCCCAGCGCGGCGGGTTCGCTGCGGGTCGTCCGCCACTATCGCGGCAAACAACTCATCGCGGAAATCGATCTGTACGATTTTCTTCTCCACGGCGTGCACAGCACCGACGATCGGCTGGAGGCGGGCGATACGCTGGTCGTTCCTCCGGCCGGACCTCAGGTCGCAGTCTCCGGTGCGGTGCGCCGGTCTGCCATTTATGAGTTGAAGGGCGAACAGACTCTGGATCAGGTTCTCGACGTGGCGGGCGGCATGACCGTGGCCGCGGCGCTGGGGCACATCACCATCGAGCGCATCGATGCCAACCAGCATCGCGAAACGCTGACCGTGAACAGCGACGCTCCGGATCAGACGCAGGGCGAGCGCACCGCCATGGCGGCGTTCGCGGTGAAGGATGGCGATCGTATCCGCATCGCCCCCATCCTGCCCTATAGCGAGCGCGTAATTTATCTCGAAGGACACGTCGCGCGGCCCGGCAGGACCGCTTTCCGCGACGGCATGCGCCTGAACGACGTGCTGCGCAGCTATCAGGATCTGCTGCCGGAGCCCTCCGACCGCGCGGAGATCGTACGCCTTGTGCCGCCGGACCTGCATCCGGAGACGATTGAATTCCAACTGCCCGACGCGCTTATCGGCAACGAGAATCCTCCGCTGCAACCATTCGATACGATTCGCGTTTTCGGCCGCTATGAGGCGGATGCGCCCAAAGTGACAGTGAGCGGCGAGGTGTTGCGGCCTGGAGCCTATCCGATGTCCGCGGGCATGACGGCGGCGCAGCTGGTGCGGATGGCAGGCGGCTTTAAGAGAGATGCGCTGCTGACCGACGCCGACCTGATGAGCTACCGCGTTGTGAACGGAACCGAAGTGGCAGGCGTGCGCACCGACCTTCGCATCGGCGATGCGGTGCTGAAGGGCGATGCGGCTGCGGATGTGCCGCTCATGCCTGGCGACGCGCTCACCGTTCACCAGGTGACGGGCTGGGACGACATCGGCTCATCGATCATCATCGAGGGCGAAGTTGGCCACCCCGGCAATTATGGCTTTCAGCAGGGAGAACATCTCAGCGACGTGCTGCGGCGCGCCGGCGGGCTGCGCGACACTGCGTATCCGGTAGGCGCGGTGCTGACGCGTGTGGAAGTGCGCGACCTGGAAGAGAAAAGCCGCGCGGAGCTGATCCGGCAGATCGAAACCGGCTCGGCAACGTCGCGCCTGTCGCCCAGCCTCGCCGGCGGCGATCAAGCGGCCTCGGTGCAACTGGTCAAGCAGCAGGAGGATCAGGTGCTCGCGCGCCTGCGCAGCGCGCCGCTGAGTGGACGGCTGGTCATCCACATCAGCGCGGACATCAACAGCTGGGCGGGAACTCCTGACGACATTGAAGTGCGCAAGGGCGATGTGTTGCGCGTGCCCAAGCGTCCAGGATTTGTGCTGGTGAGTGGACAGGTCTACAACGCCACCGCCATCACCTTCGCTCCCGGCAAAACGGCGGGCTGGTATCTCAGCCGCGCGGGCGGGTCCACGGCGGCCGCGGACCGGAAAGACATCTTTGTCATCCGCGCCAACGGTTCAGTGGTGGGCCGTCGTTCCGATTCGTGGACAGGCGGCGTTCTCGACACGAAGCTGGAGCCGGGCGATGTTGTCGTCGTGCCGCCGAAGATCATCGGCACATCGCTGTTCTGGCGCAACCTGCTCTCCGGAGCGCAAATCGCATCGTCCATTGCGCTCGCGACCGCAGTCGCGACGGGACTGTAGGCTCGGCATGGATACGGAACTGCTCGAGCCCGTCACGACTGAGCCGGTCGACAGCAGCGTGCCGCAGCGGCCGCCGAACTGGGTCGCCAATGCCAACGTGCTGTGGGATCATCGCCGCACTCTGGCGCGGGTGACGGCGGTCGCGCTGGTGGCGAGCCTGCTCATCGCGTTCACCATCCCCAAGCGCTATACCTCCACGGGCCGCATCATGCCGCCGGATAATTCCGGGTCAACCATGGCGATGTTTGCCGCGCTGGCGGGGCGGAGTGGCGGAGAATTTTCCGGACTCAGCAGTTTGGCCGGCTCTCTGCTCGGCGGCCGCAACTCGAGCGCGCTTTTTGTCGATCTGCTGCGGAGCGGCACGATCAGCGGAGCGCTCATCGACCGCTTCCATCTGCAGCAGGCATGGCACAAGCGCTATCGCGTGGACACCGCGAAATACCTGGCGCACCACTCGACCATCGTCGATGACAAGCGGAGCGGGGTGATCACCGTGGAGGTCCAGGACACCGATCCGCGCAGAGCGCGAGATATCGCGCAGGGCTATCTCGACGAGCTGAACGTATTGCTGAACCGGACCAGCATCTCCGCGGCGCACCAGGAGAGGGTCTTTATCGAGCGGCGCCTTCAGGGTGTGGAAGTGGACCTCGAGCAGGCGCAGGCAGCTCTGAGCGATTACTCGAGCACGCACACTACCATCGACCTGCCGAACCAGACGCGGGCCATGGTGGACGCGGCCGCCCACCTGCAGGCTGAGCAAATCGCCGCCCAATCCGAGGTCGATTCGCTGCGGCTGATCTACGGCGACACCAATGTGCGGCTCCGTGCCGCAGAAGCGCGCGCCGCAGAACTGCAGCGCCAGCTGGTGAAAATGAGCGGCACGTCGGCGCCTCTTCCGAAAGAGGGCGACAAGAACTCCGAAGACGCATCGGCCAACGCCGACAGCGGAGAGCTGTATCCACCACTGCGACAGCTTCCACGCCTGGCGGTTCCCTATGCGAACCTGTACCGGCGCGTGCGCGTGGAAGAGACGATCTACGAATTGCTGACCCAGCAGTACGAAATTGCGCGCATCCAGGAAGCCAAGGATGTGCCAGTAGTCAGCGTGATCGACATGCCGGGAATTCCGGAGAAGAAATCATTCCCGCCGCGGCTCTTGGTCGCCTTCACCCTAACGATGTTTGCGGCCGCCGTGTCCGCCGCGTTTGTGCTCTTTCTCCATCGCTGGCAGCTGGTCAGCAGCACCGATCCGCGGAAGATCCTCGCGCAGCGGATCGGTGAAAGTATCGGCGACACCCTGCAACAGCTGCGCAACCGCACGAGAGGACCGCGCTGATGTTCACCCGCTCCGCATCGCGATTGCCATGGTTCGCTCCGGCGGAAAGGGTCTCCGCAACCGCGGCGGTTTCTGGGCTGCTGCCAGGCGCGATCGGCTTCTACTTCTCGTTTCGCGTCGCCATCGTGCTGCTCACGGTGCGGCTCTTTCTGCAGGATGCGCAAACCGGCGTGGCCGCGGGACTGGTGTGCAATTATCTCCTGCTCGTCGTCGTCGGTTTTGTTTCGCTGGGCCCCCCCGTTTGCCGTGTGCGATCGATGGTACGAGGTCCGGTTTGGTGGGTCCTCGCCTTTCTGGGGTTCTCGGGCATCAGCCTTCTTTGGAGCAGCACCGCATCCCTGGCCGCCGCCGCGGCGTTCTGGTGTGCGATGGGGGCGGACGTCGCCATCCTTGTGCTCCTGCTGCGCAACGGATCTGCGGACGAAACGGGCCAGGCTCTGATGCGGGGATTCATCTGGGGAACCTGCGCGTTCGCCGCGATAGCATGGCTGCTGCCCGCGCAATCGGACCTCCGCCTCGGCGACGAAGAATTGCTGGGCCCCAACCAGATCGGCTATTCGTGCGCCTTTGCGTGTTTCCTTGCGCAGTATCTGATGTCGCGGCGCGGCCGCTTGTGGGGCTTTCCCGCGGCATTTCTCGCGATCACTTTGCTACGCAGCCTCAGCAAGACCACCATCGTCGCCTTCATCGCGGCCGAAGCATTCATCCTGCTGCGCGATCGGTCGATGACCCGCACCAGAAAGCTGGTCCTGCTCGGTCTGGCTCTCGTAATCCTTTTCGCGTTCCAGGGGTTGATCGCGTCCTACTACACCATCTACACCAACGCGGGCAGCCAGGCAGAAACGCTCACGGGCAGGCTCGGCATCTGGGCGTACTTCGTCACGGAGGCCGCGCAGAAGCCATGGATCGGGCACGGCTTTCATTCTGTCTGGAAAGTCGTCCCGCCCTTTGGCCCCTTCGAGGCGCGCCACGCTCACAATGAATTGCTGCAGCAGTTCTACGCGTATGGCGCGGCGGGGATCATCCTCGTCGCGGGCCTCTACACCAGCGTCTTCCTGCAGATTCGGCGGCTACCGCGCGGTCCGGTTAAAACATTCTTCCACGGATTACTGATTTTTGTTTTGGTTCGAGGTCTCGCGGATACCGAACCCTTCGATCTGTCGCTGCCTCTTTGGTTCGTCTGCCTCATCGCACCGGTGCTGATGCAGTGGGCCGCGCAGCCGCACGAGAGGCCATGGGCGCTCGCAACCACGACACCGATGCCGCTCGTGCCGCTGGCGGAGGAGCCGCTGTTATGAAGCTCGTCCTGGTTTCCGTCTCCTCCAACACGCAGCTCTCCGGAGTTTCGCGCCATGTCGCCAATCTGGCGCGCTGTCTGCTGGCGCATTCCGATGTGGAGACGATTCATCTGGTCGCCGCGCCGTGGGAGAGAACATTGTTCCGGGACGCCATCGCGCAGGAAGATCCGCGACTGCACATCCACTCGGTTTATGTGGGAACCAGCAGTTTCGCCCGCAATCTGTGGTTCTGGGCGGACCTGCCCTCGATCGCTGATCAACTGCATGCGGACGTCGTCCACCTGGGCTATCCTGCGCCTCTTCGCCGCGGCGAATTTTCCTGCCCCGTCGCGGTCAGCGTGCACGATCTGTATCCCTGGGACATCCCCGAGAACTGGGGTTTCCCCAAGGTCTTCTTCAATCGCATGGTGTTCCGGCAATGCGTGCGAGCAGCCGACGCGCTGGCGTGCGTTTCCGACGCGACCCTTAACCGGCTGCGCGAAAAAGAACCGGCCATAGCAAAGGACAAAGCAAGAAGAATCTATAACTGCGTCGAGCCAGCCAGAGTGAGGCTGGGGCGCAGCCCATTGCCCGGGTCGTCGCGCGTTCCGTTCTTTCTTTGCGTCGCGCAGCACCGGCGCAACAAGAATATTCTTCTTGCGCTGCGGATTCTGGTTCGGCTTTTGCGCGAGAAGAACATCCATCCTGAAACCAGGCTAGTCATCGTTGGAATTGCCGGGCCCGAGACGGCCAACATCCACCGGTTCATTCAGGAAGCTGGAATCGGCGGTCATGTGGTGCTTCTGAACGGAATCTCCGAAGCGGAGCTGCAGTGGTGCTACCGCAACTGCGAGGCTTTGCTGGCGCCATCGCTCACCGAGGGCTTTGGTTTGCCGGTGGCCGAGGCGCTGCTGGCCGGTTGCCGCGTGGTGTGTTCCGACATCCGGCCTTTCCGTGAGTTGGGGGGCGGCGACTGCCGATATTTTCCCCTGGGCCCGAATGCGGAAGCAGACTTCGCGACTGCTGTTCGGCTCACCCTCGCGGAGCCCCGCCGCGGACCTGTTTCCCTGCCCCAGCTTTCCGGGCGAAGTGTCGCCGGAGAATACATGAAGCTCTACCGCACTCTGGCCGGAAGTGCCTGCCGCTTGCCGGCGGCTCCAGACCCTGAGGCGCTGCCCATGCCAAAGGTTTCGTCATGAAAAGGGGCGTGAAGACCCTGGGCCGCTTGAGAACGTCAAATGTCAAGGTTTTGTCATTTGTAGCTTTCCAGTTGTCAATTATCCGGTGCGCTGGAGCAAAATTGAGTCTATGGCAATGGCAAGAGAAGCAGAACCCGACGAACTCATCCCGGTAGAGAATGCGCCGGTCCCGGAGCTGGGGACTATTCTCGTTATCGAGGACGATCCTCGCATGCAGAAGGTGCTGCGCCGGATGTTTGCCGAAGAGAATTACTCCGTTCTGATCGCCGGAGACGGGCAGGCGGGGCTGGATTCGTTTCGCGTTCACCGCCCCATGGCGGTGCTCCTCGATCTGATCCTGCCGCACATTTCCGGCCGCGAGCTGTGCCAGAGCATCAAGGCGATCAGCAGTGAGACGCCGGTCATTGTGCTCAGCGCCGTTACCGAGGTCGTGGATAAAGTTCTGCTGCTGGAGCTGGGGGCGGACGATTACGTGACCAAGCCCTTCAGTCCGCGCGAGCTGATGGCCCGCGTCCAGGCAGCCATTCGCCGCCGCAGGCGCAAGACTTCAGCGACTGTATACCGCTTCAGAGACTGCGAACTGGAGTTCGAAAAGATGGTTGCGCGGCGCGGAGGTGTGCCGGTGGTCCTCACCTCGCATGAATTCAAGCTGATGAAGTTTTTCACGGAAAACGCCGAGCGCGTGCTCACCCGCGATGTTCTGCTCAACGAAGTCTGGGGCTACAACTCGTATCCGACCACCAGGACCGTGGATAATCAGATACTCAAACTGCGACAGAAACTTGAACCCGACCCCGCGAATCCGAGGCATCTGCTCACCATCTACGGAGCCGGTTACAAGTTTGTCCCGTAAGGGCTAGCAGGATTTTCTCGGGTCCGGAGTATCACGCATGCAAGGGAGCAAAGGGGTCCGGACGCGGGTTCTTCTGATTGCGGCCATGGCGCTGGTTATCGCCACCGCCACTCTCGCCAGCCTGCTTCTGATCCGTCACCGTCTGCTGAACGAGGTGACGGACGGGTTCTCGCGCGATCTGCAGCGCTCGGTCGGAATCGCTCAGGATTTGCAGGCCCAGCGCCTGAACGGGCTCGATCGCGAAAACGCTCTGCTGGCCGATCTGCCCAGCCTCAAAGCCCTCATGACCACCCACGATGTTCGCACCATACAGAACGGAGCCGTCGAATTCCGGAACGTCAGCGGGAACGACCTGTTTGCGCTGGCCGACGCGGAGGGCCAGGTCGTCGCCGCTTATACCAACACCTCTTTTCATGCGGATGCACAACTGGCATCGCAGCTGGAGCCCGTCCTCGCGTCTCCCAACATGCTGTACCTGATCAGTGGAGACAGGCTTTTTGCCTGCTCCGTGCGGCCCCTTTACTTTGGCAGCGAGGCCAGCGGGGCTTTGCTCGGCTACGTCATCAGCGGCTTCGCCATCGACCGCAGCCTGGTGGAGCGGATCAGTCGAGCCACGATGGTGCAGGCGTCGTTTGTCAGCGGCGGCCGCGCCCTGGCGAGCACCATCGCTCCACCGGCACAGGATTGGCTGGTGAAGTCGGTTCCTGGTTCGCATGGCTCCGTCACCAGCTCGCTTACACTGGGAGGCGAGCGATATCTGGCTATCACTGTGGACCTGACTTCGAGGTCTTCTGCGCCGCTGCAGCTGATCGTGCTCAAGTCCTTTGCTGAGGCCGACAATTCCATTCGGCAAATCGATCACCTGATCCTGATCGCGGGCCTGTTGGCGATGTTGCTGGGAACCCTGCTGATGCTGGCGCTCTCCCATGCCGTGACGCGCCCGCTGGAGCTGCTGGCCGCCGGCGTTCGGGCGTTCGGCAGCGGCGACAGCGCTCATCTTCTTCCCCACCGCGGCACCCGGGAAGTCCTGGATCTGAGCACGTCCTTTTCCAGAATGCGGCAGGAGATCCAACAGACAAACAACGCCTTGCTGGAGGCCGAGCGGCTGGCCACCATCGGACGTATGGCCAGCTCTGTTTCTCACGACCTGCGCCACTACCTGGCTGCTGTGTATGCCAATGCCGAGTTTCTCGCTTCGGCGCGGCTCTCAGAATCGGAGCGAGCCGACGTCCTTGGCGACATTCGCAGCGCAGTCTTCGGCACAACCGAGCTCCTGGAATCGATGCTCACCTTCGGCAGAACCGGCTCCGCGGTTCGCCGAGCTCCAGAAATGATGGCGACTTTACTGGAGCGCGCAATCGATCTGGCCGGGAAACATCCCGATGCCGCCAACGTTGCTCTCGTCGCGCGGTATGGTTTTCCCGGGACGACGCTGGCCGTCGTCGATGCGCAACAGATTGAGCGCGCGGTTTACAACATTCTTCTGAACGCCTGCCAGTCGCGTTCTTCGTCGCCGGCCGTGATTCACGTAACCGCGACGCTCGAAGTTCAGGAGGATCATATCGTTCTGGAAGTCAAGGATGACGGCGCGGGCGTGCCGGACGATATCCGGAGCAGTCTCTTCGAGCCGTTCGTGAGCCAGGGCAAGCAGAAGGGATCCGGTCTTGGACTGACGCTGGCGCATTGCATTGCGGCCGAGCACGGCGGCTATCTGGTGCTTGTCAGTAGTCGCCCCGGAGAAACAGTTTTTCGCATGTGCATCGCGCGCGGATTGGCGCCGGAGGAATCTGTCTTCCCCGAGAGTTCAACACCAGAGGTGGCCAATGAGGCAAAATTTTCATAAAGCCATATCTCCCTGGCTGACAAGTTTCACGGGCTTGCGGCGCACACTGTTGGTTTCCGCTCCTTTGTGCGCATCGCTCGCCACGTTCGCTCCCACGAGTTATGGTCAGACGGACGTGGAAAACAAGGTTCAGCTACTCACAGATGCCCTGAACCGGGCGCAGGACCAGCTGGGTCAGGCGCAGCTGCAGCTCCAGGACTTGCGCCGCCAGATTGCCGACTTGCGTGAGCAGGTCAGCAGTGCGAGTGAGAGCGCGTCTGCCTCTGCGGAGCAGCAGCGGTTGTCATCGCAGGTGGAAGCGTTGAAAGAGAACCAGGAACTGCAGGCGTCAGAAATTGCCACCCACGAACAGTCCAAAGTGGAGAGCGAGTCGAAGTATCCCGTCAAAGTCACAGGCATGGTTCTGCTGAATGGATTTGTGAATACAAATCAGGTCGACATGCCGCCCACCCCGACTATTGCGCTTCCCGGCGCGGGCACCACCGGGGCATCGCTGCGACAGACGGTGCTGGGTCTCGACCTCCTCGGGCCGCATCTTTTCGGCGCACATAGTCACGCCGATGTACGTGCGGATTTCTTCGGAAGCATCGACAGCAGTAATATCGGAGCCTACGATACAGCGGGATTGCTGCGGCTGCGCACGGCCCACGCGGCGCTCGCGTGGAACAGCACTGAAGCCTGGTTCTCTCTCGACCGACCGATGCTCAGCCCCAATGAGCCCGCATCGCTGACCGCCGTGGCCGTTCCACCGCTGTCATGGTCGGGCAATCTGTGGACGTGGAATCCCCAGGTCGGTGTGAATCGTGATTTCGGTGCTTTTTCCGCTGAGCGCTTCCGGGTTCAGGGCGCGCTCATCGATGTGTCGGATCCCCCCACTTTGGGTGTGGCAGCGACGACCCTTTATTCCGCGTCCAGCGCCGAACAAAGCCGGTGGCCGGGGGTCGAAGCCCGCATGGCATTCGGCTCCCAGGAGGATGCGGGCTTTCGTCTCGGAGCGGGCGGATACTTCGCTCCGCATCGAACGCCCTACGGTGCAGAATTCGATTCATGGGCAGGGACGCTGGATTACCGCCAGCCGCTGCCGGGCAGGATGCAGCTCAGCGGCGACTTCTATCGCGGATCCGCGCTCGGGGGACTGGGCGGCGGAGCGTACAAAGACTATGGAGTGCGGGAGGACCTCGATCATCCCGGCGCTTTTTATGTTCGGCCCCTTGACGCCGTGGGCGGCTGGGCCGAGCTGAAAGAGCGAGCCACCGAACGCCTGGAGTTCAACGCCGCGCTTGGAACAGATAGCGTGTTCGCCGGAGAGCTGCATCGTTATCCGGGGCCAGCCGTGGGCGTCTATCAAAACCTCAACCGGACGCAGACATTCACCGGCAATGCCATCTACAGCCCCAGTGCCTGGTTGCTCTTCTCCCTCGAATATCGCCACCTGGAAAGCTCAACCCTGGATACTCCTTCGGCTGCCAGCAACATAATCGGTGTCGCTGCGGGATACAAGTTCTAACCATGCGGCGACTGCGGTTGCTTATCATGCTGGCCATCGCGGCGGCGCTGCTGCCGCGCACTGAGGCGTTCGCGCAGCAAGCCACCAACGATGTGCACCTGCACCTCGCCTTCCCTGGGAATGCAAAGCGCCCCGCACCGCCTGCCGTGGTGTGGCTGAAGCCGCTGCAGCCCATGCCGGAGCTGCAGTTCCCGCCGCACAAAGCCTATACCCTTCTCCAGAAGAATCGGACATTCATTCCGCATTTGCTCGTCGTTCCGGTCGCCAGCCAGGTGTTGTTTCCTAACGCGGACCCCTTCTACCACGACGTGTTCTCAGATTTTGACGGCAAGCGATTCGATCTGGGATTGTATGAGGCCGGCTCTACGAAAGGAGTTACTTTTTCCCGCGAAGGCGTTTCTTATATTTTCTGTAACATTCATCCCGAAATGAGCGCTGTCGTGGTGGCTCTCACCACGCCGCTTTATGCGATCGCCGATTCCGCCGGGGGTGTCGATATTCATGATGTTCAGGCAGGCGACTATGAACTGCATGCCTGGGTGGAGGGGGTGCCGCAGGCCATCCTCGATCGCCTGGCGCATCGCGTGCACCTTGGTCCGAATGGGGGCGGCCTCGGACTAATCAATGTTCCGATCACGCCCCTCCGCTCGAATGCGCACACCAACAAATTTGGACAGCCCTACGATAAGGACTCCAAACCGACTTACTGATCTCCTCTTGCCTGATGTCCAGTTGCGAGTAGCCGACGCTGCGTCGGCCAGGATTCCGTTGACAGTGCGGCCAGCCCTCGCAATCGCGCGGCTAAACCTCTATTCCGAACCTGTTTGTCTCAGAATCGGCGACGGTTGGCCGGTCGGACTTGCCAGCTTTCCCTCCATCTGCACCGTCCGCCCAGGGCTGTAAGTGCGTATACCCGTCAGTTGCAGCATGATCTGCCACAGGAAAACCGGGTTATTGCGCAGATAGCGCCGCCATAACCGGCGCGGATCCTGCAGCAGGCGATGAAGCCATTGCAGGCCCGCGTGCTTCACCCACTCCGGAGCGTCTTTGATGCGCCCGGTGTGAAAATCGAAGGCCGCTCCGACTCCAAACATTAGTCGAGTCTCCAGCTTCGGAAGATACTGATGCATGAATGCTTCCTGCCGGGGTGTGCTGATCCCAACCCAGACGATATCAGGCTTCAGAGTATGAATCCTTGCGATCAACATGTCTTCTTCGTTGGGATAAAGCTCACGAAAAGGCGGCGTGAACGTGCCGCAAACTCGCAGCCAGGGGAACCGTTGCTTCAGATTGGCGGCGAGTTTCTCCGCGACACCTGACTGGCCCCCATAAAAGAAGTGGGAATAGCCGGCCAGCTCTGGGCTGCGGCAAATCTCCAGCATCAGATCCGGACCAGCGACTCGTTCCATTTGCGAGCAACCCTGCAGGCGTCCCACCCATACCGTCGGCATCCCGTCCGGAACCGTAATTGCAGATTGTGCATAGATCGTCGCGAGGCGCGGATGGCGCTGCGCCTCCATGATCCCGTGCACCCCTACAACCGAGACATATCCTTTCTCACGGCTCTCGAGAACCTCGGCCACGCGTGAAACAGCACGATCCATGTTGAGCGCTTCCACCTGCACGCCGAGGACATTCGCGTGGCTCGCCGGAGAGCCACTCTGAGACAGAAGATATGGAGTCGCGCCTCCCGCCTTCTTCTGTTCCGCAAACCAGAAGCGCCCAGAGGCGGCGCTCGGCAGCTTCAACGACCATTCCGGGTTCAGAAACAGAAGCAAGGGAAGGTATAACAGCAAGGCGGTTCCACCATACGCGAAGCGCGCCATCGCGATTCCATAGATACCGTGGCTTCGAATCAGCCAGCCAAGCGGCAACAGCATCGCGCAACCCCCGGCGATGCTGATGAACGTCACGGTGCGCACGCGCCCGAAGGCCAGCAGCGCGTAGTAGGCCGTGACGCTCATCCCGAAAAGCGCCGTGCTCCACACGATGAGTGGCAGCACGGGCGCCGCTGCAGCCGCTACCGCATTGCCGGCCAAAATTCGAATGAGCCGGTTGCCTGCCACGAGCAGAACCGCGGTCCCTGCGGCCGCGATGAACAGGTTCGCCAGGAATGCGCGGCCCACGATCTTCCTCAGCATCGCCGCGGACGATGTCGCTCGTCGGCTGGCCAGGTGCGGAAAAAGAAAGTGCAATCCCGAAGAGGTCAGGCCGTAGAGCGGCTGGGCGATCTGCACGCACAGTGCGTAGGAAGCCACCGCCGTGGCTCCGAGAGCGACGCCGGCAACCAGCCGGTCCGCCTGGCCCACAACGATTCCCGCCAGCGCCAGCAGCCAGCTGAAGATTCCGAAGTGAAACAGCGCCTGAAACGAGTCGCGATCGAACCTTGGAGAGAGAGCGTCCGCGTTCAAAAGAATGCGCAATCTGTTCAGCTGCATCCACACGCTGGCGACGATGACCACGAGGCTTGCCAAAAGAATGCCGGCTACGCTGTGACCCACGCATGCCAGCACAGCCGCCAGGCCCAGCGCCAGCAGCCGCCCGCCGATGCTGACGTAGACCGCGGGTCCGTAGCGCTCGAAGGCGCGCTGCGTGCTGATGCAAACGCTCTCAATCGCTCGCGCCAGCATTACAAGGCTCGCGATGCGCAGCGACCACAGGCAGTCGTTCCGCAGCGCCGCATCGTGCGCGACCACGTGCCGCGCCACCCAGGGTGACAGCATCCATCCGATCAGTCCAATGCACAAACCCAGAACGACGTGAATGCCCATCGTGCTGCGCACGGTTTGCAGCAGGCGCGAAGAATCGCCGGCTCCGCGGTCGCTCGCAATTTGCTGGATGTTCGCGTCGCCGAAGCCCGAGGCCAGGATGGAGCCCGCGCCGATTGCTGCTGTCGCGACCGCCCAAATGCCATATCGCTCCACGCCAAGGTGCCGTAGAATGACCGGCGCAACCAGGAGCATCCCCACCGGATACGCCGCGTAGTCCAGCACGCCACAAACCGCGTTCGGAAGGTGTTGCTTCGCCAGGAGCCGCATCACCTGTGACACTAGCGACCTACGCGGTCCTGGCTGTCAGCTAATTGTTATCGCTTTGTCAAATGTCGCAGGGAAAAGGGTTAGCTGGCCTTCGGCGCCGGCAGCCGCGCCATGAGTTCACCGCCTAGCCAGTCAGAGTCCCGCTCGCCGGAGCAGGCGTTTCCACCGGCGCGATTCGTACAGGTACCGCAGATCCTCGACCATGTGAAAGCGCAGCCTTTTCAGAATGTAGCGAAACTGTCTCCAATGGCGCCGAATTCGCGACGCCAGCGATTCGTTGTCCGCCGCCAGCGCGATCGGCGGCGGCAGCCTGCGCGGCACCAGCGCCCGTTGCGCCGGACGCCCGCCGCTCCCGCTAGCCCGCATTAGCTCCTTCTGCAGCAGCAGGTACAACTTGGTCCCAGGAAATCCCGCTAGAAGCGCCTGGCGTCCATAAACATCGATCCACGAGCGAACGGAGTCAGGCACACGATTTACGGTCCATTCGGCGAGCGCGTCCGGAGCAAAGTTGCCCATGATCCGCGTGATCCACTGCGTCGCCACACCCAGCGCCAGCGGCGCGCGCGGATCGGCTTCCGCGAGGGTGCGCAGACGATCCCAGAACCCGGCATCGTGACGGCGAGCCATCACGTGACGGCGAAATTCGAGCACGTGCGCCGCCCGCGAGAATTCGCTGCACAGATGCTTGAAAAGATGCAGGCCCTGGCCCAGAAACAAATCCTCGGGAGCGAGAACGGGAAACCACATCCCATGCAGGTACTGTTGTTCGGTCCGCGCCAGCAGCGGGCGTTTTGCCGAGATGGGCTCGATGTGTAACTCCGCGCACCTATGCGGCGAGGCTTTGTAAAGATCCTTCAGCGAAGCGCGGGGCATCTCCCCGGCCATGAACTCCCAGCTCCTGCCGCTGATCGCATGGAGTCGGTACCCGCGCTCTTCGAGGATGCGTCGAGCCTCCGGCGCGCTCTCTTCAGCGACAAGAAAATCGAGATCCAGCTGCGACCGAAGCTCCAGCCGAGGCACGGAATCCGGCCAAAACGTGAAACCCTTGAGTGTGGCGCAGGAGAGCCCCGCATTTTGAAAGCTGGTGTGGATCGCGTTCGCCTCCGCAATCATCTGCGCTGTGCGCCAGCTGTTTTCCACCAGATTCTGTTGAAGACGCGCCAGAACGCGCCGCGGGATCATGTCCTGCAGTCTCTGCTCGATGACCCGGTCAAGAAAATAGAGCGCCAGCCCGCTCATATCCAGCCATTCGAGCGCCTGACTCCATTGTCTGTCGCTCAGCAGCCACAACCGGCTGCACTCCCTGGGAACCGGATCGCAGAAAGTCAGCAGCAGCGCTTCGCGTATCTTCTCCCGGCCGCTCAGCGAGCGGAGCCGCGCATGGCTCTGCTGCACGGAGGCAAAGGACGAGGGCTGCTGCCGAGCCAGATACGGAGCGCCTGGCGCGGGATCGACGCGCGTTTCAGCCTGCGCAGATTTCCATTGGGTGCGGAGGTTGAGGGGCGCTGGCTGCGGCACGTTGGTCTCCGTCGTCGTTCTACCAGCCGTATGCACTGCCGGTACTGGTTATCTCAAACGTAAACGGCGGCTGTTGCGCGCATGTCACAGGTCTGCAATCGGATTGTCACAGCTTTTGCGCTGTCGCCCATGACAATGCTTTTACAAAATGCAGACGGCCAGGCGACACGCCCGCTGCCGGGACCCGTTAACTTCGCGATTATGGAGCTTCGTAACTTCACACGTCTCGCGCGAACGCTGCGGGTTTCGAGCCTGGTGGTTGGCATCCTCGCGCTGGGGCTGGGGCATCTTGCCTCCGCGCAGGATACGCCTTTGCTCTCCGGAGGCGTTGGGTTCTTCACCAACACGCCCGGAGGCAACACCTCCGCTTACCCCGTCCTCGAACCTCTCGCCGCCGTGCCCGTAGGCCCGCACCTGCTCATCGAATCGCGGGCGGCGCTGCTCGAAACATGGGCCCCCAACGGTCAGGGAGGATACGACCACGCCCACTTCATTGGGCTGACCTATCTGCAGGGAGACTACGTCGCTTCACCACACTTAACTGCGGTCGTGGGCAGTTATCTGTTGCCCTTCGGCACCTACAACGAGCGCCTGTCGCCGATTTGGATCGGCAATTTTCAGGACGGCCCCCTTATCTCCAGTCTCGGACTCTTGTCCACCGGCACGGGACTTGGCGCGCAATTGCGCGGAAACGCGATTTCCCGCGCGAAGTACTCCATCGACTACACAACGTGGTTTTCCGCACGGAGTGCGAACTCCCAATTCAGCGCCGAGCGCTCATTTGGCGGACGATCCAGCCTTTATCTTCCCGAGCAGCGCCTCGAAGTCGGTCTTTCCTACGACCGATCGCTACAGGACACGCAGGAGAACTTCTATGGCATGCACGTCTGGTGGGAACCGAAGGACACCAACTTCCGCCTGCGCTCCGAATTCGCGCGCGGCCATCACGCGCAGGGCTACTGGATCGAAGCCGATTACCGCACCGCTGCCTTTGGCGGTCTCGACAGCTTCATCGGCCGGTTCGAGCCGCTCTTCAGGATGCAACAGACCTTTCGCCGCGACACGATAGTCAGCGACGGCCTGCCGCTGGTGAACACCCAGCGCGCCGACTTCGGCCTTGACTATAACCTGCCTCACAACGTCAGGATCCTGACCAGCTACACGCGTCAGTTTTCTTCAACCAGCAATGAGAACATCTGGGAAACCGGTATCGTCTATCGCTTTCTCTTTCCCGCATGGAGAGGAAAATGACCCTTCGAGCTAAGCATCTCGTTCCGGCCCTGCTGATGCTGGGAGCCATCGGCGCCGCAGCGATCGCCCCGCGTCCCGGTTACACACAGTCCACGCCTCCATCGGGACCACAGCCACAGGTCAAGCAGTACAAATCTCCCAAGGGTGCTCAGGCCGAGGATGAGGGGCAGCGGGTCTTCGCGCAAAACTGCTCGCGCTGCCACAATGCTCCGGAAGGTTTTTCGCCGCGCATCTCCGGCACCATCGTGCGCCACATGCGGGTCCGCGCCAATCTGAGCGAGCACGACGTACAGGTTGTGCTGCGCTTCCTTAATCCGTAACAGTGCGAGTGACATGGGGGCGCCGCCAGCTTCAATCTGTAACAGTGTTGGTGGTAATCTGCGGCGTAGCTCCGCGCGTGCGCCGCGGCCCCAACAGGATCCCGCTCAGCACCGCAATGGCCAGCGCGAACCCGGCGATGCCCAGCAGCACCGGCGCATAGCCGAACCGGGTGAGCAGGATTCCCGCACCGGCCGTCGCTACCGAACCCACCAGCGCATTGGAGAACATGGTCATCGCCGAGGCCGGGCT
>JBEKIN010000044.1:0-19577 GCA_050011735.1 Acidobacteriaceae bacterium | reverse complement strand
GTGGGTGTGGGGCCGGAGGTGGAGACCGACTATTACAACTTCGAGTCGCTGAATTTTCCCCCGGGGCATCCGGCGCGCGACACGCAGGACACGCTGGTGATCGTGGGGCAGGAGCGGAAACCGCTGCGCGACCGGCTGCTGATGCGCACGCACACGTCGCCGGTACAGATTCGGACGATGGAACAGCAACCGCCTCCGGTGCGCATCATCATTCCGGGCAAGGTGCACAGGAACGACGCGGCGGACGCGACGCACTATCCGATCTTCCACCAGGTGGAGGGGCTGTGCGTCGATACGAACATCACGTTTGGCGATTTGAAGGGGACGCTCGACGCCGCGATGAAGGCGTTTTTCGGGTCGAGTGTGAAGACGCGGTTCTTCCCGTCGTTTTTTCCGTTCACGGAGCCGAGCGCGGATGTGCAGATCAGCTGCCCATTCTGTGGCGGCTCGGGCTGCCGGAAGTGCAAGCACTCGGGGTGGATTGAGCTGCTGGGGTGCGGGATGGTGGATCCGGCGGTGTTCGGGTTTGTCTCTCAAAAGCAACCCTTATACGATCCGTCTCGCGTTAGTGGATTTGCCTTCGGCATGGGGATCGACAGAATCGCAATGATGAAATACGGCATTGGCGATATAGGACTCCTCTACTCCGGCGACCTGCGCTTCCTGGAGCAATTCGCGTGAGGATTCTCTCTAACTGGCTGCGCGAATACGTTCCGGGAATCACGGTCTCCGATAGAGAGCTGGCCGACGATCTGACGCTGCGCGGGATTGCGGTCGAGGGCGTGTTCGATCTGGGCGCGCATGGGTCGGTGTTCGAGATGGACATTACGACCAACCGCGTGGATGCGATGAATCACTACGGCATCGCGCGGGAGGCGGCGACGATTTATGGATTGGCGCTGAAGCCGCTCGATGCGAGTTTGCCGCAAGCGAAGGGCGCGGCTCGGGCGTTTCCGGTGTCGATCGAGGAGCCGAAGCTGTGCGGGCGGTTCACGGCGCGGGTGCTGCGCGGCGTGAAGATTGCGCCGTCGTCGGGAATCGTGGCAGAGCGGTTTCGGCTGCTGGAACAGAAGCTGATTTACAACGCCGTCGATGCGAGCAACTACGTGCTGCTCGGCATGGGGCAGCCGACCCACGCGTTCGATCTGGACAAGCTGGAGGGCGGGATCATTGTGCGGCGCGCGCGGAAAGGCGAGAAGCTCCGCACGCTCGACGGCGTGGAGCGAATGCTCGATCCCGACGATCTGGTGGTCGCCGATGAGAAGAAGGCGCTGGGCATCGCGGGTGTGATGGGCGGATGGGACTCGATGATAACGCCGGAGACGAAGAATATTTTGGTGGAGGCGGCGTGGTTCGATCCGGGCGTGGTGCGGCGCTCGTCGAAGCGGCACCTGCTGCACACGGATGCGTCGCATCGGTTTGAGCGCGGCGCGGATTTCAACGCGCCCCCGGTGGCTTCGGCGCTGGTGAGCCGGATCATTCTCGAAGCGGGCGGGCAGCCTGAGGGCGAGCTGGTCGACGTTGTGGCGCCCGAAGCCGTGGCGCGAACGGCGAAGCGGGGCTCGATCCAGTTCAGGCTGAGCGAGGTGCGGCGGATGCTGGGCGAGACGGAGGATGCGGAGGGGATCACAGCAGCGATGGCGGATGGCATTCTCACCGGCCTGGGCTGCGGTTTGGAACATGCCGGTGCGGAGAGCTGGAGCGTAACGCTGCCGAGTTGGCGGCTCGATCTGGAGCGCGAGATCGATCTGATCGAAGAGATTGCGCGCGTATACGGGTACAACCGGTTCCGGAACACGCTGCCCGCATTTGCGGGAACCGTGGTGGAGCTGCCGTGGGCGGAAAAGGAAGCGGCGGTGCGGCGCACGATGCTGGCGCTGGGATGGAACGAAGCCATTGCGACGAGCTTCTGTGGTGCGGAAGACGCGGCGCGGTTCGCGCGGGAGCCAGGGTCGGCGGTACAGATCGGGAATCCGTTGAGCGAAGAAGCGGGGATGCTGCGGCCGTCGCTGCTGCCAGGCATGCTGGCCATGCTGGCGCTGAACATCAGCCGCGATGTGGAGGGGGCTGCGCTGTTCGAGATGGGGACGGTGTTCAGCGGCGGGGCGGATCGCGTGGAGGAGAGGCCGTCGCTGGGGTTTGGGGCGACGGGGAATGCATTTGATAAACAGGAGACGGATTTTTACGAGCTGAAGGGCGCTGTAGAACAGCTGCTGCACAAATTTGCGGCGCGGTCCATTTACTTCGATCACTTCCCTGCTGCTTCAGGATTAATGCCGGCGTGGCTGCATCCTGGCCGCAGCGCGCGCGCGGTGCTGGATGGCAAGACGGTGGGGTGGTTCGGACAGCTGCATCCCGCGGAGGCGGAGCGACGCAAGCTGAAGCAGGCGATCTGGATCGGAGAGATGTGGCTCGACCGGCTGTACAAGCAGGAGCTTCGGCAGCCTGCAATCGAGGACCTGTCGCGTTTTCAGCCAGTGCGTCGGGATTTTTCGGTGATCCTGCCGGATAGCGTCGCGTATGCGAAGCTGGCCAGCGCGATCGACGCTCTGGCGATTCCGGAGCTGCGGAGCTTCGAGCCGAAGGAAGTGCTGCGCGATGGAAAGCTGGCGCCCCCAGGGCATTACTCGCTGCTGCTGGGTGTGGTTTTCCAGTCCCACGAGCGGACACTACGCGAGGAGGAAGTGCAGGGGTGGTCGCAACAGGTGATTAGTGGGCTGGAGGCGCTGGGGGGTAAGTTGCGGGGCTAAGTTATTACAGGGACCCAAGCCCTAGAGGACTTCAGCCAGACGGGGATAGAGTCCGGAGTGGCTGGTCTGATAGAGAGCCAGCAGGCGCTGGCGCATCAGATAATAAGAGGATGCAGCCTCGTGCAGGTCAAAGGGAATGACGGTGGCCGAGCGGCGCAGCACGGTGTGAAAGGTCAGGGCCAGCTCGATGCGCCAAACCGCGCGGCGGAGACGAAGGGCGTCGCGGCGCATGCGTTCGGTCACGATGACGCCTTCATCGAAGTTCCAGCGCTGGGCGTGGGCAGCCAGGAGCAGCATTAGACGGGCATTCTCGCGCATGCGGCGCAGGCCCTCGCGGCCGCCCAGCATGAGCCACATGTCAGTGGGTTCGAGAGAAATCTGCCCTTCTTTGGGTTCGAGATAGTCGCGCGCCACGGAAGTGACGCGCTGGAACTCGATGCGCTTAATCTGGGATACTAAGTCCTGCCAGCTGCTCCGGTTGACCCGAAGGGCCGATATCTGGGATCTTATGGCGGCTGCGAGCAGACTACCTACAAGCGCGCCCAGGAGGAGGTAGACCAACACTGCTTTGGCCTCTCTTTCGAATCGTCAAGTCCTGGAAATCCAGAACGACGGATAACTAATGTCCAGCGTCGAATCTGCGAAGATCGTACTCGACTCGCTTGTGGAGCGCAAGAATATATTCCTGCAAATCGGGGGAAAGTGGCTGGCGCTCGGGCTCCTGACGCCAAAGTTGTAGGGTGATCCAGCCTATGGCGGCGATGTAAGCAGCACTGCGGATGTCTTCGAGCGGTAAGTAAAGGAGCCGGGTACCGAGGAAACTCTGGAGGGCGGTAGTAACAACCATGACACTGCTCCATGCAGTCAGACCCTGACCCACCGCCATGACATGATTGCGCCAGCCGAGGCCGAGCCGATTGGCGGCAAGGCTCATCAACACAAATAGCTCGCAGATAACCAAACTGGTAAAGAGGTTCTCGCGGATCCGCCAGAGCTGATAGACGGTTAAGGTTGGGGGATTCACCCGCCATGCAAGGAAGGCGTCGAAAGCGGCGCCGACGATACTGACAGTAGCAAAGCGCCAACGATCGTCGCGAATCCAACTCCCTGTCGGCCGCAGCACGATACGGGCAATCTCGACCACCACGCCCAGTTGGAGGAAGAAGTCGATCCAGAGGGCACCCACATAGATGCGGGTGTACCAGTATTTCGAGTCATGAAGATACAGGAAAACGAGCACAATTGTGCGGGTCGCCATGAAGGCCATCCAGAGGGTCAAAACTGGAAAGGGCCTCCAGCGGTCGCGCACCAGCATTACAACGAGGAGAGTGGCGGTGGAAACGAAGGACGCCGCCCAAACCGCGTCGGAAAGCACTGAAAAGTGCATGTCTGCCTCGCCTACAAGATACGACATACCGCAGACTTCCGCTCAAAATGCGGAAGTCCACGGAAGTCGGCGGAGCAGGATTGTGGGTGAAGGCTAGGCACCCATCGCTGTCAGAATCGCAGTAACGACCGTGCTTGTGGTAACGACCTGACTGCCACCGTTGTTCGGGGGCGGGGGAGGATCACCTCCGCCGGGACCTGCGAACAAAGGGGCGGCGAACAGGGCGAATGACGCGGAGAGAACTGCAACGCGGAGAGTCTTTTTCATGGGGTGATATGTCCTTTGGGCGCCAGTCGGCGCACCCCGAGACTAACTCGAAGCGTCGTGGATCACTGGTGTTATCTATTTTTTTCTTGGTAAGCCGAAAACAGGCACAAAAGTAGGCAAAGAGGGGCGGGATATAACTACTTATAGGTCAATATTGATGTTACTTAAGTAGCCCCTCTTGCTACTAATGGATGGTGAATAGGGTCAAAACGAGTTGCCTGATTACCACACGCGGCAGCTCTTGACCGGAGCCATGGGCTGACCCGGCTTGCAGCCGAAGGCGTGGGCGAATTCCGGCATATTCACGATGACACCACGTACCCGCAGTGCATCGGGGGAATGCGGATCGATGTTGGCGAGCATACGAAGAAATTCCGGGCGCTCGTTGGTGCACCAGTTCTGGGCGTAGCCGAGGAAGAACTGCTGCTGGGGGGAAAGGGATTTTTCGGCAGCCTGCTCCGGCGTGGCGGCGGCTGGCGCTCCGGACGCCGCTATACGCGCCATCATCGCCATGAAGGCAATGCGCGCGCCGCCATTATCGGCCGTGTTCTCTCCAAGGGTGAGCTTGCCATTGACCTTGACATCGTCGACGGCGGTGAACTGACTGTACTCATTGTCAACGCAGCCGGTCCTCTCTTCGAACTGCTTCTTGTCTTCAGCCGTCCACCAGTCGTGCAGATTGCCACTACCGTCGAACTTGGCGCCCTGATCGTCGAAGCCGTGGGTGAGCTCGTGGCCGACGACAGCGCCGATGTGGCCGTAGTTGGTGGCGTCGCTGGCATCTTTGTCGTAGAAGGCGGGCTGCAGGATGCCGGCGGGGAAGTTGATGTTGTTCATGGACGGATCGTAATAAGCATTCACGGTGGGCGGGGTCATCTGCCATTCCTGGCGATCGACGGGCTTGCCGATTTTGTTCAGCTGGCGAGCGACTTCGAATTCGCGGGTACGGACGGAGTTGCCGAGGGCATCGCCGGGCTGAATATCGAGCTTCGAGTAGTCGCGCCACTTGTCGGGGTAGCCGATCTTGTCAGCGACGGCGTGCAGCTTCTCTTTGGCCTTCACTTTGGTTTCGGGACTCATCCAGTCGATGGCGTCGATGTCCTGGCCCATCGCCGCTTCGATGTCGTGGACTTCGCCGAGCGTGGAGGCTTTCATGTCGGGGGTAAAGTACTGGGCGACGTAGAGCTTGCCGAGGGCTTCGCCGAGCGAACCGTCGGTGGCCTGGACGCAGCGTTTCCAGCGGGCCTGCTGCTCGGGCGTACCGGTGAGCTTGCGGCCATAGAAGTCGAAACTCTCCTCGTCAAAGGCGTGCGGAAGACGCATCGCAAACGAGTCGGCGAGACGGGCTCGAAGATAAGCCTGAATGGTCGCCAGATCGGTATCGGCGATGGTCTTGTTGAGCGCGGGGAAGAAGCCGGGTGAGACAACGTTCAGCTCCTGGACGGAGGGGGAGCCCATCAGCTCAATGTATTTGGCCGTGTCGATGGCGGGCGCGGTGGTCGAGAAACTGGTGAGCGCCATCATGTGGTAGACCTTGTCGGGATCGCGCCGCTCGACGTTGCCCTGCGAGGCTTTGGCCAGCGCGGTTTCAAGGTCCATGATCTTTTGCGCTTCGGCCTGCGCCGCATCGGGCGGATCGCCGAGGAGCTTGAGCACGTTCGCGAGGTGAGCCACATACTGTTTCCGGGTTTCGACGCTCTTGTCGTCGGTGCGGAGGTAGTAATCCTTCTCGGGAAGCCCGATGCCGCTTTGGTCGATGTAGGCGATCTCGCGGGTCGCGTCTTTGAAGTCCTGCTGGGAGCCGTAATCGAAGAAGACGCCGACACTCATGCGATGGAGATGAGCGATGAGGGCCGGCAACTCCTCTTTGGAGTGGAGGGCGGCGATGCGATCCAGCTCCGGCTGGATGGGGGCCAGGCCGCGCTTGTCGATGGCGTCAGTATCCATGCAGCTGGCGTAGTAGTCGCCAATTTTTTGCTCGTCGGTGCCAGGAGCGGCGTGAAGGGCTGCAGTTTTTTCGACGATTTGATGGAGCGCCTGGGTATTGAACTCGAAGAGATTGGCGAACTGATCGAACTCCGGCAAATCGGAGGGGATGGGATGCAGTTTTGCGAAGTTGCCGCAGGCGTACTGATAGAAGTCGCCGCAGGGATCGGCGGCCTTATCCATCGCGGCGGGGTCGAAGCCGGGGATGGGGCTGTATTGCGGAGTTTCGCCAGCGGGAGCCGCGGTCTGAGCGGAGCAGGTGAGGGTGACAAAGAACAGACAGCTGGCGGCGGCCAACAACGGATTGCGCATGAATCTCCTCCAAAAAGCAAACAACTGATGATACCCGACGGAAGGGGCGTGGAGCGCAGGCAGGGGTGGGTTTGGAGCCGGATTTGTGGTCAGACGCCACATAACCGCGATAAAACGCCGGAGGGGATGGCGGGGAAGGCCGACTCAGCACTATCTTTTGGCGCCGGTCAGGGGGGAAACTGCCTCCTTTGTTTGATGCCAATCAGGGTGCTGGTACGCTGCTGAATACGGATGACCCCAGAGACCCATTTCGCGCCCGGGCAGACGCTGCTCATCGATGCGGACGACACGCTGTGGGAGAACAACATCTACTTCGAGCAGGCGATCGCGGCGTTCATTTCGTATCTGGACCATAAGGAATACACGCGCGAGGAAGTGCGCGAAAGACTGAACGAGGTCGAGCGCGAGAACGTGCGGCTGCACGGCTACGGGCTGACGAGCTTCCGGCGCGCGCTGGTGACGTGCTTTGAGAGCCTGACGACGGGGCCGATCACGCCGGCGAAGCACGAGCGCATCATGAGCTTCGCGCAGTCGATCGCGGACCAGGAAATTGAGTTGCTGGAGGGGGTCGCGGAGACGCTGCCGGTGCTGGCGTCGCGGCATCGTCTGATCCTGATGACGAAGGGCAACGAGGTGGAGCAGGCGGACAAGCTCGCACGCTCGGGGCTGGGCGTGCATTTCACGGCGGTCGAGGTGCCGCGGGAGAAGGATCCGGAGGCGTATCGCGAGGTGTGCGCAAAATACGAGCTCACTCCGCACACGACGTGGATGATCGGGAACAGCCCGCGGTCGGATATTAATCCGGCCCTGGCTTGCGGATTGCATGCTGTGTTTATCCATCACCCGCACACATGGGTGCTGGAGCATGAGGTGCTGGATGGGGCGCCTGCGGGGCAGCGGTTGCTGGAGGTGGAGAGTTTTGGCGGGTTGTTGGAGTACTTCTGAGGGTCAGACCGCGGCGGTTTGCAGCGCCAACTCTTCGAGGAGGGCGCGGACTTCGAGGAGGATTTCTTCCGGCTTCGTGGCGGTGAGGGGGAAACGCAGGACGCCCTGGGGCGTGAATTGCGCGCCGCGTTTCGCGTTCTTTGAGACGAGCTTCATGAGGCGGGCGGGGTCGACGGCGGCGGTTTCGGTGAAGCGAATGTGGAGCTGGTCGCGCTTGCGGTCGACCTGGGCGACGCCGATCTTCTCGCATTCGATGCGGAGGCGCGCGGCCTGGAGCAGATGGGCGACGCTGGCCGGCAGCGGGCCGTAACGGTCTTCGAGCTCGGAGCGGACTTCTTCAAGGGCGCGGTCGCTGTCGATGCCGGCGATGCGCTTGTACATGCGGAGGCGCTGGTTTTCTTCGGATATGTAACTTTCATCGATACGTAATGCGATGCCGAGCGAGAGCTGGACGGCGGGGCGCTCGACGCGCTCCTCGCCTTTGAGGCGGCTGACCGCTTCTTCGAGCATGGAAGTGTACATCTCGAAGCCGACGGCTTCGATGTGGCCGCTCTGTTCCCCGCCGAGGAGGTTGCCTGCGCCGCGGAGTTCGAGGTCTAGTGCTGCGATTTTGAATCCTGCGCCGAGGTCGGAGAATTCCTTGAGCGCGGCGAGACGGCGGCGGGCGACTTCAGTTAATTCCTGCTCGGGCGGGATGAGGAGATAGGCGTAGGCGCGGCGATTGGAGCGGCCGACGCGGCCCCGCAATTGATACAGCTCAGACAGGCCGTGGCGATCGGCGCGGTTGACGACGATGGTGTTGGCGAGCGGGATGTCGAGGCCGTTTTCGATGATGGTGGTGGCGACGAGGACGTCGTACTCGTGATTCATGAAGGCGAGCATGACTCTCTCGAGCTCGGTCTCGTTCATCTGGCCGTGGCCGACGATGACGCGCGCGCTGGGGACGAGTTCCTGGATTTTCGCGGCGATTTCGTAGATGGTCTCGACGCGATTGTGGACGAAGTAAATCTGCCCGCCGCGTTCCAGCTCGACTTCGACGGCGGAGCGGATGAGCTTTTCGTCGAACTTGGCGACGACGGTCTGGATGGCCATGCGATCCCGGGGCGGCGTCTCGATGACGCTCATGTCGCGCAGGCCGACCAGCGACATGTGCAACGTGCGCGGAATGGGCGTGGCGGACATGGCGAGGACGTCGATTTCGCGGCGCATCTGCTTGAGGCGTTCTTTGTGGCGGACGCCGAAGCGCTGCTCCTCGTCGACGACGAGGAGACCGAGGTCGTGGAACTTGATGTCTTTCGAGAGCAGGCGATGCGTTCCGATCAGAATGTCTACGCGGCCGTTCTCGACTTTTTCGAGGATGAGCTTCTGCTCCTTCGGCGTGCGGAAGCGGGAGATCATTTCGATGTTGATGGGAAATTGGCGGAAGCGGCTTTTGAAAGTCTCAAAATGCTGAAAGGCGAGGATGGTGGTGGGGGTCAGGACGGCCACCTGGCGGCCATCCTGCACAGCTTTGAAGGCGGCGCGCATGGCGACTTCGGTTTTGCCGTAGCCGACGTCGCCGACGAGCAGGCGATCCATGGGGAGGGTTGATTCCATGTCGCGCTTGATGTCGGCGATGGCGGAGATCTGGTCGTCAGTCTCGGTGAAGTCGAAGGCGTCTTCGAATTCGCGCTGGAATTCGTTGTCGGCGGGGAAGGCGTGGCCTTCAGCGGCTTTGCGCTGCGCGTAGAGCTTGAGGAGCTCGTCGGCCATATCCGCCATGGCTTTGCGCACGCGGGCTTTGGTTTTGGCCCATTGCTGTGAACCGAGGCGATTGAGGACGGGCGCGGGGCCAGCTTCGGTGGAGCGGTATTTCTGGATAAGGTCGAGGCGCGTGAGCGGGACGTAGAGGCGCGCGGCTTCGGCGAACTCGAGGATCATGAACTCAAGCGAGATGCCATCCTGTTCGATTTCGCGCAGGCCCTGGTAGCGGGCGATGCCGTGCTCGACGTGGACAACGTAGTCGCCGACGGTGAGGTCGCGGAAGTCGGAGACGAAGGCGGCGGTTTTGGATTTTTTGGGCGCGGGGCGCGCGGTGACGTCGGCTTCGTCGAAGAAATCCTGGGCGCCGAAGAGAACCAGGCGAGCATCAGGCAGGCTGACACCGGTGGCCAGCGCGGTGCGCAGGATGACGGGCGTGCGCAGGTCTCCGGCGAGATAGCTGGACTCGTCGTAGACGTTTTCGCTACCCGCGTGCTGGATGCGGCTGCCGAGGCGGTAGGGGACTTCATATTCGCGGAGGAGATTGGCGAGGCGCTCGACTTCGCCCTGGTTGGGCGCGACGAGCAGCGTGCGGACCTCCTGGTTCATCAGGTTGCGGATCTGATCGATGAGGGCGGGGATGGAGCCGTGGAAGCGCAGCGTGGGGCGCGAGGTGAATTCAATCTCGCCGAGGGTCTGGTCCTCTTCGAGGACGTCTACGACACCGAGCTGATCGATGTCGAGGCCGGGATGCGAGGCCAGCTGCGCCTGGAGGACTTCGGGGCGGAGGTAGATGTCCGCGGGCGTGATGAGCGAGCCGATGCTGGAACGGTCGTGGCGCTGCTCGACTTTGCTCCACCAGCGGTCGATTTGGTTGCGGATCATCGCCGGCTCTTCGATAAGGAGGGCCGAGCGCGGGAAGAGATCGAGGAGGGTTCCGGTTGCGCCGCCGACTCCTGCGAAAAACTCCCAGCCGGGAAAGACGGAGACGCCGCCGGCGGCGATGGCTTCTTCGACGAGCTCCGGATCGTCGGTAGATTCGATGCGTTCGCCGCTGAGGCGCGTGTGGACCGCCGCAAGGAGGCGCTCGGTGACGGGGGTTTCGGTGAGCGGAAGCAGGCGGGCTTCGTCGAGAGGCGCGGCGGAGCGCTGGGTTTCGGGATCGAATTTGCGAATCGACTCGATTTCGTCGCCGAAGAATTCGAAGCGCACGGGCCGATCGGCTTCCGGCGAGTAGACGTCGAGGATGCCGCCGCGGCGCGTGAACTGGCCGGGCATCTCGACGATGTCGTTGCGGCTGTAGCCGATGCTGGTGAGGTGGGCGAGGAGGGTTTCGACGTCGACTTCTTCGCCGCGACGCAGAATCTGCGCCAGTCCGGCATAGAAGGGCGCGGGAAACAGCTTCATCGCCGCCGATTCGACGGGCGCGACGACGATGGAGGCTTCACCGGTGGCGATTTTCCAGAGGGTTTTGGCGCGTTGTTCCTGAATGTCGGGGTGGGGGGAGAGATTTTCGAAGGGCAGCACGTCGTGGGCGGGCAGACGCAGCACGCGGTCGGCGGGGATGGCTCCGGTGAGGTCGCATCCGGCGCGGAGGGCGAGGTGCATGGCGTCGGCTGCTTTGTTGTCGGCGACGATGACAACGGTGGGGACCTGAGCGGCGCGCGCGAAGAGGGGAATGTAGAGGGCGCGGGCGGTGGAGGTGAGTCCAGAGACACGACGACGCCCACGGGCAAGCGCCAGGTGCCTTCTTGCCTGTTCGAAGGCGGGAGAATTCTCCAGGTCCGCCAACAACTCGCGGACAAAGGGGAGGATCATGCGAGTTCCAGTTTAGCAGCGAGGCGCGGAGCCGCCGGAGTACCGAAGTGAGGGCGCGAAGATGACTTTGGAGGCGTCCGCTGGAGCCGGATTCGCGGTTCAACCCGTCCCGCCGAGTTGTCCTAGAATCGAAGAATGTCCTATGCGGCGGCGCTCGACAGTCTCCATGCGCGGGTGGGTGAGCTGCATGCCGCGCCGGGGGAGCCGCGCCGGAAGTTTCGCCTCGAAGAGATGCGTGCGCTGGTGGAGGCGCTGGGGCATCCGGAGCGCCGGTTTCGCTCGATTCTGATTGCGGGAACCAACGGGAAGGGATCGACGGCGGCGACGCTGGCCGCGATTCTGAAGAGCGCGGGGTACAAATGCGGGCTGTATACGTCGCCGCACCTGGTGCGCGTGAACGAGCGGATTCGCATCGATGGCGAGGCGATCGGCGATGAGGAATTTGCGCGGCACTATTTTCGGGTCGACGATTGCGCCCAAATCCTGGTGAGCGAAGGGAAACTGCCGGGGCATCCGAGCTTTTTTGAGGCGCTGACGGCGGTGGCCTTCGAGGCGTTTGCAGATGCGCAGGTGGACTTGGCGGTGCTCGAAGTGGGAATGGGCGGGCGGCTGGACGCGACGAATGTCGTGGAGCCGCTGATATCGGTGATCACCGATATTTCGCTCGACCACACGGAGTGGCTGGGCGAGACGATTCCGCTGATCGCGCGCGAGAAGGCGGGGATTCTGCGGCGAAATGGGGTGATGGTGACGCTGCCGCAGCATCCGGAGGCGAACCGGGCGATCGGAGAAGTGGCGGCGGAGCTGGATGTGAGGGGGGTGAACGCGGCGGAGTTTGTGCCTTCGGCACAGGGCACAGGGTACAGGGTACAGGGTACAGAATCGCGGAATCGGTATGCACTCCAAGTGATGGGGCAGACCATTCAGGTCGATTCGCCGCTGGCGGGAGAGCATCAGCGGCGCAATATCGCTCTGGCGATCGCGGCGGCGGCGGAATTACGTAACAGTCACGGTTTCAACATAACGCCATCGCAGATCGCGGAGGGAATCCGGCAGACGCAATGGCCGGGAAGACTGGAGCGGATGCTTGTGCCCGGCAAGGCCGATGTGCTGCTGGATGTGGCGCACAATCCCGCGGGAGCGTGGGCGCTGCGTGCGGCGCTGTCATCTCTTGGGTATGCGGAATCGGCACACGGAAAACGGGTGCTGGTCTTTGGGTGCATGAAGGACAAGGCCTACCAGGAGATGGCGCAGATCCTTTTCCCGATGTTCGACCTGGTGATTGCGACTCCGGTGGAGTCGCCGCGTTCGGCCAGCGCCGGGGAGATCGTCGGAGCCGCGGCAAAGACCGGTGTGCGGGCGATTGCCGCAAGAGACGGGCAGGACGCGCTCGCGAGGGCGTGGGCTGAGGCTCCGCAAGAGGGACTGGTGGTGGTGGCTGGATCGGTGTACCTGGTGGGGGAAGTGCGGCCGTTGCTGGAGCGCGTTGCGGTGGAAACGCGATGAGCGCGATCGCACCACCGGGGCCACGGCCGAATCCGCTGCCGCTGCGGGAGCGGCTGATGAGCTACGTGTTCCGGGCTCCGCTGTTTTTTCTGGCGACGGCATTCTTCGGGAGTCTGGCGCTGGCGGCATCGCTGTTCGAGAAGAATGGACACTGGCAGCACCGCATCGCGCAGGCGTGGGCGCGGGCCAGCGTCGCGGCGAGTGGCGCCAGGTTGACGGTTTTGCACGGAGAACGTCTGAAGGTGCAGCCAGCGGTGTACGTTTCGAATCACCTGTCGTACATGGATACGCCGGTGATTTTCAGTTCGCTGCCGTTCCAGTTTCGGATCGTGGCGCGGAGCGGACTTTTTAAGCTGCCGTTCATTGGCTGGTGGCTGCGCCGGTCAGGGCAGGTTTCAGTGGATGTGGGCAATCCCCGCGCGTCGATCGCGAGCCTGGCAAGCGCGGCGCGGACGCTCAAAGGCGGGATGCCGCTGTTCATTTTCCCGGAGGGCGGGCGGACAGAGACGGGGGAGCCGGCGAAATTCCTGAACGGACCGGCGTTTATGGCGATTCGGGCGCAGGTTCCGGTGACGCCGATGGCGCTGATTGGGACGCATGAACTGCTGCCGATCCACGCGAGCACGGTGCATCCTGTCCCCGTGACTCTGGCGGTGGGCGAACCGGTGGAAACCAGCGGTCTGACCATGAAGCAGGTTGACGAAGTGACAAAGTTACTGGAGGAACAGATCGCCGCGCTGTATTATGAGCACTCCTGGCGAAAAAAGCCTGCAGCGCCGTCCGCGACGCCGGGAAAGAATGGAAATGAAATTGGGGATTTGGAAGCTGTAACCATTTCTCGGAACCTGCACAAGACCGAGGAGGCGCGGAGACCATGAAAGCACCACGCATAGCGATTCCGGAACCCAATTTCGCGGATAAAGAATACAGCGAGCGAGCGTGGCCGCAATATGCGCGCGCGGTGGAGTTCTCCGGGGGAGTGCCAGTCAAGGTGCCGCTGCGGGATTCGCCGGCAAAGGTGGCGCAGCTAGTCGCGTCGTGCGAGGGCGTGCTGCTGCCGGGAAGCCCGGCGGATGTGAATCCGCAGAAATACGGTGAAGAGGCGCTGGACGATTGCGCGGCGGCGGACGCGGCGCGCGAAGCCGTCGACGAGCTGTTGCTGCAGGACGCGTCGAATCTCTACAAGCCGATGCTGGGGATTTGCTACGGATTCCAGGCGCTGAATGTGTGGCGGGGCGGAACGCTGGTGCAGCATCTGAAAACCGGCGTGGATCATTCGGCGGGGCGAGCGGTGGCGGAAGCGCACGCGATCGAAGTGGAAGCGCGCTCGCGGCTTCGGCGCATTCTGGGGCTGGGAATGAGGACGACGCTGATGGTGAACAGCAGCCATCATCAGGCCGTAGCGGTGCTGGGCGATGGGCTGGTGCGCTCGGCATGGTCACCGGACGACGGCGTAGTGGAGGCGGCGGAAGGGCATGGCGACCAGTTCCTGATGGGCGTGCAGTGGCATCCGGAGCGCGTGCTGGAAGAGAACAAGGCGGCACAGTGCCTGTTCCAGTCGTTTGTGGATGCGGCGGCGGCGTGGGAGCCGCGCATGATCAGCGAGTCGGTCGCGGATTGAAATAGGGGATAGGGTAAAGGGGCAAGCACTCAGGTTCCCGAATACCTTCACGGCGCGCCGATCTTCGGTAAGGATGAACAAAACAAGTGAGAATCGATTCAGTCTGGATGTGGCCGGGCTGGACGCGCAGGCGGTCGAGCAGTTTGAGGCGTACCTTGCGCTGTTGATGAAGTGGAATGGGCGCATGAATCTGACGGCGGCGCGCAAGCCGGAGGAGATTGTTCGCAGGCATTTTGCGGATTCGATCTTCGCGGCACAGCAAATTCCAAAACAGGTGAAGACGCTGCTGGATTTCGGCTCGGGCGCGGGATTTCCGGGGATTCCGATTGCGATTTGCCGCCCGAAGATTGGCGTCGCGCTGGCGGAGTCGCAAGGCAAGAAGGCGGCATTTCTGCGCGAAGCGGTGCGGACGCTGGGGCTGAGGGCCGAAGTTTGGGCTGGACGCGTGGAGGAGATGGCCAGCGACCGAGTGTTCGATGCGGTCACGCTGCGCGCCGTGGACAAGATGGGGGCGGCGTGCAAGGCGGCGGCAAATCGGCTGGCAATGGGCGGATGGATCGCAGTGTTTACGACGCTGAAGACGGAAGGTTCACTGCAAAAGCTGAAGGAGATCCAGTGGGAAGCGGCGGTGGCGATTCCAGGGTCGGAGCAGGAGATTTTGAAGACAGGTTACAGGTGATCGAGGTAGGGTTTTGTTGCATCTGAGGACATGCGTCTCGCAATACCAAGGAGGAACTCTCCCGCATGCGGCGTCCGTGGCAAGTTGGCATAGGGTTACTGTGCGCGGCGGCGGCTGCGCAAACGGTTCAGGTATCGGTGCCCGGGGTTCCTGCGGGTGTGACGGCGAGCCCCGCTACATTTAGCCGGGCACCGGGTAATCCGGAGTCCGTGAGCATCCCAGCCGGGAGCCTGGCTTTGGGCAACGCCCCTTTCACAGGGACCTATCCTCCCCCGGACTCCGGCAGTTCCTCAACCCAGGAGAGTGCCACCGGAACGGCTCCTGGGACGGTGTCTCAGGCGACCGGATCCTGCACGACTTCGAACCCGAATCCGAATCCGAATCCGGCGTCGTTTGCCGCGGTTGGCGACTTCAACGGCGACTGCAGGAGTGACGTTCTGTGGCGGAACAGCACCACCGGGCAGGTCGACATCTGGCTGATGAATGGCACCACGTTTACGAGCAGCGGGAGTCCCGGCAGCCCCACCTCGGACTGGGTCATTCAGGGAACCGGGGACTTCGACGGCGACGGCAAAGCCGACATCCTGTGGCGGAATACCACCACCGGGCAGGTCTATATCTGGCTCATGAATGGCGCCACGTTTACGAGCAGCGGCAGCCTCGGCAACGTCTCCTCGGACTGGACCATTGCGGGTGTGGGCGATTTCAATGGAGACGGCAAAGCCGACATCCTGTGGCGAAACAGCTCCGGCGAGATCTTCCTCTGGCTCATGAACGGAACCACGATCGCGGGCGGCGGGATCGTCGGCAACGTCTCCTCGGGATGGAACATTGCGGGCATTGGCGATTTCAACGGCGACGGCGATGCCGACATCCTGTGGCGCAACGGCACTACCGGCCAGGTCTACGTCTGGCTCATGAACGGGACCACGATTGCGAGCACCGGGAGTCCCGGCAGCCCCACCTCCGACTGGAGCATTGCGGGCGTTGGCGATTTCGATGGGAACGGCAAGAGTGACATCCTGTGGCTGAACAGCACCACCGGGCAGGTTTACATCTGGTTCATGAACGGAACCGCGACTGCGAGCAGCGGGAGCCTCGGCTACGTCTCCTCCGGCTGGAGCATTCAGGGCGTGGGCGACTACGATGGGAGCGGACGGGCCGGCATCCTGTGGCGGAACAGCACCACGGAGCAGGTTTACATCTGGCTGGTGAACGGGACCACAATGACGACCACCGGGAGCCCCGGCACCCCCGCCGCTGCCTGGCAAATAGCTACCCTAACGGTGAAGACGGCCGTCGCGGCGCCGGGTGTTGACGTCACCACCTATCACTTCGACATCGGAAGGACGGGGCTGAACCCGAACGAGACGACGCTGACGTCGAGCAATGTCACTTCCTCGAAATTCGGATTGCTGCGCCTGCTGGCGGTCGATGGCTCAGTGGATGCGCAGCCTCTTTATCTCTCGAACCTGACGGCGGGCGGGCTGCAGCGCAACGTCGTGTATGCGGTGACGGAAAACGACAGCGTATTTGCCTTCGACGCGGACACCGGCGCGCAGATCTGGAAGACCTCGGTCCTCGGCACGAATGAGACAGCCAGCGGGGATCACGGGTGCTCGCAAATCTCGCCGGAGATCGGCATCACCTCGACGCCGGTCATCGACCGCACAGCAGGGCCGAACGGGACGATTTTCGTCGTCGGCATGTCGCTGGACCCGTCAGGCGCTTACCACCAGCGTCTGCACGCGCTGGACGTGACCACGGGCGCGGAGCTTTCCGGCAGTCCAACAGAAATTCAGGCGAAGTATCCAGGCACGGGCGAAAACAGCTCGGGAGGCAACGTGGTTTTCGATCCCAGCCAATATGCGGAGCGCGTGGGACTGTTGTTGATGAACGGGACGATTTACCTCGGGTGGACGTCGCATTGCGATATTGACCCGTACACCGGTTGGCTGATGGCCTACAGCGAATCGACGCTGGCCCAGACCAGCGTGCTGAACCTGACGCCGAACGGCGGCGAAGGATCGATCTGGATGGCGGGCACCGGGCTGGCCGCGGATTCGAGCGGGAACATCTATTTTCTCGATGCGAATGGGACCTTCGATGGCACCCTCAACGCGAGCGGGTTCCCGGTGAAAAACGACTTCGGCAACGCGTTCCTGAAAATCTCAACGACCGGTGGAACTCTGGCGGTCGCGGATTACTTCGAGGCCTATAACGGGATTTCCGAGTCGAACGCGGACACGGACCTTGGGTCAGGCGGAGCACTGGTGCTGCCGGATATTACGGATTCTGCGGGGACGGTCCATCACCTGGCGGTGGGCGCCGGGAAAGACCAGAACATTTATGTTGTGAATCGGGATTCGATGGGCAAGTACAGCACGCAAAACAACAACGCGCTGTATCAGGAGATCGCGACACCCATCGGCGGCGTGTGGTCGATGCCCGCGTATTTCAACAACACGGTGTACTACGGCGCGGTGAGCGATAAGCTGAAGGCGTTTCCGATCGTCAACGCAAAGCTGGCCACCAGTGCGAGCGTGCAGAGCGCGAATTCATTTGCGTATCCTGGAATGACGCCGGCGGTGAGCGCCAACGGAACAACCAACGGGATCGTATGGGCGGTCGAGAATGCGTCACCGGCGGTGTTACACGCTTTCGACGCGACCACGCTGCAGGAGCTCTACAACAGCAACCAGGCGACGAAGAACCGCGATCAATTCGGCAGCGGGAACAAGTTCATCACGCCAATGGAAGTCAACGGCATGGTGTTTGTGGGGACGCCGAACGCAGTGGCCGTGTTCGGGCTGTTGCCGTAGCGCAAGCGGCGACGCGGATCCCTGCGCGAAGCGGGAAGCCAGGAGCCTAATCCACGCCGTTGGGATTTTGCGTGAGATTGCGTGCGTTGGTGACGTTGTCCGGGTCGTCGGTGAAGGTCTTGCCCTCGTGGTAGGCGTACTTCTTGAACTGGGTTCCCAGCTTGCGGATGCAGTCCTGCCAGCCATCCGCCCAGGTGACCTGGGCTTCGCCGTGGGCATAGACCCACGTGCCGCGCTCGTGCTCCAGATCGTTCATCGTGCGCAAGGCGGTGCCGTCGTCGTTGAGGGTGATGTAGAAATTCTCTCCGTTGCCCTGGCCGACTTCCCATTTGCCGAGGAAGTGGGCGCGCGACGGACCGGGAACGTTGATCAGGCCCGCAGGGACGGCCCCAGGAAACTCGAGGCGCTGCACGCTGTCGAGGTTGATAGCCTGGCGGTGGCCATCCTTGAAGACGATGACGAGAGAGTTGGAGTGGGAGCCGGCCTGGGCAAAGGTGGCGGGAAGCGCGAAAAGAATAGCAAGGGCGAGGGCGACAACGCTTAGGAATCTGTACATAAAGGTCTCCATTGCAGCAGCGGCGCGGCGGGGGAGGGCGTGGACCGCACCGTTGTGAGGTACGCGGTGGCGGAGGGATTTGTTCCATCCTAACCGGGCGGCCGTGCATCGGGCGCGATCCCCTGGGCGGTATTTGGGATGCGGAACACCGCGTATAGGATATTGATTCGAGCAGGGAGATTCGCGGAGGCGCACTTGGCGAGTGATGGAACGAGCCGTGAAAAGACGCGCGACCCGGCGCGCCGCTCCCCTTGCGCCTCCGGATCGGAGAACCCGTATCTCAGGATCTTCAAATCGAACGTCTATGTTCGCAATCACGATCGCAGCCTCGAGTTCTACGTGGGCCAGCTCGGATTCTGCGTGCTGGCGGACAGCCGGTTTGAGTTCGGACGGTGGATCGCGATCGCTCCTCCCGATGGCAGCGCGATCCTGGCGCTGATCGCTCCGCGGCGCGGCTCGGAGAATTACCGGCTGATTGGCCGGACGACCCACATTGCCTTCATCGCCGAGGATGTCAACGCGACCTACGAATTGTGGCGGAGCCGCGGCGTGAAGTTCGTGCAGCCGCCGCAGCCGCAGCTGTGGGGTGGAACCTTCGCGACCTTCCAGGACATCGACGGCAACATCTTCGAGCTGCTGGGCTCCGACGAAATGAGCCGGGAGATCGAGGCGCAGCGCCGCGAGGCGAGCGACCGAGTGGAGCAGGAGCGGCGCGTGGCGCAGGAGCTGGAGATCGCGAAGCAGGTGCAGGCGAGGCTGTTTCCGCAGGGAGCTCCGACGCTGCGCACGCTCGACTACGCTGGTGTCTGCATCCAGGCGCGGCATGTGGGCGGCGACTATTACGATTTCCTTTCGCTCGGACCCACTGAGCTGGGACTGCTGATTGGCGACATTTCCGGGAAAGGAATTGCCGCGGCACTGCTGATGGCCAATCTGCAGGCGAACCTGCGCAGCCAGCTGGCCATGGCTCGCCAGCAACCGCAGCTTTTCCTGAAGACGGTAAATCAGATTTTCTTCGACAACACGGTCGAGAGCGCCTATTCGACCATCTTCTTCGCCGAGTATTGCGACGAGTCTCAAAAGCTCCGCTACGCGAATTGTGGCCACCTGGCTGGTCTTCTGTTGCGGGCGAACGGTGCGCTGGAAGAGCTTCATTCCACTGGAACGGTGCTGGGCATGTTCCGGAAC
>JBEKIN010000043.1:0-19850 GCA_050011735.1 Acidobacteriaceae bacterium | reverse complement strand
TCCGAAGGCAGCCCGCGCTCCGCAGGCTCATACGGCAATGCGCCTTTGGGAACGCCGTAGGTCGCGTCGAGGCCGGGAATCCCGCTCTGCACGCGGATGGCTTTGTAGCCCATCTCGATGTGGCGGCCCACGTCTCCGCAGGCTTCTTCGATGCCGGTGCCATGCGCATGCGCGTAGACGAGAACACCATCGCGACTCCTGCCACCGAGGAGGTTGTAGACGGGTGTGTTGAGGGCCTTGCCTTTGATGTCCCACAGCGCCATGTCCACCGCGGCGATGGCCGACATGGTGACCGGGCCGCGACGCCAGTACGCGCCGCGATAGAGATACTGCCAGATGTCCTCGGTCTGGAAGGGATCGCGATTCAGGATGCACGGGATGACGTGCTCGGTGAGGTAGCTGGCGACGGCCAGCTCGCGTCCGTTGAGCGTGCCGTCGCCGAGGCCGTAGAGGCCTTCGTCGGTCTCGATCTTCAACGTGACGAAGTTGCGCCCCGGCGAGCAAACGTTGACGGAGGCGTGTTTGATCTTCATGGGTGCGAGGCCCCTGTCTTCGCGTTCGCTTCGGGCGTGATCTCCATATAGTCGATGGGCGCGAGCTCGCCATCGGCGGGTTGACCTTCGATGGTCAGCACGTCGCCGGGCCGCAACCGCACGCCACGCAGAGTGTAGCGCGTTGAGGTGTCTCCGTTCGGCGCCTGGCCGGGGAGCGTGTTATCGGCGGTCCACGTAGCGATAACTTGCTGGTTGAGGAGTAGCCGAAACGTCGAGGCACCCTGGCGGTAATCGAAGTACTGAACCGCGACGTTGTACCACCCGACCGGGCGGTCGAGATGCGCGGCCGCCGTGCATGGGGTGTGTTCGCTGCACACGTACGCTTTGCCGCCGGAGCCCGTCTCCCATGGGGTGACGTCGACGGGGGTGTAGCCGTCGAGCTGCATCTGCCCGGCCACGATGCGGTTGGGATCGTGATCGATGCGGTGGCGATCGTCGGGGATGCCGGACATCTTCTCAAACCAGCGGTTGATCGCATCGCGCCAGACGATGGCGTGGCCGGCCTGGTATTCCAGCAGGCCCAGGGTTTTGTCGTAGCGCTCCGGATCGATCAGCCCGTCGAGCGTCTGCCACTGACGGACGAGCCCCGCAGCTTCATCGGCTCCCTGATAGTGCAGGTCGTAGATGGTCTGGATCACGGTCTTGCCGGTCTTCAGCCGATACTTGTACGGCTCGTGATGCATGAAGAGGAGCAGGTTGTCGGGGCAGGTTTTCAGCGAGGTGTACATCGCGGCGACTTCCGGCGGGTATTGCCCGATGAATCCCGTTCCGGTGGCGCCGCCTTCCGAGTCCGTCCGGTCCATGCCCACGCCGTCGTGGTCGGCGCGGATCCACTGGCCCCAGCCGTTGTTCTCCTGGGACTGCGGCGCGGGGCCGTAGTGCGGTCCGGTGATGTTGGTGAGGGTCTGCAGGCCGAGCGGGCCGGTGTAGTGCTCGTAAATCTGCCAGGACGAGAGCAGCATCTGGCTGACCGTGCTCACGATTTTGGGGTCGTTGCTGAAAGTCAGGCGCGTCCAGTCGGCGGCAATCGCTTCAGCGGTGGTGCTGGGGTTCCAGGCGAGCCGGGCAAAACCGTACAAATTCGCCATGGCGAGGGGATGCGCCATCCAGTTCGTGTCCAGCCCAACGTTGGCGACACCGACGTAGCCGCCGAGCGGGCGATGGAAGGTCGTGCCGTCGACCATATCCTTTAATAAGGTAGAGCGATTGTCGGCGTGCAGATCGAAATCGAGGTAACTCTTCCACATCGTCGGAAGAAAGACGAGATGCCGCTGCTGGCCCAGGTATTCCTGGGTGATCTGCAGTTCGACGGCTTCGTTGGTCTTCTGTAGTCCTGCGAAAAGCGGCGAGACTGGCTCGCGCACCTGAAAATCGATGGGCCCGTTCTTGATCTGGACGATCACGTTGTCGGCAAACTGGCCGTCGAGAGGGTGAAAGATGTCGTACGCGGCGCGTGCCCGGTCGGCCTTCTGGTCGTTCCAGTCGAGATGATGGTCGTAGACGAAGGCGCGATACAGGACGATGCCGCCATGTGGCTTGAGTGCGGCGGCGAGCATGTTCGCCGCGTCCACCGGGGTTCGTCCATACTTCGACGGACCCGGCTGTCCTTCGGAGTCGGCTTTGACGACAACGCCGGCGAAGTCGGGGATGGCCGTGTAAATCTCGTCGATCTTCGCGCGCCACCACGCCGCGACTTTTGGATCGCCGGGATCGAAGGTGTCGAGACCACCGACGGCCTGCGGGGCATTGATGGGCACGGAGATGGAGAGCCGCACACCCCATGGGCGAAATTGATCGGCAATGCGCGCTACGCCGCGAATCATCTCCGGCGTCAGGATTTTGGGGTCGGCGTTGACATTATTAATGGTGCATCCGTTGATGCCGGCCGAGGCCAGTAGCCGCGCGTATTCGCCGGCGCGCGCCAGGTCGGTGCGAACCGATCCGTTGTCAAAGAAGATGGAGCGCCCCGCGAAGCCGCGCTCGATGGTCCCGTTGAGGTTGTCCCACTGATTGACCCAGCGCACCGGAGCCGCGGGCGACTCGCTGCCAGCGAGGGCGGCAAAGCTCTCGCCGCGCGCGATGCCCGAGAGCACATGAAATGCGCCGTAGAGAATGCCGCGCGGGTCCGCCCCGGCGATCAGCCATTCATGACGGCCACGCGCTTCGAGCACGCTTACGGCGAAACCTTCCGGGCCGAGCGACGGTGCGCGATATTGCGGGAACGCCTCGCGCAGCTCGTCGATGGTGCCGAGCACCCAGACATCTTCGCCGGCAATTTTCGGCTCAACGCGGAGCGTGCGGCCCAGCATGGAGCGGACGCCGCGCAGCATCTCGTTTTGGGCACTCTTGGCCAGCTCGGAGGAATCCAGCGTCACGATGGCCGCAGGCATGGCCTGATAAGCGGCGGGAATCCCGGCAGCGGAAGGCGGCGCGTACCGCAGCCATCCCTGAGAGCCGTCTTCGGCGTGCGTTGCGAGTGTGCCGGAGAGACCGGCGATCAGAATGGATGCCAGGAAGGCGCTGTTTCGATCGACCATGACGAAGTGAATCGCTGAAGAGCCATTTTCGCAGAAGCAGCCACGGTCCATCAGTGGCGCAAAGTTGAGAACAAAAAAAGAAGGCCGGGACGTTGAAGGTCCCGGCCTTTGGAGGTTCTATGCAAGTGAGCTTAGAACTGGAACCGGCCGCTGAACTGCAGCGAACGGGCGCCCTGGGTTGGAGAGTAGGCGGGTCCGAAGCTGGTGATTTCGCCGAAGGTCGAACTGCCGACGGTCGTGCCCGGGTTGTTCACCAACAACGCGTGATTCGTAATGTTGAACGCCTCAAACCGAATCTGGAACTGACTCTCGTGATAGATGGTGAATGCGCGGAAGAGGCTCGCGTTCGCATACGAGACACCCGGTCCGCGGAATTCGTTGCGTCTCGTGTCACCGAAGGACGGCGGAGTGATCGCCGACGGCGCTTCGGTAGAGGTGTAGGTTGGCTGGGTCGGATTGGCGAACGACGAAGTATCGAACCATAGCTTCCCGCCGCTTACCGGATCACCGGCGGTACGGGAGTGGCCGCTCAGCTGATGATAGGGGGCAACCAGGTTGGCATAAAGAGGCTCGCCCTCTGCATTGGCCGTGTTGCTGTTAGCGCTGACCGTGAACGGAGTGCCGCTGATATGGCTGAACTGCCCATTCAGCTGCCATCCGCCCAGAACCGCGTTGCCCACGCCGTTGCTCGCCCATGCGTGGCCGCGGCCAAAGGGCAGGTTATAGATACCCCAGACCTGGAGGTTATTGGTCTGGTCGTACCCGGCATTGCCGCGGTTGAGGCTATAGTAAGCCGGATAGTTCCACGCCAAACCGCCCGAGCCGGATCCGGCGCCGTTATCTTCCAGATCGATGGCGTGCGAGTAGGTGTAGACCACGCCCATCTGCGCCAGACGGCCGCCGTTGTAGTTCAGCTGTGACTGCAGTGCGTTATAGTCCGCGCTGAAGAGCGGCTCAACATAGCCGATGCCGCCAGTGTTGTAGCAGGTGAGATTCGCCCCCGTGCACCACTGCTCGTTGATGATTTCGTTAGAGGCAAAGCTGCATTTGCCGGTGAGGCCGGTGGACGGATTGTACTGGCCGTTGGCCATGCACGGGGTCGCCCCGGTAGGCAACGGCGAGGAGTTCAGATAGCCTGTCTGGATGAGCTGACGAACATCGTGCGTGCCGACATAGCCCACGTTGCCAACGAACTTCCATCCGAGGTCGCGCTGGACGAACAGGTTCCAGCTCTCGACATAGCCACGGTGGAAATTCTTGGTGACGGTGGTCGTCGATCCGCTGACCGGCAGGGAAGCGTAGCCGGTCGAGTAGTTCGGGATGGTGAGAGCGGGAATCCCGTAGGTCAGCGTCATCGGCGCGTTGCCGTTGGTTGGATCGACGGCAATGGTATCCGCGGCGGTGCCGGAGTACTGCGGATTCAGATCCATCGGGAATGCGTCACGCAGGAAGCGCATGCTGTCGGGGTCGGAGGTCAGTCCGAAGCCGGAACGAATCACTGTCTTTTGGTCCAGACGATAGGCCAGACCGAGACGCGGGGAGAAGAAGCCCCAGCCCACTGATATGCCGGAGTTCTCCGGCTCACCGCCCACTCCGCCGACTTCGACATTGGCGCTCTGCGGCAGGTTGGGATCGAGCACGTAGACGCCGGTATGGTCGCGGTACGGCACCGGGTAAAACTCATACCGGACACCGTAATTCACGGTCAGTTTCGGGGTCGCTGTCCACTGATCCTGGGCATAACCGCTCAACTCCGTCCAGCGAACAGCATTGGGATTGGCGATCTGGTGCGCGGTGGTGACGGCTTCCCCGGTGCCGTTGTTGGGAAGGCCGAGCAGGAAATCAGCCAGCGCGTTGTAGTTATAGATGCTGCTGGCCGCGCCCTTTTGGCTCACATCGCCAGGTCCGAGGGTCATGCCGCCCTGGAAGTAGAAACCGCCGCGCGGGTTATTGATGCCGCTGCCGCTGGTGGGCTGGAAGTGATTCAGGTCGAAGTGGTAGTAGGTGAAGCCATATTTGGTGGCGTGCTTGCCTTTGGTCCAGCTCAGGTTCACGTCGCCGGTGAACTGGTTATCGCGGAATAAAAACGGATTGGCGCCATTCGAGTTACCGAGGGTATTGAAGGTGCTGCCGCCCTGCAGCTCGAAGATGGGCTGTCCTACGTAGTTGCTCCCGGGACCGTTGGTTCCGGGAATGTGCAGCACGTCCAGACCGTAGTCGCCGTCCTTAATATCGATCAGCGACTGCGCTCCGGTGACCTGCCGCGTATAACCGAAATCGGCGTCCACCACAATCGTGGGGCTGAAGACATGACTCGCGCCCAGTCCGACGTTCTGGATGCGGCCCGCAGCCGCGCCAGGTTGCCCCCCGTCGAACGTGCCTCCACCGGCAGCGCCCAGCTCCTGCGGGTCATCCACTGCGAAGGGCTCAACGCTGTACTTGCCGAAGACCTGCGTGCTTTGAGTCGGGATGTAGGTGATCTTTGCGTCGTTCGTGTTGCGGTTATAGGAGAACGTTCCTGTGCCGAAGTAGTCGTTCGCCAGCTGGTTCGCCAGCGCCGTGGCACTCGGCGTACCGACAGCCGATGCAAGGGGCGCCAGGTTGGCGATCATCGTAGCGGCGGCCGGGTGAATGCGCGAAGCCGGGATTATATTGCTGCCATATTCCGATATAAAGGTGGGACGAGAGCCAACCGGCAAATAGGGACCGGTGCCTCCAGGCTGCGGATCATACAGAGGATCAAAGGCGGCGACTTCGGAGAAATTGCCGGCGATCATGTTGGAGTCGGGAACGGTCAGAGTTCCGGAGATCAACTGCCGGCGCGTGGTGCGCTCGAAATTGTCAAAGAAGAAGAGCTTCTGTTTGCCGGTGAGAATTTTGGGGATGTACACGGGGCCGCCGATGTTGAAGCCAAACTGATTGAAGACATTTTTGGGAATGGTCGGGGAAGACTGCGGCGTCGCCGTGTAGGGACGCGCGTTGAGACCGGCGTCCTGGTAGAATTCCCACGCGGTCCCATGGAAATCATGAGTGCCGCTCTTGGTGGTGACGTTAATCGAGGCTCCACCGGCCAGTCCCTGCTCGGCATTGAAGGAGTTCGTGTCGAGGTTGACGGTGGCGATGGATTCGGCCGGCGGCACGTACGCGATCAGGTACGGCAGCCAGCCATAGTAATTCATGGCGCCGTCGATGCGCGTCGTATTGCCGTTGTAATTCATGCCGTTGACGTTGACAGACATGGCGCGGGACGGATTGGACGCCGTTGAGTTCTTTTCCTGCACATCGGCAGCGCCAGGAATGATGGTGTACAGCGCCTGGAAGCTGCGTCCCTGCGAGGAAGTGAGTGGCAGCTGCGATAACTCCGTTTCCGTAATCTCGCTGTTGACGTCGGCGGTTTCGGTCTGCAGAGTCGGCGCGGTGTCGTTGACGCTGATGGTTTGATTCACGCTGGCCGGCTGCAGCGCCATATCGATGCGCACTTCGCGGTTGAGTTCGACCACAACGCCGTTTTCGGTGAAGGCCGCGAAGTTGCCGGAGCGCGGAACAGACACCGCGTAGGTGCCGGGGAGCACGTCGCCAAAGCGGTACTCACCCACACTGCTCGTGATTTCCGTTCGAATTTCGCCCGTGGCCTGGTTGGTCAGGGTCACGGTCACCTTCGGTACGACCGCGCCGGTTTTGTCGGTCACGGTTCCGGTCAGGGTGCCGTAGAGCACCTGGCCTCTGACTGTCGCCGTCATCAGCAGTACTGCGAGCAGCATGATGGGCAACAGCCATCTCCGCGTCGTCAACCACTCTGTCCTGAATTCCATTTTTGGCCTCCCCGACATAAGTTCCTCCACAAAAGTGAACCGATTGTCCATGCCCCAAATCAATCCCCAGCTCTTTACTGCGGCTGTTTACAGGACGTTCGACCGCCAAGCCAGTTTCCCCGGTTTGCAGGCCTGCGGGGGATTCCCTCCGGCTGAGCAGGGCACGCTCGTCGGTTTAATATGCGTCCCGAACTATAGGAGGGCGTTTGCAAGGTTGTCAAGACTTTTGAGGGGCGGGTTACCGCTTTTGGGACGAGCGTGAGGCGAGTTCCAGCCTGGGATTGAGGGCGGTCCCAACCCTTCGGTCGACCAGTTTTGACCGACTTACGGGATCGGCGGGATCAGACGGAGGTTAGGCGGTCTGGGCCTGGAGCGCATCTTGCCCGTCACCATCGGGCGAGATACCCTCGGGCGTTTGCTCGAGCGCAAGGCCGCGCTGGAAGACCAGGGCCGCCGCACCCCGCAACCGGGCAATCTCGCTCTCATGCGTCGGCCGGATCAGCGGCGGGTTTCCGGCCAGGGTGAGCTTCGCCGCTTCCTTCTCGATCACGGGACCGAAGCGGTGCCACGCCGAGGTGACGTCGCCGGCGATCAGGATGGTGCTGGGCGAAAGCGCCGCGATGATCATCCGCAGTCCGCGTCCGATCCACATCGCCTGCTTCGCCAGCGCCTGCGCTGCCGGCAGATTGCCTTCCTCCGCCAGGTTCAGCAACTCGTGGAAGGTGACCGCACGCCCTTTGGGTTGCAGCTCGCGGAAATAACGCAGCGCCGCCCGGCAGGACGCGAATGTCTCCCAGCATCCGCTCTGACCACACGCGCAGCGTGGTCCCTCCGGATCGATGGGAATATGTCCGAACTCGCCGGCCATGCCGTGGAGGCCGGAGATCAACTGGCCGTTCGCGAAGACACCGGTTCCCACGCCTTCGGAGACGGTGACCAGCACCGCATCGCGCACCCCATCCATGCGCGCAAAAGTCAGCTCCGCCAGCAGGCACGCGGTTGCGGCGTTCTCCATCTTAACCGGCAGCCCCATCCTGGTCTCGATGACTTTCTTCAGATCGAAGTCGGGCCAGTGCAGGTTGGGAGCAAAGGTCAGCCGCTGGGTGGCCGGATCGACGCGTCCGGGCAGGCTGATGCCGATCCCTTCGGTCGATTTTTTCGGCACGGTGCGGCGCATGCGCTGCATGCTCTCGATCACCAGCCGCGTCGACGCCCCTGGATCTGAAGTGAGCGGCACCAAAGCCCGCGAGAGCAGGCGGCCGTTCAGATCGACTACGGCCACGATCGCCTGGCGCGGATGAATATCCACCGCGATGGCAACCATATCCTCATTCAGGCCAATCAGGGTGGGCCGGCGGCCGCGCGGCGCCGAAGCGATGGAGCCCTCGCGCACCCACTTTTCACGAATCAGCTGCTCGACGATCTGCGAAACCGTGCTGCGCTGCAGCCCCGAGCGCCGCGCCAGGTCGGCGCGCGAAATCGGCTGGCCGGTCCGGATCAGCTCCAGCACGATATCGCGATTGATGCGCCTTGCCGTTTCACTGGAGGCCAGCTGAACATCCGTCAGGTCGACATGGCGCATGCCGCGCACGTTCCTCTGGGTGCCCGCGGCGGTTCGTCCCGCCGCCTCTGTCTGCGGCCCCAGCACCGTTGGTTTCCTCCCTGCGTCGTCTGGTTCCGCGGCTGATGCCGTGGAACAAACTACAACTCTACACCGGGAAACCCCCGCCGCCAGCAGGGAATCGGCAGGGCTTTCAATCCGCCGAAAATTCTGGCTGCCGAGGCCGCCCGATTGGCAGAATGCGGGCCTGGCAGCGCCCCGCCACAACTATTGGTTTACGCCGCTGGCCAGAAAACCCCCATCCACGGCGAGAATCTGGCCAGTAATAAAGGAAGCGCTCTCAGATGCCAGAAACACAGCCGTGCCGACCAGTTCCTCCAGGCGTCCATAACGATGCATTGGGGTGCGCATCAGGACCTCGCGGCCCCGCGGAGTGTTCTCGAGCAGCATTTCATTCAGCTCGGTTGGGAAAAATCCCGGCGCTATCGCGTTCACGCAGACTCCGTGCCGCGCCAGCTCGACAGCGAGCGATTTTGTCAGGGCGCCCACTCCGGCTTTGCTCACACCGTACGGCGCAACTTCGTAAAACGCGACAAACGTGGCCAGCGATGCAATGTTAATGATGCGTCCCCAGCCCTGCTGCACCATTCCGGGCGCCACGATCTGGCAAGCGCGAAATGTCCCGGTGAGATTGGTCTGCAGAATCGCGCGCCAGGCCGGCTCCGGAAACTCGAGCGTGGGGAAGCGCTTGGTGGTTCCCGCCGCATTCACCAGAATGTCGACCTTGCCGAACTCGGCGATGGTCTCCGCGTGCAGGTGCTCGAGCGTGCTGCGCTCCAGAACATCCGAAGCGATCTCCAGCGAACGCCGCCTTCTTGCGCGAATCTCTTGCGCCACCACGGCGACCTCGCGGTTCCTGCGCGAGCTGGCGACGACGTCCGCTCCGGCGTCGGCCAGCCCGAGGGCAATCGCGCGGCCAATGCCGGAGGTTCCCCCGATAACCAACGCAACACGCCCGCTGAGATCAAATCGGTCTCGCACCGTCTCCGCTGTCATTCGCGTCTGATCTCAGTGTCTTTCCAAATTCAGAATCGCCGGAATATAGAAGTGGAAGAAGCGGTCCGAGTCGGAATCGAGGCAGACCTGTGCGTTCGGCTGGCCCTGCGCGGGCCGCGTGAAACCCTTGTCGTCGATCTCGATGTGCATGGGCTGCGTCGGGCACAGCGCGGGATCGATGGCAGCCGCTACAGCCATTGCATCGAACAACGTCGGCGTCGCGTTGCCGGTCGATGCGCTCCACTCCGTATAGAGCGACAGCAACGCATCGGTGGTTGGCGTTGCCTGGCTGAACAGCGTGTCGCGCATCGTTTCATCGAGCTTCAGTTGCGTGGAGTCGAGCGGCATCATCTCGATGGGAACGCCCGAGGCAAACAGCTTTCGCGACGACGCGAGGTCCATCACGATGTTGTATTCGGGTTCCGGTCCGCGATCGGGCAGATAACCGAGGTCGCCGTAACGGCGGTGGATCGACCCCCCCATCAGCACAATCTTCTTTAGCTTGCGAAACGTCGGGGCATCCCGATCGATGAGCGCGCCAACGTTGCTGAAAGGCGATACGGCGATCAGCGTAATCTCGCCCGGATTGCGCCGGATCGCATCGAGTGTGAAATCGGTGGCGTCCGGCCAGCTCTTTTCCGGCTCGACCTCGGCCCAGCGGGCCTGGGTGAAGGTCGATGACGCGTGGGTCTTCGGTCCTGCAGCGACGGGAATCTCTCCATGCCCCATCGCTTTGAGGAGCCGCTCCGCGAGCCGCGCGCGCAGATCCGTGTTGCCCCAGGCCGTGGTCACGCCGATCACCTCAAGCTTCGGACTGGAAACCGCCAGGGCCAGCGCGAAGGCATCGTCGATGTCGTCACCGATATCGGTGTCGAAGATGACCTTCTGCCTTGCGCCCGGCTCTTGCTCCTGCGCGCGAAGACCGCCCCACCATCCTGCGACCACCAGGGCTGCCAGGCTCGCGACGATCAGCTTCCTGCGAATGCGAACTTCTTTCATGGGGTCTCCCTGAAGCCACTTGCGCCCTCACGCGGAATTTGGACCTCAATCTATTTTCCGATGCAGAAGGTTGAGAATATCCGGTTCAGAATATCTTCTGCTGTCGTCTCTCCGGTGAGGCTGTCGAGCTGGCGCAGCGCGCCGTAAAGATCCAGCAGCAGCATCTCATGGGGAATCTTTTTGCCGACTGCTTCTCGTGCCGCGCCCAGCGCCGTCACCGCTCCGCTGACCGCCTCAAAGTGACGCAGGCTGGTGAGAATACCGGACTCGCTCTCGCCCGCCGGATTCCGCACTAACTCCGCCAGCGCATCCCGCAGTGCCGGCATTCCTTCGCCGGTCAGCGCCGACGTCGTCACGGACAGGAGCGGCAGGTCGGGCGGCACGTCGGCGCCGGCGTCCAGATCGGACTTGTTGCGCACCACCAGCGCGCGCCGCCCCGCCAATGAAGCGATCAGCTCCCCTTCGTCATCGCGCAGTGGAACCGAAGCATCGAGCACGACCATCACCACATCCGCATCGGCCAGCGTCTCGCGCGTTTTGCGGACGCCGATGGCCTCGGCCTCATCCTTTGCCTCGCGCAGGCCCGCGGTATCCACCAGCTCCACGGGAATGCCGCCCAGCGACAGCCGATCCGTCACCAGGTCGCGCGTGGTTCCCGGCGTGGCGGTCACGATCGCCCGCTCCCGCTCCAGGAGCCGATTAAACAGAGAGGATTTTCCGACGTTGGGACGCCCCACAATCGCCAGCCGCAGCCCGGCGTGCACCATGCGCCCGTGCTCAAAGGACCGCGCCAGCTCAGCCAGCTCGCCGGCAATTGTATCGATGCGAGTGACAATTTCCTCGTCCGGCGTCACTTCTACGTCGTCTTCGGCGAAATCGATGCCCGCCTCCAGCAGCGCGATCAACTCCACCAGATTCTGTTTGGCCGGCTGCACGCGCCGCGAGAGCGCTCCGCCCATCTGTTCCGCCGCGATGCGGGCCTGGTAGAGGGTTTGCGCTTCGATCAGATCGCGCACCGCTTCCGCCTGGGTCAGATCCACACGCCCCGCCAGAAATGCCCGCTCGGTGAACTCCCCGGGTCGCGCCAGGCGCGCGCCCCCGCGGAGCGCCAACCGCACCAGCATGTCCAAAATTACCGGCGAACCGTGCGCGGCGATCTCCACCAGGTCTTCGCCCGTGTAGGAGTGGGGCCGGGCGAAATATGTAACCATCGCCTCATCTAATTTGGCCGATGTGTCGGGATCGACCACCTCCGCCAGGCGCGCGCGCGCAGGTTCCAGCGCGCTGCCGGTCCGGATCAGGCCGCTCGCGATTTCCAGCGCATGCGGGCCCGACAGCCGTACGATCCCGATGCCGCCCCGCCCGGGCGGTGTGGAAATGGCGACGATCGTTTCCTGTGCGATCGACTCCCGTTCCATAGTCTGTGGATGAGGCTGCACGCCGCTGGCCCCCTCGCCCTTGCGCCCCGCGGGAACTTTTTGTTCCGGCAATTGTGTTAGCGGCGCCGTCCGGAGAAGCGTTCCTGCCTGGGTCCGCTGTCCCGATGATCGTATCCCTTCGGATACGCCACCACGTAGCGTCGCAGTCCCTCGCCCGTCGATGCCGTCTCCAGATCGGGGTAAGCGCGAAACGCCAGGTGCAGCATGCGCCGTTCCCGCGAGCTCATGGGCGCAAAACTGTACGGCTGGCCCGTACGCTTCACCCGTTCTGCGGCGGTTTCCGCAGCCAGCTTTAGCTCGCGGGCGCGCAGCGCCTTGAAGTTCTCCGCGTCAAAGGAGATTTTGTCGTTCTCCTCATTCTCGAGACGCAGTATTTTCGCGGCCACGTGTTCCAGAGCGCGCAACAGCTCCCCTCCGCGCTGCGTCAGCAGTCCGGCATCGGGTCCGGCGAGCTCTACATAGATTTCCCTGGCTTCGAGGCCTGCCGGATCCGCGGCTCCAGGACCGGCAGTGATGCGGAATTTCAAACGCAATCCACCGACATGGGTGAGCGTTTTCAGGAAATCTGCGATCTTTTGTGCAGCGGCGGAGTAATCGTCGATCGGCATTGAACCTGGATTCGTTACCTTATCCCGACTTATTAGATCACGTTAGGAAGTCCTGATCCACTATTCCGGAGGCAGCGCAAATTAGTGGCGGGCGTTGATCGCTTTGACCGTTTTTCCTGCGCGTTTGGCCGCCCTTTTCGCCGCAATTGCGCGCATCTCAAGCCCCATGCTGGTGCGATTCATCACCATTTGCTGTGCCACACCCAGCAGGTTGCTGCCTGCCCAGTAGAGCGCCACACCCGAGCCGATGTTCCACATCATTACGCCGAAAACCGCCGGCATCATGAAGGCCATCATGCGCTGCTGGCTCTGGTCCATGCCCGGAGAGGGAGTAAAGAACTGCGACAGAAACATCGAGACAATCACGAAGATGGGCAGAACGTGCAGCGCATCCGGGGCCGACAAATCCGGCAGCCACAACCAGTGCGCCTGGCGCAGCTCGATCGCGTACATCAGCATCCGGTAAAACCCAAAGAGCAGCGGATACTGCAGCAGCATGGGCAGGCAGCCCCCGAACATGTTCACGCCTTCCTTCTTCTGCAGGTCGAACATCTCCTTGTTCATTTCCTGCCGCCGCGGGTCGGTCGTCTTGTACTTCGCGTATTTCGCTTTGATCCCTTCGATTTGCGGCTGGATGCGCTGCATCTTCAGCGACGACTTCATCATCATGACGCGGGTCGGCATCATCGCCACATTCAGGAGCAGGGTGAGGACAAGAATCGCCCAGCCCCAGTTCGGAATGCCGTGCACCACAAAGAAGCGCAACACCAGCAGCATGGGCTTCGCGATCCAGCCCCACCACCCGAAGCTCACCACGTGCTCCAGGTTTTCGCCGTTCGCCGCGTGGACGGTCTCCAGCAGTCCGAGAAGCTTGGGCCCTACAAACAGCCGCGTTTGTAAATCGCCGCCATTGGCGCCCAGCGCCGTGCCCAGGATGGATACCTGATCCACCGCGTTCGGATCCGGGTGCTCCCGATTCCGCGGCACTCCCAACGATTCGTGCAGCGTGACCAGGTTCGTGTCGGCCGGCGTCTCCGGCATAAAGATCGCCGCGAAATACAAATCGCTCACGCCCGCGTAGTCGTAGGAGCCGCGCAGCGTGTCGCCGCCCACTACTTTCTTGGCTGCAGTCTCGTCGGCCTTCCCGTTCTCCGAGTACGCGAAGTAGGCGCCCGCATACTGCTGCAGCGTGGCCTGATCGCCGAGACCCGATGGCCACGCCAGCAGCGCTGTCACCGGCGCGCCATTCTGCGTCACCAATACGTCGGCGTCGATCACATAACTCGATTCATCGAAATGGAAGATCTTGTGGACGGTGAGCCCGCCGTACGAGTAGTCGAAACTCAGCGTGCCGGGGGCGGTGATGCTTCCGGTCGCCGACGGAACATAGAGGGCTGTATTCAGCCTGTTCTTCAGGCCGGCATCGTAAGCCCACAGCGATAACGGCAGGCCGAATTTCGCCGCAGCATCGGCATTCACCAGATCGAGCGGCTGCTTTTGGCTGTCATCCTTATATTTCTTCAGCACCCACGACTTCACCGCCGCGCCGCGATTCGTGAAGGTGATGCGGTAGAGCTCGTTCTCGACGACCGTTTCGCTTTCGCTGGCGGCCTGAATCGCGGTCGCTGCGGGAGCCGCGGCCTTTCCCAGACTCGTCCCTTCCGTCGCCGCTGCCGGACTTTCCGCATTGGCCGTTGTGGATGGAGCTGCCGCGCCATTCGTCGCGGTCTGTGTCTTTTGTTGTGACGGCGCCGGCTGCTGCGTCTTCTTCGGCCCGAAGACCTGAAACGCCACAACCATCAGGACAAACACGATCATGAAGCCGAACAGCGACTTCGAATCGCCGCCCATGCCACCGCCGCTGCCGCCACCCTGGTTGGGATTTTGTATCTCTGCCAAGACTTCCGCTTCCTGTTACGAGAACTTAGTGGACTTGCCCGGCCTGAACGCTTGCAGCGCCGCTGTGCTTCGCCGGCACCGGATCGAAACCGCCGCGGTGCAGCGGATGGCAGCGCAGCAGCCGGCCCAGCGCCATCATCGTGCCCCGCAGCACCCCGTGCTCCGCAATGGCAATCGCCGCATACTCTGAACACGTCGGCTGGAAGCGGCACGCGCCGCTCGTTCCCGCGACGGCGTGCAGCGCCGGAGAGACGACGCGCTTATAGAACGCAAGCAGCGCCCTTACGCCTGCGTCTTTCAGCCCCGTAAACCTCCGCGTTGTGTACGCGTTCACCGCTTGCCCTCCGCGCCGTCCGCGACGCTCGCAAAAACCCGTGCAACCTCGCGCTCCAGCCGTGCGAATTCTATTTCCAGCACCGTCTTGCGAGGATGCAGGACCACATCCACACGAGGCGGCAACTCGCCCAGGTGCATCCGCACCGCCTCTCTCATACGCCGCCGGATGCGATTCCGTTCCACCGCGCCGCCCAGCACACGGCCCGCTGTCAATCCCACGCGCGGCACCACGCCGGTTGGGTCCTCATTCGATCGTGCGCGAAAAAAGTAGCTCATCGATGTCGACGAATACCTTCGGCTCTCCTGATACACGCGCTGGTAGTCCGCGTGTTTTCGCAGACGGGCGCTCCGCCAGTCGAATCTTGCCTCCGGCATCTCTCCATTCTTTCGCACTTTCGGGGGTGGCGGGCGAGCGATGATCAAGTCCAGCCGCCTGGACGCAACGGGAAACAGACGGAAAAGACTTAGTCGCGAAAACCCGCGCTGACGGAAACACGCTTGCGCCCTCTGGCGCGCCTCCGCGACAGCACTGCGGCGCCGCTCTTCGTCTTCATACGGCTGCGGAAGCCGTGTGTCTTCGAACGGCTGCGGCGATTGGGCTGAAATGTGCGCTTCGGCATGGAAAATCTGGCTCCTGAAATGTTTCGGATTGGGCCGGCTTGCGCGCTGTCTTTTCGTTGCCTGGTTCAGGCGCGCAACCGCTCTCATCGACCGCGCAAATACCGAGACACTCGCCTCATCGCGGCAAGCTTCGAGTATATCGCATCGCTTTGCGGGTCGCAAAAATCGCGGCGCGTGCGCATTTTTCACCACCATCTGTGCAACTTTCGCGCAACGAAAATTTTCTCTGCGCAACTCGCTTCTCTTCGCCTTTTCCTGTGCTACTATCGGCAACGTTCACTTAAGATTTTTTCGACGCTTTGCGGTTGTCGGAAGAACTTGACCGTAGCTCCGATGCGTGACAGATCGGAGCCACTCCCGGCCAGTACGGATCTGCTCCTGAACTCGCCCTGCATTCACAGCCAGGGTTAACCTCGGGCATTTCTGCATTTCGGTTTCGCGGCGCCACCGGTCACTTCCCACTTCCGGGCGTTTGTCACAAGAGGATTGCGCATGTCTTTCGCCGTTACTTCTTCTGTCGTTCTCAATCCTTGGGTACAAATCCTCGCCGCGCTCGAAAAAAAGGTCAACCGCCAGTCCTTCGATACCTGGCTGAAGCCCACGCGCTACAGCTATGTCCGCGAACGCATGCTCTTTGTGCGCATCCCCACCCCAGAATTCCGCCATGTGGGCGATCGCTACGGCGACCTCATCCAGGAGGCGATCGAAAACCTCCGCCTGGAATTCGACGACGTCACCTTCATTACGCCCGACGAAGATCCGACGCTGCCGCGGGCTCGCGAGGACGGAGGGTTCGCTCCGACCTCGTCCACGCCGGTTCCGCCTCACGCGAATGGGGGGCTTCGTCCTCCTCATGGCGGCCCGCAGCAGTCTCGCTTCGACTGGTCGACCGCCGCGCAGCTCAATGCGCGCTACACCTTCGACGGATTCGTCTGCGGGCCTGGCAATCAGTTCGCGCGTGCCGCGGCTATGGCCGTCGCCGAGCAGCCCTCCAAGGCCTACAATCCGCTCTTCCTCTACGGCGGCGTGGGGATGGGCAAGACGCACCTCATGCACGCCATCGGCCACGAAATGAAGCTGCGCCAGCCGGGCGCTTCCATTTCCTACGTATCCGCGGAGAAGTTCACCAACGAGATGATCAGCTCCGTGCGCTACGACAAGATGACCAGCTTCCGCGACCGTTTCCGCACCGTGGATCTGCTGCTCATCGACGACATCCAGTTCCTCTCCCAGAAAGAGCGCACCCAGGAGGAGTTCTTCCACACCTTCAACGCGCTCCACGACAACATGAAGCAGATCGTCATCGCCTCGGACCGGCCGCCGCGCGAGCTGGCCGAGATCGAAGACCGGCTGCGCAGCCGTTTCGAGTGGGGACTGATCGCCGACATCCAGCCTCCCGACCTCGAAACCAAGGTCGCCATTCTGCAGAAGAAAGCCGAGAGCGAGCACGTCGTCCTGCCCATGGACGTGGCACTCTTCATCGCGTCAAATGTCCGCACCAACGTCCGCGAGCTGGAGGGCGCGCTGGTGCGCCTTGTGGCCTGGTGCGGCCTCAATGGCGTCGAGATCGTGCTGCCCACCGCACAGCAGTGCCTGAAGCAGTTTATCGATACGCAGGTGCGCAAGATCACGATTGAGTCGATCCAGCGCGCGGTCGCCGAGCAGTTCGGCATGCGCGTCGCCGAGCTCAAGCAGAAGAACAACTCCCGCGCGGTCGTCGTGCCCCGCCAGATCGCGATGTATCTGGCCAAGCAGCTCACCGAGGCCTCGCTGCCGGAGATCGGCCGCCAGTTCGGCGGCAAGCATCACACCACCGTGATGCACTCCATCGGCAAAATCGACGAACAGCGCCGCAACGACAAGAACCTCAACAGCACCCTGAATAAGCTGCAGGAAACGCTGAACGGGTAGGGAACGAGGAACATACCGGCGGCGATTGCCGATTCAGCGTGTGATCCCGCTTTTCCAGTTTCGCGCTCCGTGGAGAACCGCGAGGATTTGAACCGACTCTTCCTTCACCCGATAAACGAGGGTGTGCGGGGTCCCTGGAACCGGGAATTCCCTGGTTCCGGCGCGCTGGCCACTGCGGCCCATCATCGGAAACCTGCGCAGGCGATTGGCGCAAAGCTCGATTCTTTCAATCTGTCGTTCGGCCGCTGGCGGATTGTCAATGGCGATGTATTCGTGGGCCTCGGAAAGATGCCTCAGGGCCGCTTGCGCCCAGAGAACCTTCACCGTCCCCGCCAGCGAGCAAACTCGGCCCGAACTTCCCCCTCCGAGGCGAAATTGCCGCGATTCGCATCCGCGATCCCCTCATCGATCCGCGCCAAATGCAGGTCCTGCAACGCGAGGTACTGGTCAATCGCCTCACCGATCAACTGCGTACGGTCGCGCCGCTGGCGCTTCGCCAGCGTATCCAGCCGTTTGATTTGATTCTGCGGAGCTCGAAAACTGATACTTGCAGTGGCGGATGATCTCGGCATTTTTGTAGTTTACCGTATTTCCCTGTAAGACGATCCGCATCTGCGGCTGAAAACTTTGATCGCTTTATAACCCCTTGAGCCCCGCCGCCTGGTATATCTGTGACATCAGCGTTATGTCCCGCAGTCCCTCTTCGCCCGGCGTCTTCGGATCGCGATTCGACCACACGCATTCGGCCAGATGATCGGCCTGACGCACGAAATCCCACGGATCCTTGTCCGGCTCCGGCTCATCGATGTCCTGCCCTCCGGCAATGTGCGCCGTCAGGTGCTTGCCCTGATACGGAAATGCCGGCTCCATCGCCAACCATCCCTTTGAGCCGTGCACTTTGAAGAATCCGCCACCACCGGTGTCGCCGCCATAGGTCGTGGTGCAGCTCGCCAGAATCCCCGACGGAAACTTTATCGTCCAGCCGTCGTTCTCCTCCACCTCGTCGAACCGCCCATCGTGATCGATCGTCGACGCGTTTGCCTTGATGTCTCCCGGCTCCTCGCCGGTCAGATACCGGCACGCATTCAGCGAATAGACGCCGACGTCCATCAGCGGCCCGCCGCCAGCCATCTTCCGGTTCAACCGCCACTCACCCGCCTGTATCGGGAACCCGAACCCGCTCTCGATTGCCTGCACCTGTCCGATCGCCCCAGAGCGGATCAGCTCGATGGCCTTCAGGTGCAGCGGGTTGTACTGGCAGCGATACGCGATCATCAGCTTCACGCGCGCTTTGTGGCACGCCTCGACCATCGCTTTGCAATCGGCCACGCTGGTCGCCATCGGCTTCTCGCACAACACGTGCTTGCCCGCTTTCGCCGCGCGGATCGTGTATTCGGCATGCATTGAGTTCGGCAGCGCGATATACATCGCGTCGATTTCCTTGTTCTGCCGAATCTCGTCGTAGTTGTCGTAGCTGTAAATCGAAGGGGATGGCACGTTGTACATCGCCGCCTGCTTCTCCGCCTTCTCGCGATGGCCGCTCACCAGCGCAGTAATCTTTCCCGTCTTCGACAGCTCCACCGCAGGCATAAAGTGGTCCATCGAGATGCGGCCCAGCCCCACGATGCACCAGCGCAGCTTTCGCCCCGCGTTCTCGTGGTCGGCGGCTTGCGCCCCAATCTTCGGCAGTGCTCCGGCGAGCGCCACCATCGCACTCAACCGGGAAAAATCGCGGCGAGTCACCTTCATGGGCAAAACCTCCGCGCCCATTGTAGGGCCTCATCCGAGCGCGAACGCAACTCACCAGCCGCGCATGCCATCACCGCCGGATCTTGCCGTGACCTGTAACCCGGAACCTGCAATCTGTGCCCCCTGCTCTACTCGTCGCGCAGCAGGATTGCCGGCTCCACGCTTACGGCTCTGCGCGCGGGAACCGCCGCGGCCATTGTTCCGATCAGCACCATCGCCGCAATCGCGCCGGTCAGCACCACGGGGTCGTAGACTGTCGCCTGGTACACGATGCTCGCCAGCACGCGGGTTCCCAGCGCGCCCAGCACCAGTCCCGCCACCGACCCGATGCCAAGCAGCAGGACGGTTCGTCCCAGCGCAGCACGCAGCACCTGCATTCGCTGCGCGCCCAAGGCAACGCGAATGCCCATCTCGCGCAGCCGCCGCGCCACCGCGTAGGTCGCCATGCCAAAGATGCCCGTTGCCGCCAGCATGCCCGCCAGCAGCCCCAGGATGCCCAGCGCGACGGTGGCCACCCGCGCGGGAAACAGCACCAGCGCGAGCGCGTCCGGCCAGCTCTGGAGCGTGACCGGCAAACTTGGGTCGATCTTCTTCAGCATCGGTTGCAGCGCCGCTCTAATCTCCGCCGGCGGACGGTTCGAGCGCACCACCAGGGTCGTATTGTTTTCGTTGTTCTGCGCCAGCGGCCAGAACATCGCCGGCTGCGGATCCTCGGTCAGCGAATCGTATTTTCCGTCTTCCACCACGCCCACGATCTCGTACGTCGTC
>JBEKIN010000042.1:0-19865 GCA_050011735.1 Acidobacteriaceae bacterium | reverse complement strand
GCGCAGGCGTAGACGATGTGGCCCTCGGAAAGCGAGGCGGATTCGACGTCGAAGATCTTCTGATGGCTCTCCTGTTTGAGGTCGTGGCCCTGCGGGTCCATCGACCAGACGTTCATGACGCCGTCGCGGTCGGAGAGGAAGTAGACGCGGCCGTTGAAGAACATGGGGTCGTGGGAAGTACCGGCGAAATCCGCAGTGAGGGGAATGGCTTCGCCGTGGCCGTCCCAGCGCCAGATGTGCTGGATGAATCCACCCTTGTAGCGTTTGGTCCTGCTCCCCTGGTATGCAAGGCGGGTGAAGAAGAGGGTGCGGCCGTCGGCGGAGTAAGCGGCTTCCGAGCCGGTGGCGAGAGGCAGTGGTTCGCGCTCGCCGTGGCTGCCGATGAGGACGAGGCTGGGGTCGGGCAGCGTGGCGTAGCGGGGCGTGGAGACGATGAGCCGGCCATCGGGGGTCCAGCCGACGGGCACCGCGCCACCGTCCCAGGTCTGGCGCTGGGGCAAGCCGCCGCCGATGGGGATGGTGTAGGCCTCACCGGGCCCTTCGTAATCGGCGTGGAAGGCAACCGTGAGGCCGTCGGGCGAGATGGTGGCCATGTCTTCCCTGCCGGGCGCAGAGGTGAGGCGATGCGCGGTGCCGCCGTGGATGGTCACGGTCCACAGGTCGCCTTCCGAGGTGAAGACGATGGTGTCGCCATGGACGGCGGGGTCGCGATAGTAGCCGGTGCGCCCGGCTGCATCATCGCTGGCACCGAGGGGCAGCCAGCAGAGCGAGCCAAGCGCCAGGATGATCACCGGGCCTCGGAGTAATTTGACGGAGAACATGCGGCAATACCTTTCGGTTCGGAGTGGGCGACAGCGAACGACAGAAACTGGGGGATTTCCGGGGGAAATGGGGACGAAACGTACACTCTATCACCCGCCTATTCCGGATTACAGGCGGCAGGGCCGTCAGAAGAGCGGTGGCACGAGAGCCCATGTCTCGCGGTGCCAGGAGTCCCAGTCCGAGCCGAAGTTTATGCTGAGGATTTTTTCTTCGAGGCGCAGTTTGCGCCAGTAAGCCACGGTGATGATGAGGAATGCCAGGAGCGCGTGGATCTGGCCGGAGACCAGCATGACTCCGCCATACATGGCGAGGACCCCTGTGTAGATGGGATGGCGGATGGTTTTGTAGGGGCCGGAGCGGACGAGCTGATGGCCGGTGGCGATGCGGACCTCGCCGCTCCAGTTGCGGCCGAGATGGCGACGCGCCCAGAAGGCGAAGAGGATGCCCGCGATTTCGACGGCGAGGCCGGCGACGGTGAGCGTGCCGCTGGCAGGCAGGAAGCGGCGGGTCAAGCCGGGCACGGAGAGGATGAGGAGGAGCACGGCGGAGTTGAGGACGATGAGATGGAGACGCCGGGACCGGACAGATTCAGAGGATTGGGTGGGGGCGCTGTCTTTGGCGGCGGCGCTCCAGCAGATGCTGAAGAAACAGATTAGGGCAATGGCGATCCACATGCCCCGGGGCACCATCAACCAGAGGGGGTCGTCGGAGGCGGTGTGATGGGTGACGAGTGCCCCGCCGATGATGCCGCCGACGGCGCCAGCGATGAGCATTTTGAGGAGGGTTTTGGCGGTTTGGGTCATGTCGCTCAGGCGAGAGGCGCGTGGGCGTCCTCGGCGGTCAGGTTTCAGACAAGACGTCTGCGTCAACCGCCCGCTGATTCGATGGCTGCTAGCAGGTCTTCATACTCGAATGGACCGTTGTGGCGCTGGCCGTTGATAAAGAACGTGGGCGTGCCGTTGACCCCGCTGCGAACGCCTCCGGTAAAATCGGCGCGCACGCGCGCCTCATAGACTTTCCTGTTCAGCGCTTCGAGCAGTTCGGCGCTCGAAAGACCCAGTTGCTGAGCGAGCTTCTCGAACAGAGCAAGGCTGAGACGGCTCTGGTTTTCGAAGAGGAGATCGTGCATCTCCCAGAACTTTCCTTTGGCGGCTGCGAAGTCGGCGGTTTCGGCTGCCGCTTCAGCATGAGGATGCATTTGGCTCAGCGGGAAATTGCGGAATACGAATCGAAGGCGTTTTCCCAAGTGCCGCTGCAGCCGTTTGACGATGGGGTAGGCGTAGCCACAATGGGGGCATTCGTAATCGCCGTACTCCACCAGGGTGCAGTCCGCGTCGTCGCCACCCTGAACGTGATCCTCGGGTCCAATCGGAACTTTCAGTGTGCTCACGGTTACTCCTGCTTTGGCAGCCGTTCAAGCGCATCGAGGATGCCGTCCGCGCCGGGGTTGACCGCAATGGGCGAGCAATAGCTCCAGGTAATGACGCCATCTTTATCGACGACAAACAGCGCGCGTTCGCAAATCCCGTCCTCTTCTCGGTAGGCCTTGTAAGCTCGGGCGACAGCGCCCTTGGGCTCGAAGTCAGAGAGCAGGGGGAACCGGAGCTTCCGGTTCTGGGCAAAAGCCTCATGACACCAGGCTCCGTCGACGGAGATCCCCAGGAGCTCGGCGTGAAATTTCTGGAATTCAGGAAGGACTTCGTTGTACAGAGCCATCTGATCGCCGCAGACGGGGCTCCAGTCCGCGGGATAAAAGGCCAGAATGACCGGGTTACCCCGCAGCTCGCGAAGGGCGAGTTTCTGATCGGGCGTCACAGAAAGGCTAAATTCCGGCGCGAGCGTGCCGGGAGTCAGGATCGCGGCCATCTTATTCTCCGTTTATTGGGAAGATTCGGCGTCACGAGATTCGATTCTTTGAATTCAGGATAGCCGTCCGAAGCGGAGAATTGGATCCGGGCCTCCCGTTCCGCAGGTTGCGGGAACTGGCCGAAACGAAACCGCTGCGAGCCGCGCGCCGATGGTGGCCAAGCCAGCCCCTGTACCGGAATGGACTTTGTACGACTGCCGTCGACGCCAGACTACGCAGGGCTCTGCTGCCTCTGAGCAGAAGTGCTCAGCTTGTGGGATCGCGGCGAGAGACAATCGCTCGAGGCAACGAACCGAAGGAAAATGCAGGGGAAATCGCGTTGATGGTTATGCCGCACTCCCCTGACTCCGACGCCAGGTCGAGCGTTCTGGCCTCGCACAAGGCACCACCCGAATTTTGAGGAGTCGAAGATGAAGATTCTAGTGACAGGCGGTACTGGCCATGTTGGCTCAGAAGTAGTGAGAGAACTTCAGAAGCGCAGAGCGGATGTTCGTATCCTCATTCGCAAAGAGGGAACGCCCGCGCCGGACGGGGTCGAGGTCATGGTGGGCGACTTGCTCGATCCGATCTCTGTGCAGAAGGCACTCCATGGCGTGGACAAGCTTTACCTGCTGAATGCCGTCACTCCCGATGAATTGACGCAAGGCCTCATCGCCTGCGATCTGGCCAGGAAGTTGAAGTTGAAGCACATCGTTTATCACTCGGTCTATCGCGTCGAGCACTTCAGGGATGTTCCTCATTTCGCCTCAAAACTGGCTATCGAAGGCGCCTTGCGGGAGTTCGATGTCCCCTTCACGGTCATTCGTCCGAATTACTTCTTTCAGAATGATGCATCGCTGAAGGATCCGCTGACGAAAGCCGGCATCTACCCTATGCCGCTCGGTACCGTGGGCATCTCGGCGGTGGACATAAGAGATATTGCTGAGGCGGCAGCGATTGCGCTGACAACCGACGGTCACTACGGCAAAACCTACAACCTCAATGGTCCAGAGGTGCTAAGTGGTCCTGGAATAGCCTCCATCTGGAGCAGGTTGCTGGGCAAGGAGATTCGCTACCCCGGCGAGAATATGGATGACTTTGAGGAGCAGATGCGAGATCAAGCTCCATCGTGGTCAGCTTTCGACATCCGAATGATGTTTCAGGGATATCTGGAACGTGGCTTCACAGCGGGACGTGGAGATCTCGAGACTTTGACCGAGTTGCTTGGACATTCGCCTCGCCGATATGAAGACTTCGCCCGACAGACCGCGCTCGCGTGGCAGCAGAGCAAGGAATTCTTACTGGCTTCCTGAGGTCTGACCGGGGTATAAGCACGATGAGTCGTCGTCTCACTCCTGTAGCTGGCAATGCGGGAGCTATATTTGTCACCGCCGCGTTGCGCGGCTTCACTTAAATCCAGTTGTAACTCAATCGAAGCCAGCAGAGTCGAAGAAAAGGAACAACACCATGAACGGTAGCTCAGCCATCTCAGTGCCGCCTGTCTCAACTATTCCATCCGATGATCTCAAGCGTACTCTGGCGCTTGCCCAAACAGACAAAGACCAGACCCTGCCTCATATCGGCCTGGTGGGCGATACCTACACCATCACCGTGACAGGCGAGGATACCAACGGACGGTTCTGCGCGATTGACATGCACATCCCGCCAGACGGCGGCCCGCCGCCGCATCGGCACGACTTCGAGGAGACCTTCATCCTGCTCGAAGGTGAGATGGAGGCGACGTTCCGCGGCAAGAAGCTGACCGCGCGCGCCGGCGACACGCTGAATATTCCCGCCAATGCTCCACATCAGTTTCACAACGCTTCCGCTGAGCCGGTGCGGATGCTGTGTATCTGCTCGCCCGCGGGACAGGAGAAATTTTTCATGGAGGTCGGGGTGCCGGTGGCGACACGAACGACTCCGCCGCCGAAGCTGGATGAAAAGGAGCAGGCTGCGTTCATTGAGAAGGTGAAGGCTCTGGCTCCGAAGTACAGGACGGAGTTGCTGAGGGAGGCGTAGGGGGCGCAGCGCCAACCTAAACGAGGGGCGCGTGGGCGATGTCTTCGAGGATGCGGAGAGGGGAGATTTCGGGGCGGACCATGGCTTCCGGGCGGACTAAGAATGTTTGCTCGAGGGCATACTGGCCGGCGAGAACGGCGTGTGGGACGGTGTCGGTATAGACCATCCACGAGGAGCCGGAGGGGAACTGGAAGGGGTATTTGGGACAGTCAGCCTGAAAGCGCGGATTTTCTTTGAGGAAATTGTGGAAGCGCATCATGAAGTCGTCGTAGGGCGAGCGCTTGAGGGAGGGGATGGCGGCGCCGAGTCCGATGGCACGGGCCGTCGTTTTGCCGAGACGTGAGAGCGCGGAGCCGGGGCGCGGCGCAATTTCTTTGGGGGCGAACTGGCGGACGGTGGCGGCGAACGGGTCGCTGACGATCCAGTCGCGGGTGCGCGCGGGATTGATGTTGTTAAAGAAGCGCAAAATACGCGCGCCGTGGGTAGGGCGCGTGGGGAAAGCGTCGGTGTGCAGGAGGTCGTTGCGGCGGCGGAGCGGGAGGTCGCGGCCCTGTTCTTCCTGGGGGCGGAAGCTGGCGTAGTCGAGCTTCCAGTGCTGCTGGTAGGGGGCGAGGAAGCTGGTGAGGAACTGGACGACGGAGCTCGAGTAGGCGCGCATGATGCGCTGGAGGCGCTCGACGGCGGCGGGGCTGGCGGTTTTGGCGTCGAATCCGCTGAGACGATCGATGGCCGGCTTGTACGCGATGTTTTTGTGCAGAGAGCTGTCGGCCTGCTGCTGACCGAGGAGGAAGCTGGTGTCGTTGGCTGTGAGCGGGACGGGGGATTGCGGGAAGTAGAGGATGTCGCCGGCCTCGAGCTGCGCGCAGAAGGCGCGGGATTGTTCGGGAGTGGGAGTGAGCGAGGCAGAGGGGATAGGGACGACGGCCATCTAGCGCGATCCTGAAAACTTACGCCGGAACCAGGTTCCGGTGAAGAAGAAGAGCGCGGCGACCAGAACGATGAGGCCGATGGGGAAGGCGACGTAGCGGTAGGTGTCAGCGTAATTGACCTGATGATGGCCGATGCTGTTCCAGACAAGCAGAGCGACGATGGCAAGGAACAAAGTGGCGAAGAAGGCGAGGAAGCCGGAGGCCAGGGAGATCAGGAGGGAGGAAAAGAATCCGAAATCGCCGAGGGGAATGCCGAGCAGGCGGGCCGGCTGCGTAGTGGCGGTCATGCTGCAACTCTCCGTCAGCTAGAATACAAGCTTATGGCTGGAGCCGCGCAAATCCCGCTGTTTTCCGCCGCGAAAGTGGCGCAGGACGCGCAGGTGCGGCAGGCCGATAACGGCCTGTGCTGGGCGAGCTTCGGCGAAGTGCACAACAGCGCCGACGAACTGGAGAAGATTGTGCAGGCGGTGCCGGCGGTGGTGGCGGCGGCACTGCGGCAGCGGGCGTGGTACTTTGTGCCGCTGGCGATCGGGGAGAACGACGACACGGTGGTGGCGCCGGACTACACGGTGGATCTGGGCGATCGCGCCATCTGCCACAGAAACGTGCGCTTCGGCGGTTCGGAGTGCATTTTTATTTCGACGCGGCTGATGCAGGACCGGTTCGCGCTGGCCTTCGAGTTTCTGATCAATGTGGGACATCAGTTCGTGGACGTAGTGGGGGTGCCGCAGAGCTTTGCGGATCTGACGTGGTCGCAGGCGACGTCGGATGTTCGAGGCGAGACGAGCCACGATGCGTGGGAGAGCCGGCGGCGGGCGCTTGATCGCAGCCGCGGGAGCGAAGTGGATGAGCGGGCGAAGTCGAGCTACTTCGAGTCGACATTTGCCGATGCGCTGGCGGTCTACATGCTGTCGCTGACGATTGATTTCGATTATGCGGATTTGCGGGAGCGGGAGTATCCGCTGCTGGCGGCCCCGGCGCTGGCGGAGCGGCTGCGGCATGTGGCGGAAATATTTCCGCCGAATACCGGGTATGAGTTTGAGATTCGGTACCGGCGTCGGGGTTAGTTTGTAATACAAATCATATTTTGTATTACAATAGACTCATGAAAACGACCGTACAGGCCCGTCTTGACGATGAATCGCAGGCTGCTCTGAAGCACCTGACTCGGCGGCTGGGTTGGAGTCCTTCGCGAGTGGTTCGTGAGGGGCTACGTCTGATGGTGCGTCATTACGGCGCTGCTCCGAAGAAGAGAAAGATCATCGGGATGGGCGAGTTCGATTCAGGAATCCCCGATCTTGGATCGAACAAGAAACATCTGGAAGGCTACGGGCGGTGAGACCCGTTCTGGTGGATAGCGGCTTTATCGTGGCGCTGCTGGATCGGCAGGACAAGCGTCACGCGGAATGCAGGGCGGCAATCCAGGATTTGAGCCGACCGTTCGTTACGTGTGAGGCCGTGATCTCGGAAAGCTGCTATTTGTTGCGCAGAGTTCCGGGAGCCTCGTTGGCCGTCGTCGCGAACGTAGACGAAGGTACGTTCGAAGTTCCTTTCCGCTTTACAGGGGCTGTGTCGACGATTCGCGCAATCATGCTCAAGTATCGAGACGTACCTGCCGATTTTGCGGATGCTTGCCTAATCCATATGGCCGACGAACTGGATACGGGAGACATTCTCACTCTGGACAGCGACTTTATCTCTTACCGCTGGCGCAGGACTCGTCCCTTTCAGCCGTTGATTCCGCTCTTGGGCTAACCCTATGCGCGCGCGCACTCGCAAGCCGGTTGCTCTTTTTGATGAAGATTCCCTCTACAACTATGCGGTGAAGGTGCTGGGGCAGCAGATGCGGACGGTCGCTGAGGTGCAGCGGCTGCTGCGCAGGCGCGTCGAGGCGGGCGAGCCCGGTGAGGCAAAGGTGGAGGCGGTGGTCCGGCGGCTGAAAGAACGGAAGTACCTGGATGATGCGGGGTACGCCCAGGATTATGCGAGACTGCGGCAGGAGAATGCGAGCTTCGGGAAGCGGCGCGTCGAGCAGGATCTGATCCGGAAAGGCGTGCATGCGGCGGTGATCGGGAAGACGCTCGACGCGGCGTACGAGAATGTCAACGAGGAAGAGCTGGCGCGGCGGCACCTGAAGCGAAAGCGGGTGAAGAAGCCGGGGAATGAGAAGGAAGCGGCGCGCGTGATGCGGCTGCTGATGCGGGCGGGATTTTCGAGTGGGGTGATTTTTCGGATTCTGAAGAAGTGGGATGTGGAAGTGGAGGGGCTGGAGTTGGGCGAAGAGGCGACAGACGGATTCGCTGACTAGTCCAGAAACGACCCACATCTGCCAAAACCGGGCAGATATGGGGCACCCACAGTCGTGCGGCTGTGCTATTCTTCGACGTTCTTATGAGTGAGCGCACGAGCCCAATCCGCGTGCTGGTGGCGAAGCCGGGCCTCGACGGGCATGATCGCGGGGCGAAGGTGATTGCGCGCGCGCTGCGCGACGCGGGGATGGAAGTGATCTACACGGGCCTCAGGCAGACCCCGGAGATGATCGTGAACGCGGCGATCCAGGAAGACGTGGACTGCGTGGGGCTGAGCATCCTGTCAGGCGCGCACAATGCGATCGTGCCGCGGATCACGGCGATGCTGCGGGAGCAGGGCGCGGGGGACATTCTGGTGGTGCTGGGCGGGACGATCCCGGAACAGGACGCGGAGGCGCTAAAGGGGCAGGGCGTGGCGGCGATTTTTGGGCCGGGGACATCGCTGGAGGCGGTGGTGCGATTCATTCGGGAAAATGTGAAAGCGAAGGGCGTCGGGGTTTAGTCCCCTTTTGGACGGGGAGGCTTCGCATGCGAATGGTGCGATACGGCGGCGCAATGAGCCTCGATGGATATATCGCGGGGCCGCAGGGCGAATATGACTGGATCGTTCAGGACCCGGAGATGGACTTCGCGACCATGATGGCGGGGTTTGACACGTTCCTGATCGGGCGGAAGACCTTCGACATGATGGTGCGCGCCGGGCGGGAGAAACCGCTGAAGGGGATTGAGTACGTCGTGTTCTCGCGGACGCTCAAGGCGCAGGATTATCCGCAGGTGCGCGTGGAGCGGGAGGCGGAGCCGGTGGTGAAGGAGCTGCGCGCGAAGGCGGGGAAAAGCATCGCGCTGTTCGGCGGCGGGGAGCTGTTCCGTAGCCTGCTGCACGCGGTGCTGGTGGATCGCGTGGAGGTTTCGCTCGTCCCGGTGCTGCTGGGCGGCGCATTCCGTTGCTGCCGGCACCAGCGGAACGGGCGAAGCTGCGGCTGGTGCAGCAGCGGGCGTATGCGAAGACGGGGCTGGTGCGGCTGGAGTACGAGATTGTCCGGTGAGTAGCCGGAGGGGAGAAAACGCAAGATCCTTCGTCGCTTTGCTCCTCAGGATGACAGGAGTGACTTCCAGCCGGCGGCCATGCGTTCTTTCAAAATGCAGCGATCCATGACGACTTTGACGCCGGCGGCTTCGGCCTGGGCGGCGGCTTCCTGGTGGACGACGCCTTCCTGGAGCCAGAGGCGTGGGATTTTGAGGCGGATCACGTCCTGGACGATGGCGGGGACGTATTCGGAGGCGCGGAAGACGTTGACGAGGTCGATTTCCGGGTGAGCAGCGAAGGCGGCGTCAAGGTCGGTGTACGCTTTTTCGCCGAGGACGCTGTCGATGGCGGGGTTGACCGGGACGATGCGGTAGCCCTGGGACTGCATGAAGCGGGAGACACCGAGGGAGGCGCGGCCTTCGCGGTTAGTGAGGCCGACGACGGCAATGGTGCGGGTACGGTCGAGGATTTCGCGAATGGTCGCCTGTTCGTTCATTCCTGTTCGATGCGCGAGATCAATAATTGACGATTTTGGCGAAGGATTGGGGGTCGAGGCTGGCTCCGCCGACTAAGGCTCCGTCGATATCGGATTCGTTCATCAATGCGGTAGCGTTGTCGGGTTTGACGCTGCCTCCGTAAAGGATGCGGAGATGGTCGGCGGTTTCCGAGCCGAAGAGCTTCGCTACTTCGCCGCGGATGACGGCGTGGGCCTCGGAGGCCATCTGCGGAGTGGCGGTCTTGCCGGTGCCGATGGCCCAGACGGGTTCATAGGCGACGACGATGGGGCTTGCTTCTCTCGCGGTGAGGCCAGCGGTGATGCCGGCGAGGCAGCCGCGCGTCTGACGGAGGAGGACCTCCTGGGTCTTGCCGGCTTCGCGCTCGGCGAGGACTTCGCCGACGCAGACGATGGGGACGAGGCCATGCTGCAGGGCGGTTTTGAGTTTCTTGTTGATGAACTCGTCGGTTTCACCGAAGTACTGGCGGCGCTCGGAGTGGCCGAGGATGACGTGGGTGGCTCCGATGGCTTTGAGCATCAACGCTGAGGTCTCGCCGGTGTAAGCGCCCTCGTCGGCGAAGTGCATGTTTTGCGCGCCGATGGCGACCCCGGAGCCGGTGGTGGCCGCGATTACCACAGAGATGGAGGTGAAGGAGGGGCAAACGACGACCTCGTCGCGGTCATGGTTGGCGACCAGGGGCAGGAAGTTTTTCATAAACTCCTGGGCCTGGGCGGGGGTTTTGTACATTTTCCAGTTGGCGGCGATGAGCGGCTTGCGCGGCATGGTGGGTGTGGCTCCTCAGAGTGATTGTAGAAGAGGGGCGGCAGGGGTACGGTGACACTGGACACAGGGATTACGGATCAGGAATTAGCGAACTGCGAGTGAATTGCGAGCGAGTAGCGAGCGAACGACGACCGAGCGGGTTGCTGGTCGCAATAGCGGGTCGCGGATGAGTGACAAGGGTATGGGGGTGGTTCGTGTATCGTGAATCTGGTTCAATTACCCAGGCGATGATGACGGCAAAGGCGGCGGCTCGGACGAGCACCGGGCGGGTGCGCAGCAGCAACGAAGATGCATTTGGCTATCGGCCGGAGCGCGGCATTTATGTCGTGTGCGATGGCATGGGCGGCGCGGCGGGCGGCGAGGTGGCGAGCCGGATGGCGGTCGAAACGGTGCTGGAGCGGGTGAGCGCCGAGGACGGGATGCCGGAGGGTGAGAGGCTGCACAAGGCGATCGCCGAGGCGAACCGCGTGGTGCTGGAGCGCGCGGAGAGCGAGCCCGGATTGTATGGGATGGGGACAACGCTGGTGGCGCTGCTGCTGGGGGCTGATGCCGGAGCGAGTCCGGCGCTGATTGCGCATGCAGGGGACAGCCGGTGCTATCTGCTGCGCGGGGGGAAACTCCAGAGGATCACGCACGACCATTCCCTCGTGGATGAGCAGATGCGGCTGGGCACCATGACCCAGGAAGAGGCGGATCGATCGCCGTTTCGCAGCGTGATTACGCGGGCGATTGGGACGCAGAAGTCCGTGACGGAAGATGTGGTCACGATCGATGTGGAGAAGGGGGACCTGTTCCTGCTCTGTTCGGACGGATTGACGCGCGAGGTAGACGAAGAGGCCATTGGGCGGATTCTCGGAGCGGGCAGCGATCTGGAGCGGGCGGCGCAGAGCCTGGTGGACGCGGCGAACGAGGCGGGGGGGCGGGATAACGTGACCGCGCTGGTGGTGGGGATCAGGTAGCGTTCGGCGTATCGATTGCGGGAATGGATGCTTCTAAGCATCGTTTGGTCGAAGAGGTGCGGGCTGTGAGGGAGATTCAGACCGTCGGCGTGATTGGCGCGGGAACGATGGGCAATGGGATTGCTCATGTGTTTGCGCGGAGCGGGTTGCGGGTGCTGCTGTGCGAGGTGGAGCAGCGGTTTCTGGATCGGGGACTGGAGACGATCCGGAAGAATCTGGGGCGCGAGGCGGAAAAGGGAAAGATTTCGCTGGACAACGTCGACGACGCGCTGCGGCGGATTGAAGGAACCCTGGACCGGAAAGCGCTGGCCGAGGCGGATTTTGTGGTGGAGGCGGCGACGGAGCGGTTCGAGACGAAGAAGGCGATTTTTCAGGATCTGGATGGGATTGCGCGGCCGGAGGTGATCCTGGCGTCGAACACGTCGTCGATATCCATAACAAAACTGGCGGCGCAGACGCAGAGGCCGGATCGAGTGATTGGGATGCACTTCTTCAACCCGGTCCCGGTGATGAAGCTGGTGGAAGTGATCCGGGGGCTGCAGACGTCGCAGGAGACGTATGAGACTGTGGCGACGCTGGCGGAGAAGCTGGACAAGACGGCGGTGGAGGTGAACGACGCGCCGGGGTTCGTGTCGAACCGGGTGCTGATGCCGCTGCTGAACGAGGCAATGTATGCAGTGATGGAGGGCGTGGCGACCGCGGACGCGGTGGACGAGGTGTTCCGGCTGGGGATGGCGCATCCGATGGGGCCGCTGACGCTGGCGGATTTTATCGGCCTCGATGTGTGCCTGGATATTATGCGGGTGCTGCACGAGGGGCTGGGGGATCCAAAGTACCGGCCGTGTCCGCTGCTGGTGCGGATGGTGGATGCGGGGTGGCTGGGGCGGAAGAGCGGGCGCGGGTTTTACACGTACTGACTGGTGTTCCGTCGGTACCTGCCAGCAGCGAACGCGCCGTCCGTTCCACACGCATCGGGCGTATGCTCCGGGTATGGTGCGGATGACGGTGCTGGCCAGTGGGTCGAAGGGCAACAGCACTATTGTCGCCAGCGCGACGACGCGGATTCTGGTGGATGCCGGCCTCTCCTGCCGCGAGCTGATGAAGCGGATGAAGGCGGCGGGCGAGGAGCCGTCGGCGCTCGACGCGATTCTGATTACCCACGAACATCAGGACCACGTGCAGGGCATGGCGGTGACGGCGCGGAAGCTGGGGATTCCGGTGTATCTGACGGAGCCGACGCATCGCGCCTGGGTGCGGTGGACGACTCCGCAAAAACGGATCACGTATGCGGAGTGGCTGGCACAACGCAGAGCCCAGGCGGACAGCGTTCAGCGTTCAGCGGTCAGGGTTGAGGAACAGCAGAGCACAGAGCACCCATTCGACTCGCCGGCTCCCGCCGACTCGCTCAGGGCAGGCTCCGCTCAGAGCTCAGAACACGGTGATCAGAGATCAGTGATTAGCGATCAGGACGCTACGAGGGCCGCGCGGTGTTCGGCGGACGTGAGCAGTGAACCGGATGAGGAAGAGAAAGCAGCGGCGGAAGAGGTGCTGAGTCAGCCGGAGAAGGACCCGACTTCCCTTCCCACTGTGGAATATTTCCGGTCGGGGAGCGGGTTCAGGATCGGCGACATTGCGGTGACGCCGTTTACTACCCCGCACGATGCTGTTGATCCGGTGGGATTTGTGTTTGAAGCGGACGGCGTTCGCATCGCCATTGCGACGGATCTGGGCTACATGCCATCTAACGTGCATGCGCATCTGCGGCGGGCGGACGTGCTGATGCTGGAGTCGAACCACGACGTGGACATGCTGCGGGACGGGCCGTATCCGTGGTCGGTAAAGCAGCGGGTGATGTCACGGGTTGGTCACCTGTCCAACGACGCGGCTGCGGAGTTTCTGGCCAGGAGCTACGATGGCGGGGCGGCTTATGTAGTGCTCGCTCATCTTTCAGAAAACAACAATCTTCCGGAGCTGGCGCGAATCTCCGCGGAGCGGGCCCTGCGGGACAGGATGAGTTTGCTGGCGAACCACTTACTGCTGGCCGAACAGGATCGGCCGATGGCCGCTATTGTCCTGTAAGCTAACAGGGCTATAATTATGCAGAGCCGCCCCTTATTTGGAATCTCACCTCAGGGCTGTCGGCCGGGCATTCGCGAGGTGAGGGGAAAATGAGGACCTGAAACGATGAGCACCTGCACCGATTCGGTCGTCGGGGACATATTATCCAGCTGGCGTTATGACATTTCGGGGATTTCACCCGAGATGCGCACTGATTACGAGGAACATCTGGCGACGTGTGCGTTTTGCCGGTCACGGCAGAGGCTGCACCGGACCATCGACGTTGCTCTGATCAGCCTCAGCACCTTGTGCATCGCGGCGTTTTTGCTGGCGCTGGCGGTGATCCACCACGTGGAGCCGCTGCGGACAGCGGCCAAAGTCATTCACCTGGAGCACACGGCGGTGGTGTTCACGCTGCAGGCGGCAGCGATTCTGGGGCTGCTGGCGTCGCTGGCGGCGTGGATTCTGGTGGCGATTGCGACTCCGGCGCCAGGGTACCTGACGGGCGTGGCGATGGAGCAGGCGCGGGTGCTGCAGGATCGGATCCCCGAGGAGCTGCGCAGCCGGTTGCGGGCGTAGCGGGCGCATCACTCCAGTCAGCGCCGACGAGACTTCCCTTTCAAAACCAGTGAGGGCCGGATTTTGTGCCCGGTGCCGGGAAAATCCCTGTTTGCGGTCAGGGTGCTCTGCCTGCCGGATCGACTACCGGCTGCCGCGATTCGGCGCAGCAGGGTGATCGATGTCACATGCAGAATGGGGGCGGCTCTGCGACCATTTTTCCATTGACCCTGGAATTGGGCGGGCGGAGAGGAGCTGACCATGTTGATCTCCATCGATGTGATCCGTTACGGCGCGGGATACGATGCGGCGGGCCACTGGCATGAGGCGAAAGCCAATTATGTGTCGCCCCAGGAACAGAAAGAGGAGCGAGCCATAATGGCTCCGGCGCGCGGCGCGATTTGTGGGCTGCTGCTGAGCGGTGTGATTTGGGTTGGGCTGGTGGCGGCGGTGCGGGGCGTACTGACGCTGATTCGTTGAAAAACCAGGCAGCAGGCAATAGGCAGTAGGCAACAGAGACAAGGGTACTGGGCGCCTGCGGGCGCCCATTTTCGTTGGCGCGAAGTTGGAAGCTAGCCGCGGTTAGTGCTCTTTTAAGCGGGCGGAGTGAGGATGGGGCCCTGCTCGTCCATGGCCTCGACGACGCTGTCGTCGGTGGTGGGTCGGCCATTGCAGTCGGACTTGGCGCCGAGGGAGGTTTTGCTGCCGGCGGGGGCGTTGCGGTCGGTGGTGGTGGAGCACGGGTCGGGTGCGGAGGTTGTGGGTTTGGGTGTTTCGGTGCGGGTTGGGGTCATGGGAGTCTCTCCTGCTAATGACAGAAGGTAGGATGCGAGGATTCTCCTTGGGGCAGTGCTGAGAGGCACCGACTTCGGAGGTAGAGGGCCCTTTGTTATACTTGCCGAGGTCGTTGGGTGAGCGCAGCAGTTGTTGCTGGTCCTCCCTGGACGACTCCTCTCCTTGCTGGAACCCTCCGGCGGCCAGGTAGCTCAGTGGTAGAGCGCGGCCCTGAAAAGGCCGGCGTCGGCGGTTCGATCCCGTCCCTGGCCACCACCTCCAAATCCAAGCTAGTCTGATAAAGCCCGAATAGGCCGAGAAATAAGGGTTTTTTGCTGCTTTTTCGTCCATAGAGGCCCAGACATGTCCATTGACATCTGGGGGCAAATGGGGGCAAACGGGGGCAACATTGGGGGCAACTGACCTGCATCCAGAAGGAGTTGCCCCCAATGCCGCTAACGAACACCGCCATTCGCAACGCCAAGGCTGGCAAAAAGACCCTGAAGCTCTTCGACGAGCGCGGTCTCTACCTGGAGGTCTCCCCAGCAGGTGGAAAGTGGTAACGGCTCAAGTATCGATTTGGCGGCAAAGAGAAGCGGCTGTCCCTCGGCATCTACCCGGACGTGGCACTGAAAGATGCCCGTGATCGGCGGGACCACTCGCGCAAACTACTCACTGACGGCGTCGACCCGAGCGAGTATCGCAAAGCGACTAAGGCTGCACAGAGTAACCGCGACGCCAACAGCTTCGAATTGATCACGCGTGAGTGGTTTGCCAAGTACTCCCCTGGAGACGATGACGTAGCTTTTTCCGGATCCCTTTTTGTAGGTCGTCATTACCGTCATTTCGGCGATGGGATGGATTTCGTCATCGCCCCTGTAAACGGCATAGTGCTCGGTCACCGTGTATCCCGCAAGATTCTCAATTCTGGCTTTGACCGCCGCGTCCACCTGATGGACTACTGAAGCTGTGTCGAGTTGTTGAGCCGGCACCATGGTCGTTCCTAGAAACCCAAAAAGAGCGATAACCACTAATCCGACGAGAAGCCGTTGCTGTGAGACATTGATCATCGTGAATATTGAGCTCGCACTGATCGAAGTGGCCGGGAGACTCAATTCGCTTCAGCCCTGATGCTGACGCATGACATCATTGGGTGGAGAGAAGGCGGTTCTCTATTATGTAAGCCGGGCATTAAGAAAGAGGTCAATCGTGACGTCCTTGTCCACTTTCCAGAACATAAAACCCGGATCCTTCAGTCCCCATTGGATGTACGGTACGACAAAATGAGCCTTGGCTGTTGTGGTTGTGCCTTCAAGATGCACAAGGATGGGGATGGTGATCTCATGGGGCGTGCCGAGGAGTGTGAAGATGCCAGTTACCTGGATGGTTGAGTCTCCGGATGGAGCGATGACGCCAGCGTAGGACTTCGGCTCAAAGGAAACATTTGCGTACTGTTCGACCTTAAGGATGTCCTTGTTCATCTTTTTGTCGCGACTGTCATTGCCGGTCTTGCCGCTGCCGGCGAGGACGACCACCGAACCCGACATCTTAGGAGCGCTGCGGTCAAACTCAATCGATCCGGATTGAATGTGAAACGTGCCGTTGACGACCTCGTGGGTCGTGTTGAGCGTCATCTTGACCTCGCTGGCATCGGGATTGACGACGAAGGTCTGATGTTGGGCGAGTGCGGCTGGAGCGAGTATGACAGCGAAGGCTGAGACCGCGAAGGATTTCATTGCATCTCTCCTATGGTGCTTTCACTACTGAGAGTTGTTTTTAGCGTAGCTAGATTTCGGCTGGCGACTGCATGGGAGGAACAGCGGGGTGCTGGGCGACGCGTGTCAGCTTTGCCGTCACGCGCATCACGCCGGGCCAGACGCTGAGGCAGAACGGTAGTACAGCTCGCGCGAGTGCGTTGTTCAAGCAGTCGGCAGCGACCTCGGCAAGACGCATCTGGGGCAGCATTGCGGAGCGCAGTTTTGGCTGAAAGACCGGCGCCGGCTCCGCGGCAAGATATGCAGCCGCGGCGCGGCGGGCAGAATGCAGGGCGATGGATATACCATCGCCCGTGAACGAGGGGATTACGGCTGCCTGATCGCCGATGCAGTAGAGCCCATCCTCTGTTGCGCGGCGGATGTAACCGTACGGGATATGAGTAATGGTGATCGGTTTGTCGAGTAGCGGCTCCGCACCGGCTAGCCTCATCGCCAGGTGGGGACAGTCCTGCTGCATCTTCGCAAGGAGGCCCTCCCAGCGAAGACCCGCATGTGCAAAATACCGCCGTTGGACCACACAGCAGAAATTCGTGATGCCGTCTTCCACCGGTTGGATACCACCGTAGCCTCCGGAATAGAGCGTCAACTCGGAGGCGTCTACCAGGTCAGCGGTCTGGGCGGCAGACAGTCGGTAATACATCTTGAAGCCGACCCATTGGTGAGGGTCCTTCGGGCGACCGTGGCCACGCAGATCGTGCTTGCCCGTGGCGAGAAAGGCGGTTGGGGCTTCGTATGTGATGCCGTCGTCCAGCGTAGCCTGCCAGAGGTTGGCTGTCGTGTGAGCGAGCGCCTGCACATTGCGGCCGCGCTCGACGCGGGCCCCCGCGGCGACCGCCTCGGCAATGAGCGCTGTATCAAGCGCCTTGCGCGTGAGCGAGGCCGCTGGAAACGGCAAAGGAGCCTCTGCGGCGCGTCTGGCAGCGGCAAGGCGAACATAATTGATGGGTACTGCGCCAAGAGAGGCCACGTCGATGCCGAGCGCACGCAGATCCTCAAGGGCCTCACCGCTTAGAAATTCTCCGCAGACCTTATGGCGCGGTGTGGGCTCGCGTTCGATCAGCGTGACGCTTCGTCCCCTTCGAGCGAGCGCGATCGAAGCCGCACAGCCTGCCACTCCACCACCGAGGATCAGTACATCGTCTTGCAAACCATTCCCTCCCAATTCACTGGATGTCCAGTCAATTTGCAGCGGACTCCACCTCTCTAGTAGACGCCCAGAAAGCAGTTCGGCACCTCATTCTGTACAAATCGTAATTTCGGAGCGGTAAGGAGCTGGCTGGACGGATGCACATGCCGAGGTGAGAATATGCCGGGTTCGTCGGGGAGCGGAAGGCGTCTAAGGTGTTAGAACGAGGTATTTGATGAGGCGAAACGATTTCCTGGTAGCCGCTTTTTTGGCGATCACGTTGTGCACCGCAGCGGGCGCAGAACGAATTTCAGTAAGACATATCCAACTCCCGAGACACGAGTTCATGGTGGCGCGCTCCGAGACTGGAAAAATCATCGCCCGGGTTGAGTTTACGGAGGACGTGCAGGCCGATGAGGTCACGATGCACCTGACCTATCGCTTTGTAGATGGGTCGATTGATGATGAGACGACGACGTACAGGCAGCAGGGCACGTTTCGGTTAGTACGCAACCATCACATAGAGCAAGGGCCGTTCTTTGCGAAGCCCGTCGACTTCGCGGTGGAAGCCGCTACCGGCATCGCGACCAGCCGCACAGCGGACGAGAATGGCAAGATACATGTCGAGAGCGAGCACATCGACCTGCCGGATGACCTGGCGAACGGGTTCGTCGGAACGTTGCTGCTGAATGTGCCGCCCAATACGGCGCCGTTTCGGGTGGGGATACTGGCGCCAGTCTTCGGCGGGCGATTGATTCGGATCCTGATCTCGCCGGATGGCGAGCAACCGTTTCAAAAGACGGGACAGACCCTTAAGGCGACGGTGTTTCGCATCCATCCGGAATTGGGTGGCATCCTGGGAGTGATTGCGAAGCTGCTCGGCCTTCAGCCGAAAGATGTGATGGTTTGGGTCCTGAAAGGTGAGAAGCCCGCGGTGATGAGGATAGTCGGACAGCTGGGTGGTTCCGGTCCTATGCTCAGCTCGGAGCTGGAGGGGACCAGCTTCGGAAAATAGGATTTTTGGCAATCCCAAAATCTCAAGGGCGAGATGTGGATCGCCCGCCTTCATGAGTAGGCCCTGAAAATCTCATGGCCTCCCAGCCGACGATCCGTCACGGCGTGTGGTGAGCTCGCGCCAGTTGAGGCCGACGTCCACGATCAGCAGCGAGGCAAGTGTGAAGGCGATCACGCCGACGGCGGCGAGGACGTCGCCCAGGTGGCTCCAGTAACGCGGCCAAAGGTTCAGCACACGGCTGGAGACAAAGGTAAAGGTGACAGCATAGGAGCGGGCCATCCATTGGCGGTGCACGGCGATTTGACGGTTGCGTGCAGCGACGAAAGCGGCGGTGGTGCAGACCATCCAGGCAGCGGCCTGCATGGAGGTTCCGGGCAAACCCGGACGGCCGGCTGCGAGAGCGATCCCCGTGAAGGAACCAATGAAGACGGATACGACGTAGATAAAGCCGAGGACCCGATGGAGTTGGAGGTGACGCTGGCGGATCCGCGAGGAGAAATTGACGGGGCCGATCAGGAGAGCGAAGATTCCGGCGAGTGTATGCGGGATGAGGAGACGGCGGTCGGCAATGACCTGCAGTCGGTAGGCATGGTACATGGGGTAATCGGTGACGAGGAGAACTTCTGAGGTGATGAAGACAAAGAGCGCAGTGAGACCGAGGGAGACCCAGAGAATCGTCTCGAATCTGGAATCGGTGGAGCTGCGCTCCAGCAGCGTGGAAGTTGGCATGATTCGCTCTCAGATGGTTAGACGTTACGAGTTGTGCCACGAGTTTCGCGACAGTGAGAGCAGCTCACCGCAATGGACATCCACCCGCGCCAGCCAGGCCTCAGCCGCAACCGTGCCGCCCCCGGCCGCCACCGATGTCACTTCCACCGCCCCACGCACAACCGTCCCGGCCACCAATGCTCCACCGTCACAGCCTCCCGCGAGACCGCAGCCATCCCCTGCAACCGCAGCCAGTCCTCCTTCCGGAAGGCCCGACGGAAGGACACTGGCCCATCATGCCGCACAAACCGGTGCCATCCCGCCACCTCCGCCACCCACTCAAACATTCTGCAACTCCACTCCGACCGCTCCAGATCATTGATAAACCAACCTGCCTGCGCGGTCGATTCCATCCACCGCAGCAGCGCAATGATCTCCTCATCCTCCAGATGATGCGCCATCAGCGAGCTCACGACGATATCCACCGGCTTCTTCGGTCGATACTCCAAAGCGTCACCGGTCACCCACGCGATTCCGAACTCCTTAGGCGTGAACTCCGCTGCCGCGCGCGCTGCATAAGGATTCAAGTCGATCCCCGTTAATTGCACAGCAATGTCGCGCCTCCGCGCCCAGCCCGCAACCTGCCGCAGCAGATCGCCG